>JAINCO010000144.1:0-1750 GCA_036574095.1 Campylobacterales bacterium | reverse complement strand
ACTGTTGTCGAGGCAAAAAGTGGATAAAACAAGAGCCATAACGATACAACGACCTTACGCACACACCCTCCTTTCCTTTAAATTCTTCAGTATAGCGTAGTAAACCTTAAGCTATTCTTCAGTTGACGGCGGCTGAATAATCGCACCAAAAAGCCTCAGTGCATTGGCCGTAGAGCGCTTAGCCAATTCGCTCGGGTCACAATCTAAGAGCTCGGCCGCCTTAGCAACCACCAACGCCGTATAGGCTGGTTCATTGCGGCTTCCTCGAAAAGGTTCTGGCGTCAGATAGGGAGCATCGGTCTCAAAGAGTAGGCGATCAAGTGGGATTTTGGGTAATACGCTTACTAATTTTTTGGCATTTTTAAAGGTCAAGACCCCTCCGATACCAAAATAAAATCCCTGCTTTGCGAGTGATAGGAGCTGCTCATCAGCATTAAAACAGTGCAACACACCGCCAACCTCCTTGGCATCATACTCCAAAAGAATCTCTTTGGCATCAGCCGAGGCATCGCGGATATGGACAATCAGGGGCTTCTTAAACTCTCTTGCTAAGGCTATTTGTGCGATAAAAACCTCTTTTTGTCGTCGCTTCTCATGCGCCCTCTCCTCCTTATCTTCTGGCAAGCGGTAGTGATCAAGCCCACATTCACCCACGGCAACACATTTAGGATGGCTAAGAGCATCACGAAGAGTGGGCTCATCAAAAACCGCATGATGATATGGATGCACACCGGCTGCAAACCACAGATGATCATAGTGCTCACACAACGCTATAGCTCGTTTTAGATCAGCAATATCGGCTCCTGGAATAATCATCGATGCAATACCCGCCTCCTTGGCCCGCCCCAAGACCTCATCAAGATCATCTTGATACCTAAGATCATCCAAATGGCAGTGGGTATCGATGATCATGCTATCTCCTTGTTCGCTTCTAACATACTTCGTGCATAAGCAAGCGCCTGTGGCGTGATAGTACCATGAGAAATAATACGTGCAATTTCAGCCACACGCTCCTCCCCCTCAATCTGCCTCACACGACTAACCCCATCCTCTTTGATCACCAAAAAGTGACGTTCAGCCAGCGAGGTCATCTGAGGTTGATGGCTAATAGCAAAAATTTGGTAGTGGCGCGCAAGCCGCCTGAGGATACGCCCCACACTCATCGACTCATCACCTGAGAGGTTCGCATCTACCTCATCCAAAAAGAGAACTCCGCGTTCATCCAAACCCACCTCAAGCCAAGCCGCTAATATCGCAAGCCTAACACGACTAAACTCACCTGAGCTTAATTTAGAAAGCTCGGTTGCTCCGATCATCATCACAACCTCATCGTACCCCATGGGTCCCAGTGCTGTTTCATGTACCTCTACCTTCGCCTCTGGCAAGATGAGCTCTCTTAGAAGTTGTGTTAAAAGATCGCTTAACTTCATCGCAACACGATGGCGTGCCTCCGAAAGCAAGGCAGCATAGGCTAGCGCCTCCTCTTTTGCTTCTGATACCTCTCGCTCAAGTCGCTTAATCTCTAAGTCAAAACTCTCATAACGAGCAAGCTCCTTCTCTTTTTGCGCCAGATAGTTAAGAGCCTCACTGACAGAACCATATCTTTTTGAAAGTGCTGAGAGCTCATCAAGACGACGCATCAAGGCATCAATATCGACCGATTCAAGGGTCTCAAGCTCAGCTGAAGCTTGCGCAAGCAGATCTCTAATCTCCTCCATCGCCCCCCTTACAAGCTCATCAGAGCGACCAA
>JAINCO010000143.1:0-2777 GCA_036574095.1 Campylobacterales bacterium | reverse complement strand
TTTTCAAGAACCATCAGTCCAGCAACATCACTCATACCATAGATCATAACCATGCTTTTAATGATATCTGTCGCGCGCTCAAGGTCATTACCAGCACCCGTGCTAATTTCACCGATAAAGACCTCTTCAGCAGCCCGCCCACCAAGCAACACATCGACTTCTGCAATCAGTTCATGGCGTTGCATCAGATATTTGTTCTCTTCTGGTGTATTCAGCGTATAGCCAAGCGCGGCAAGTCCTCTGGGAATGATGCTTACCTTATTAACTTTTTTAGCTCCTTTGGTTGTTTCGGCTATTAGCGCATGACCACACTCATGATACGCAACAATCTTCTTCTCTTTTTGAGAGATGCGTCGAGATTTCTTCTCAAGACCCGCAATCGCACGCTCGACCGCCTCTTTTAGATGCTCCTGACCAACCTCATCCATGTTGGCACGCCCAGCAAGAAGCGCCGCCTCATTGACGATATTGGCCAAATCAGCACCAGCAAGCCCAGCAGTTAATTTGGCAATCTCTTCAAGATCAACATCGGGTGCTGTTTTAATCTCTTTAATATGAACTTTTAAAATTTCGATACGACCTTTAAAGTCTGGTTTATCGACCAAAACTTGACGATCGAAACGACCAGGTCGCAAAAGAGCTGGATCAAGGATTTCTGGACGGTTCGTCGCTGCCAAAACAATCACTGGTGCTTCACTTCCAAAACCATCCATCTCGGCCAGTAACTGATTGAGTGTCTGCTCTCGTTCGTCATTGCCAGTAAATCCACCTGCCGCGCGACTCTTTCCAATCGCATCGATCTCATCGATAAAGATAATAGCCGGTGCCTCCTTTTTTGCCCCTTCAAACAGATCACGCACACGACTCGCACCAACACCAACAAACATCTCGATAAAGCTTGAACCTGTCACTGAAAAGAATGGCACGCCCGCTTCTCCAGCAACAGCTTTGGCCAAGAGTGTCTTACCCGTACCGGGAGGTCCAACCAGGAGGACACCTTTAGGAATTTTGGCGCCTAACTTGATGTAACGCTCGGGTGCTTTAAGAAATTCAACGATCTCTTGCACCTCTTCTTTGGCTTCATCATTACCAGCAACATCAGCAAAGGTAACTTTGGGTTTTTCGGAGTTGATATATTTTTTCATCTGACCCATACCCAAAATGCCCCCGCCGATATTCTTTTGCATCCTTGAGGCCAAAAGCATCCAGATACCAAAGAAGACAAAAACAGGCAGCACCCATCCAAAGAGAAGCTCTGTTAGCCAGTTCCTCTCGCTAAAGGCAGTATAGCGAACCTTTTTCTCATCTAATAAAGGTACAAGTGTCGTATCAGGCAATACCCTCTCAGCTACATATGTAATCGCTTGATTATCCTTAAGCGCAAGTCCCTTGATAGTCGTCTCACCGATTAATACTCTCTCGATTGCACCATTGCGGATGAGCTCTTTGAGCTCAAAGTAGTCAATACGCTTCGTTTGGGTCACACCACCAGCGGTCGCAAACTCCTCTCCCCCCTCTTGAGCAACAAAGGTCTTAAAGACCAAAATCGCAATCACAGAAAAAAGCGCAAAAAGCAAGAGCGGGTTTTTATTAAAAAACCCGTCAGGCCCTCCATTTTGATTGTTTGGTTGTTTCGTTTCCATGTCTCTCATTATCTTTCATTAGATTTGCCGACTTTGGTGCCCGGGTGGCTTAATCGCAGCGTTACCCACTCGTCAATCTCGCGCACCTCATCACATACCAAATCGGCATATTTAGCCAAAACAGCCTCTTGATACTTCTTGACAATACCTGAAAGAATCAGTGTGCCACCAGGAGCAAGGCACTTTTTAAGATCGGACGCAATCAACATCAAGATATCGGCCACAATATTGGCTGCCACTAAATCATAGTCTCTCTTGGCGCGATTGGCCGATCCAACCCACGACTCCTCAAAACAGACATGATTTTTTTCAAAATTTTCACGGCTTGCATCCAATGCCAAAGGATCGGTGTCACAAATAGAGACCTTCATCCCAAGCTTGGCTGCTGCAATCGCCAAAATACCGCTACCACACCCCACATCAAGCATCGCTGCCCCACTTTTGGCACAGTCGGCAATCATCTGAAGCACACCACATGTCGAGGGATGGTGCCCCGATCCAAACGCCAAAGCTGGATCAATGAGCAGATCAATCATCCCCTCTTGCGGCTCATGCCAACTGGGGCGAACATAAAATGGACCGCATGCAACAGGCAAGACTGAGCGCTTGTACTCTTCAATCCAATCAATATTTTGACGCTCTTCTACTCGAACCTTGCACGACACCTCTTCGCCAACACGCCCTGAAAGTTCACGACAAAACTCCTCGACTTGAGTAATCACATCCGTCAAAGGCTCTTCACTACGAAGGATAAACCTCTCTTCACTCTCTTCGATTGCATGAGGAAAGATGTCAATCAGATAAGAGAGAATGATATCATGATACCCTGAGGGAGTGATCGTCACTTCGAAATATGTCGCTTTCACTATTGGCTCACCCCAAGAACCGCCTCAAGCTTTTGCTTGAGGACTTCAGGGGTAAAGGGCTTAACAATGTAGTTATTTACCCCAGCCTTAAGAGCAGTGATAACCTCTGCTTTTCCTCCTTCGGTTGTGACCATGATGATGGGCATATCGGCATACTTAGCTTCGGCGCGAACTTTTTTGACAAGCTCTAATCCATTCATCTCAGGCATATTCCAGTCGGTGATCAAGACTGCGATGTCAGGTGTCGCATTCATAATGCTCCATGCCT
>JAINCO010000142.1:0-7958 GCA_036574095.1 Campylobacterales bacterium | reverse complement strand
AAGGATAAAGGCAAGCGACTTCTTGTTATTTTTGAAGGTATCGATACGGCTGGTAAAGGGGGGACGATTAAGCGGATTACAGAGCACCTTAACCCTCGCGGGCTTAGAGTTGTTGCTCTCTCTAAACCTTCAGATATCGAAAAGACACAGTGGTATTTTCAGCGCTACTCTTCTCATCTGCCCAGTGGGGGTGAAATTGTCCTTTTTGACCGAAGTTGGTACAACCGTGCGGGTGTTGAGCGCGTGATGGGTTTTTGTACAAATGAGGAGTATCAAAAGTTTTTCCGCCAGGTGACAAGTTTTGAGGAGATGCTTGTCGATGATGGGATTATGTTTTTTAAATATTATTTGACAATTACCAAAGAAGAGCAGAGTGCGCGTATCGCTGCGCGAAAGACCGATCCACTAAAGATGTGGAAACTAAGCCCTGTTGATTTAGCGGCGCATGAGCACTACGATGATTACAAAGAGGCTGAAAAGGAGATGTTTATTCGCACCCACACACCTTATGCGCCATGGATTATTGTCGATGCGAACGACAAGCGTAAGGCACGCCTGAATATCATCCGTGATCTACTTATCCATATCGATTATGATGAGAAAGATCGCGATGCGATTGGTGCAACCGATCCACATATCATTCGCCTTTATAGCCATCTAACCTATAAGTGAGCCTTTATTGGATAAGCAGCAAAAAATTGTGGCGATGTTTGATGATATCGCCAAAACCTATGATCTGGCCAATCGTATTATCAGTTTCGGTGCCGATACAGCATGGCGCCAGAGGGGGTGTCGTGAGGCATTTGCGTTACTTGGTAGCGTTGAAAGGCCATTGATTGTCGATGTTGCCACAGGAACGGGTGATATGATTGGTGTTTGGCACCATGAGGCAGCGCGTGCGGGCTTACGCGGCATCGAGACCGTGGGGATCGATCCTTCAGTAGGGATGCTTACTGTAGCACGCAAGAAATTTCCTGATACTACTTTTATTGAAGCCACAGCCACAGCGATACCATTGGCTGATGAGAGTGCTGATCTTTCAAGTATCGCCTACGGTATCCGTAATGTTGTCGAAAGAAAAAAGGCGTGGCGTGAGTTCTATCGAATCCTTCGACCTGGAGGACTACTTGTGATCCTTGAATTTACCCGTGCAAACCGCGCCTTTCTCGCTCCTTTGGCACGCTGGTATCTTCAAAATATTCTCCCTTGGATTGGTGCTTTGGTGAGCCGTAACTATGCTGCTTATAAATATCTTCCTAAGAGTATCGATGAATTTCTCTCAACTGATGAAATGGCAGAAGAGCTACAAGAGGCAGGTTTTGAGGTGGTCACCGCGCAAAACTATAGTTTTGGCGTCTGTACACTGATGATCGCACGAAAGCCGTGAATCGTCCTTTAACTGTTTCAGAACTAAATGCCCAGATTAAGGCGTGGTTAGAGGCAACCTTTAGTAGCGTTGTTATCGAAGGGGAGATCTCCAACTTCACCGCGCATACCTCAGGCCACTGGTATTTTTCACTTAAGGATGAAGAGAGTTCTATTCGTTGTGTGATGTTTAGGGGAAACAATAGCCGTGTGAAATTTCGTCCTGCCAATGGCCAAAAGGTTCTTGTGACAGGAGGCATCAGTCTTTATACGCCCCGCGGTGAATACCAGGTGATGGTTCAGACGATGGAGCCCTCAGGGATTGGGTCGCTGATGTTAGCCTATGAGCAGCTTAAGGCGGCTCTCCAAGCAAGAGGGTGGTTTGATGCAGCGCACAAAAAGCCCCTGCCAAAGTTTCCCACTCGTATCGCCCTTATTACCTCCGCCACAGGTGCTGCGATTGAAGATATGAAGCGCGTAGCAGCAAAACGGTGGCCTTTGGTGAGGCTTGAGCTCTTCAATACCCTTGTGCAAGGAGAAGGGGCTGCGCCAATGATTGCACGCCATATTCGATTGGCTGACACGATGGGGTATGATATCATTGTCGTGGGGCGAGGCGGTGGAAGTATCGAGGATCTTTGGGCCTTTAATGATGAGGAGGTAGCGCGCGCGATTTGGGAGGCAAAGACGCCGATTATCTCGGCTGTTGGCCACGAGATTGATTATGTCATTAGCGATTTTGTTGCTGATGTGCGCGCTCCTACACCTTCAGCAGCGATGGAGATGGCGCTTCCTGATCGTTTTGACATTGCGATGATGCTTGATGAGATTGCAACAAGAATGCGCACCGTCATGACACAACGATTGGCGCTAAAACAACGAGAGGTTGCGCATTTTGGTCAGATGATTGCAGCCCACTCTCCCAAGGCAACATTGGCGCGGATGGCGCAAGAGCTAACAAGGCTTCACCATGAGCTATTGCGGTTAGTTAAGCAGCGTATCGAGGCGCGTGCGATGCCACTTCCCGCTTTGGCTGTCTCATTGCAACATGCCATGAGGCAACTTCTCGCCCAGCGTCGCGAGTACGTTCTCTCGCTTGAGGCTGCCTTAAAAGCACAGGAGCCATCGCTACGAATTTCTAAGGGGTATGCGCAGGTGGTTTGGGAGGGTCGGCCAACAGGATTGGCATCACTCGCGCCAGGATCTTGTGTCCAGCTTCAAGATGCCACGATGGTCGCTAATGCGCGCATCGAGACTCTTCATCCAATTCTTCCAAGCGACCAAGAGTCATGAAGCCTCTCTTTGGTCACTGAAGAAGAGAGAAGGAGAGAGAATGGATGCACAAAAGCGTGTTATTTTGGTTATTGTACTCAATGGGGTCGTTGTTCTCCTTGAGAGTCTTATCGGTGTGATTAGTGGCTCACTTGCGCTGCTTTCGGATGCGTGGCACAATTTAAGTGATCTGTTGGCGCTTGTGGTGACGGCGATCGCGTTAAAAGCAGCTCAGCGAGAAGCAACTTCGACGATGACTTATGGCTATGTGCGCAGCGAGATGATGGCGACACTCATCAACGCCTCTTTTCTCTCTTTGTTGATGATTTGGGTTGGTTTTGAGGCTCTTGATCGCTTATTGCATCCTGTTGCTGTTGATGGATGGCTAACGATGATGACCGCTGCCGTTGCATTGATCGTCAATAGTCTAAGCGCCTATCTGCTTAATACCCATACCCACACCCATCATCACGAGCATGATCATCTTGCTGTGCGTGCTGCTTTTTGGCACATGGCAAGTGATGCGCTACTCTCTTTGGCTGTTGTTGTAGGTGGCGTGGTGATGGCGTTGTGGCAGATTAGCTGGATTGATCCAGCTCTTTCGTTGCTTTTTGTTGTTGTGATCTTGATGGGTAACGCACCCTTGTTGCGCCGCTCTTTTGCGAGTCTTATTGATCGTGTCGATGCAGCCAAGGTTGAGGAGCTAGCCGCTATTCTTCTTCGTCATCCCATGGTTCATCAAGTTCACGATCTTCATCTAAGCAAGCCTTCCTCACAGGATCTATTTTTTTCGGCTCATCTCGTGCTTGATGAGACATTGACGCTTAAAGAAGTCGAGGCGATCCTTCAATCACTGCGCCATGAGCTTGCCCATGCCGGCGTCACCCACGCCCTGTTACAACCTGAGACCTCATATTATGATCATCAAAGCGAGGGACATTGCGCAAGCCACATGCCTAGCCACCACCCATAGCATACTCAGGTTTCCTAAAGCACTTAAAAAGAGTCAAAGCTTTTCAATCGCTCCACTGAAGAGGAGTTAGTGTGATTATTTGAAATGACTTAAGTCTCTCATCCGCAGCAAAGATGTGGATAAAATCACGCTGCAGTCATAACCCCCCACACAATGAGCGATCTGCAGAACTAAGATAATCAATCGTTGTTCGATTTTTTCATAGATAACGCGGTATTTTTTTGATATGCGTATCATAAACATATCTTTTTGTAAGGGGGTAGATGAAATGATAGTCACAAATATTTTGCGATTATCCTTTTGAAGCCCTTAAAATAGGCACATTCTTTCAAGTTGTATTTCATTTTATCTGCAAAATTTAGGATGCGTTTTTTCCTGTTGCTCCCTAAGTCGTTTATTTCTCCAAAAAATCTGTTTAAAAGAGATACTTTTTCAGTGTAAAAATAGCCTTCAAATGCCGTATAAATCGATTTTAAACGGTGTTTGTAAGTCATCCCGCCGTGATGTTTAAAGGCGGGATATTTGATGGGGTGTGATGGATAATGAGAAGTTGTCAAAAATAGATAAAGTGACATTTTGCTGTTTAATATAGCTTAATCTTGCAGCGCACTACTCCGATGATATGACGCGCCTCCAATTTTTCGTTTGAGTCGATGTCAATGTGTGGATACTCCGGGTTTTCACTCTCTAAGCGGAACCATTTTTGAAACGGGATTTTGTTTAGTCTCTTGACATACACTCTTGCCTCTTTATTGCCCTCGCGCGCGCTTATTATCTACGCAAGATGGTAGTCATTTTGAGTTTTGAAGATGACATTAAAAAGGGATCTATAAAACAGGGGCTTGACTATCTCACGCTTCCCTGCTACAGGTGATAGATTTAAGCTATTTCAAATAATCACTCTGACCCCTTTTTATCTTTTTTCTTAAGAGCGACAATCTCGCCGTGCCGCATTAAAACCTTGGCTGAGAGGTCAAACATGTAGCCATCTTTCAAGTCGATCCAGTTGCTTTTGGAATGGTAAGAGCGGTAAATAGAGCGGCGGATCCTCTCCAAAAGCTCTGCTAGATCGCAGTTTTTCCGGATATAATCATCACATCCGAGCGAAAAGCCTTTAACGGCTGCATGGGCATTCATGTTTGTGGTCAAAATAATCGCCAGCCTGTCATCACCGCTATTTTTGATCAGCTCCAAAAGCTCAAAGCCCCCAAGTTTTGGCAGCTTCAAATCGATTAGATAAAGATCGTAGCGGTTTTGACTCAATCGTTCAATCGCCGCTTCACCGTCAGCAACGATATCGACATCAAAGCCGTTTTCCGATAAAAAGTCCTCGATTGTATCGGCATAGAGCCTATCATCTTCCACAAACAAAATTTTATTCATCATCCTTCTCCTACAAATAACTAATCCAAGGGCAATCTCACCCTAGGCTATGAAAAGATGATAGAATAATCTTTTTTAATTAAACCCTCTGAATAAACACTTCTTGCCAAGAGTTTGCCACGATGGGTACTTGTAGTTATGAGCGTAAGTGAAGTAAAAAATTGTCTCAAAATTTATTTAAGAATATACTTAAGATTGATATGCCTTGTATTGAGCATGGCTTATTCAGAGGATTCAATAAGAGCGGCCCTCATAAGAAAGAGCCGCCCGTTTTTTAAAGAAGAGAGTTTTTAAAGACAGTATATAACCCCCATCCAAAATAGACCAAGCACCACGCCACCAAAATCGATAACGTTGCAATACCTAGCTTTCGTGTCGGAGCGAAACTTTGGGCATCAAAGACCCCTTCTGTTTTACCTACCTTCCACGCCATCGTTGCAATGTAGGCAACCCCTGTAAATCCAAGGAAAACGAAAGTAAGCAAGAACATTACAACACTAGGCCAGTCTATATTCATCGGATAATCATAGATATTATACCCAATCTTGGCCATAATGTTATATTTGATATACTCCCGCACCGCTGAGATAAGCAAGGCAACCACAACCAATACGCCAGTTGTGATATAGCTGTTAGAATTTTTCATAGCCAGGAAAAGCAACGCTACAACGCCCACTACCGTCAGCAAAGATATTGGGTGAAACAAAACTCCCTCTTTGAGAGTCCAAAGCACATACAAAACGGCGCTAATAAGCAGCCCAACAGTAGCCAGCTTGGTCCCCAATTTTTTTGTAAATTCGATATATGTGGCCTTGAAATCAGAACGAGTGCTTAGAAACTGGCTGTAATTTTGCAGAAAAATCCCTAAAACCGGCACCGAAAGACTGACCATAAAAGCAAGCCTAATTGGATCAAGATGGAAATTGGTACCTGAAGTATCAACCTTACCATTTGGCGCATACCATTCCATCCATTTCTCAGGCTGGATAGATTCTACTGCAAAGACATGCATCAAAATACCGGCAAAAACAAGAAGCAAGAAAGATATAGTTCCTATCAGGCCGCTAGAAGAAGAACCTTTTTTATTGGCATAGTAATACCAATAAAACATCAGATAGCCCGCAATCAACGTATAAATAAACAAAAAAACAAACACACCGGAAAGTGAGTTGGCTACATACCAGTTGGGATCATAGATAACCTGTGTGAACAAAAGAGGAGCAATGCCCAATAAAATCAGCAACGAGACGCTGACTTTGCCTGTCTGAATCATATGAGCTGTTAGAATCTTCCAGTTTTCATCAATTTTCTGCTTACCCACACCGACAAGCGAAAGCCCCATGCTTCCAAAGGCCAACAAAACAAAAGCGGCATGCAAAGCCCATGTTAGCACATATAGAACTTGAAATACTACCGGATAGAAAGGGACTCCGGCAGGATCACGCAGCAAATTTAAGGTTGCAGCATCCATCATATGACTCCTTAGTGATTTTGAGTGGCGATCCAAGCCGCCATGGCATCAAACTCTTCGTCTGGAAGAGCAATCTTTGGCATGTATGGATCAGCGCCTTCTGCTAGGACACCCTTCAAAAATGCTTTGATCGATTCAGCATCCTGCCCGGCCAGCTTCTCCATAAGTGGTCTGAACTTGGCATCTTTTTCCAAACCGTGACAGTTCGAACATGCCAGCTTTGTCAGCAACTCTCCTGCTTCAAGTTTATTTTCAGGGGTGATGGTCCTAAGCCTATCCGGAATCCAAGGGTTGACTTTCAAAAGACCATGCTGTGCTACGATATCAACTTCGCTTTTAATCCCTTTACCGGGTACATCACGCGCAATAATCTGGTTACTATAGATGTAGCGGCCTGCTACATAGGGTTTGCGCAAACTTTCGCGTAGCTTTTCTCCAGGCCAGAGCCCGACAATCGCGATCACAAAAAGCATAGCAATTGCAACCGGCTGCTTTATAAGGCGCGGAGCGAAAATCGCAACGAGAAAGTAGATGGCAAAAGCAGCAATCAAACCAATGCGACTAGTCAGAATGTCAGGCAGATAAATATCAAGCAGTGTATCGGCGCTTTCCGGCAGAGTCAAAAGATACCACGCAAAAAAGACCATCGTCAAAAAACCGCCGATCAAGCTAACAACACCCATTTTTCGTGTCAATTCGCTGCTAAGCTCCTTGTCTTTGAGTGCGCTTGAAATTATGAGCCCGATCACACCCGACATCATGATCATAAAGCCGATCCGAAGGAACATGTGCGGGAAAGTATTGATACCAAAGAAAGCATCACTTGCTGAACCGGTCATATAAAATGCTTCGTTACCAGGCCACATCATAAAGCTGATGATACCGATGATCAAGAACAACGTTCCAAGGGAGGCAAGCGCAAATGTATATGTAAGAATCAGGTGCGATTTGCGGTCAATTTTATCGATGAAATAGACCAAAGCAAAAACGCCTATAACCTCATAGACAAAGAATACCCACTCGGTTGCCCATACCCAAACAAAGTTATGGATCAAAGCACTAATACCTCTTGGACTTGCGGCCGTAGCCGTATACCAGATGCCAGGCCCACTAATCGAACCGAGTACATAAGAAAAAATCAACAGGAACATCCCGTATTTTTTCATGTAATCATACAGGTCCGACCTGTTCTCCTTGTATGCCTTATGCGCCAAGAACGCAAATAGTATAGCCGCACCCACGGATGTATGCGACGCCAAAATATGGATGGTACCGGTAATTCCCATCAACCAAGCCGAGCCGATCTGTGGGAAATAAAACAAGGGATATAACCCAACCATTTCCACTGAACACCTCCTTTAAAGATTTGAAAACCGCTTGCGAAGACAGGAGGAAGCCATGTTGTGTGACTGTGACTGTGACGTGTATGCATGCAAGAAAGAACTCGGATCCTCCTGCCTGCTCAAACGGTTTTATATAGTGACAATTTTGTGA
>JAINCO010000141.1:0-12412 GCA_036574095.1 Campylobacterales bacterium | reverse complement strand
GCCGTTGCTGATATCTTTAACCGACTTGGCCAGAAGGCAGCACAAGCAACCCTTGCCTATATCGAGCAAGTTGATGAGCAGTTAGCAACGTCAATTAAAGATATGATGTTTACGTTTGAGGATATTGTCAAGCTTGATAATAGAGCAGTGCAAGAGCTCCTTAAACAGGTTGATCGAAAAGATTTGATGTTGGCTCTTAAATCGACAACCGAAGAGCTCAAGCAAAAAATATTGATGAATATGTCCCAAAAAGCGGCTCAAAATATGCTTGAAGAGATGCAGTTTATGGGGGCTGTGAAGGTTAAAGAGGTTGAGGCGGCACAACGACGAATTGTTGATGTTGTCCAGCAGTTAGCACAAACGGGTGTGATCCAGATCGGTGAGGCCGAGGAGACAATTGAATAATGCGCAAAGTCATTTCATCTAAAAACACACAAGGCCACATAGTCCAAGTCTATAAGTTTCGTTCGCTCGGTGCAGGAGGCACATCTTCTAAAGAGGCAGAAAAGGAGGCTAGTGGTTTTGATGGGGGAGGATTTACCCCCTTCCAAGAGGCTTATGCTCATCACGGAACATCGACGATAGCCCCATCTTCACAGCCCTCGATTGATCCTAAATTTGTCGATGAGTTGATGAAAAAAATCGATGATCTCTCTACGAATCTGGTCAAGATGGAGATGCAGATGGAGCGGCAGCAAGGAGAGTTTGCTGCCAGATTGGAAGAGGAGAAGGGGCGCGCTTACAAGGATGGTTTTGCTGAAGGTCAAGCTAAGGCAATGGAGGAGCTTTCTGCCGATCTTCAACGACAAAAGAGTAATGTTCGTGATGCTATTGGGAAGTTAAATTCTGTTGTTGCCGATTTGAAAGGGCGTCTATCTAAGTTTGAAGGAGAGATGACGCAAGCAGCTTTGCTGATTGCTCAAGAGGTGATCGAGTTAGAGGTTGGGCAGCGTTCTGCAAAGATTGCCGCAGCAATTGCCAGAGAGCTTATTGCTCAGGTTGCAGATGCAACGCGCATCACACTGCATGTCAATCCTGTTGACTACAGCCAATTTTGCAGTGAGTTGGCACCCGATGAGCAAGTGATTAAGGTAATTGAAGATCAGGCGGTAGCCCCT
The DNA here is from genome assembly GCA_036574095.1 of Campylobacterales bacterium. GTDB lineage: Bacteria > Campylobacterota > Campylobacteria > Campylobacterales > UBA6016 > JAINCO01. Next base: position 11,294 of record JAINCO010000141.1, on the reverse strand, counting down.
GGTGGCGTGGTGCTTCATAGTGAGGCGCGCAATTTAGATGGTACGATTGCGACGCGGATTCAGAATCTCAAAAACTCTATCATGGATCATCTTGGACATGATTAATCTCAACGGAAAATCTATCGCAGAACTTGAAGAAATTGCTGCTGCGATACGGCAAAAAATTTTACAAACAGTCAGTCGTAATGGCGGGCATCTCTCCAGTTCTCTCGGGGCTGTTGATCTTATTGTTGCCATGCATACAGTCTTTGATGTGACGCGCGATCCTTTTATCTATGATGTAAGCCATCAAGCCTATGCTCATAAGCTTTTGACCGATCGATGGGAGAGATTTGATACACTTCGACAATTTGGTGGTATTTCGGGTTATATTAAGCCTAAAGAGTCCCCTTTTGATTACTTTGGAGCCGGACATAGCTCAACCTCAATCTCAGTGGCTGTCGGGGCTGCAAAGGCTATTGCCTTAAAAGAAGAGCAGCGAATCCCCGTTGTGTTGATTGGTGATGGCTCAATGACAGCCGGAATGGTCTATGAAGCCTTGAATGAATTGGGAGAGCGCAAGTATCCTGTTGTCATTATTATTAATGACAATGAGATGAGCATCTCAAAACCTATCGGGGCGATTAGTCAGTATCTTTCTAAATTGATGGCCGGGCGCTCTTATCAGGGGATTAAAGGATGGGTCCGTAAAGCATTACAGACGATGCCCCCCGATATGAAATTTCTTGCTAAGCGTTTTGATGAGAGCCTTAAGCTCATTACCCCTGGGATTTTATTTGAAGAGCTTGGGTTAGAATATATTGGTCCGGTTGATGGACACAACTTAAGTGATCTTGTTGAGGTGTTGACGCTGGCTAAAAACCTTGGTAAGCCGGTTGTTGTTCATGCTCAGACGATCAAGGGTAAGGGTTATACTATAGCTGAAGGGGGGCATGAGCATTGGCATGGTGTTGGCCCATTTGATCTTGCTACCGGTAAGCCATTGACAACTTCTTCATCAGCCAAATCGGCAACAGCTATTTTTGGGGAAGAGTTAATCCGTCTTGCTAAAGAAGATCATCGTATTGTCGGACTCACGGCAGCAATGCCCTCAGGAACTGGAATGAAGGGGGCAATCGAGGCGATGGGTGATCGTTTTTGGGATGTAGCGATTGCCGAGCAGCATGCTGTTACAAGTGCAGCTGCCCTGGCCAAAGAGGGGTTAAGGCCTGTTTGTGCTCTCTACTCAACCTTTTTGCAGCGTGGTTATGATCAGGTGATCCATGACGTCTGTCTTCAAGGGCTTCCGGTTATCTTTGCGATTGATCGAGCAGGGATTGTTGGAGAGGATGGCGAGACCCATCAAGGAGCATTCGATCTTTCGTATTTGCGCCCCATTCCCAACATCGTACTCTTTGCCCCGCGCGATGAAGAGACGATGCGTCAAGCACTTCGTTTTGCGATTGATTGCCCCAAACCATGTGCCTTCCGTTACCCACGGGGTGCTTTTTATCCACATGAACAGGTACCCTCTTCTGGTTTTGAACTTGGACGATTGCAGATGATGGCTGAGGGAGATGATCTGCTGTTGGTTGGGTATGGTAATGGTGTGGGCCGCGCCATGGCAGTGCGTCAGGAGCTGGCAGCTGCAGGAGTCTCTGCGGCGGTTGTTGATCTACGTTTCCTTAAGCCACTGGATGAAACGGCGCTGTTGGAGCTTGCCAACCGCTATCAACGATGGTATGTGATGAGTGATAGTGCTAAAGCCGGGGGTGTTGGTAGTGCCTTGTTGGAGCTTTTGGCCGAGAAGGATCAGATGGTTCGCTTAAAAAGTTTTGAGTATGGTGATTATTTTATTACACATGGGAAGACAGAGGTTGTTGAGGAGTCGCTCGGGCTTTTACCCAGTCAAATAGCAGCATCGATCCTGACAGATCTCAAGCCAAACAAGTAGTGTCGTGAGGATCCCGGCATAAGCCGGGAAGAGTCAGTATTAGAGTTTGTCAGCGTTTTCGGCAAGATATTCAGCTACACCCTCAGGAGAGGCTTTCATACCTTTTTCGCCCTTATGCCAGCCAGCTGGGCAGACCTCGCCATACTCATTGGTAAAGATCATCGCATCAACCATGCGAATCATCTCATCGATGTTGCGTCCAAGAGGAAGGTCGTTGATAACAGCATGGCGAACTGTTCCATCTTTATCAAGCAAGAAGCTTCCGCGAAGTGCTACGCCACCAGGCAGAAGAACACCATACTCTTCGCTAATTTTTTTCGTCAAGTCAGCAACCATGGGGTAGCGAACCTGGCCAATACCGCCGCGCTCAACCGGGGTATTTTTCCAAGCAAGGTGTGTGTAATGGCTATCAACAGAGACAGCAATCACATTGATGCCACGCTCATGGAATTCGTTAAGACGATGATCAAAAGCGATCAATTCTGATGGACAAACAAAGGTGAAGTCCAAAGGATAAAAGAAGACAACAGCCCCTTTTGGTCCGATGTTTTTGTATAGGTTAAAGTCAGAAACAATCGTATTGTCTGCAAGAACCGCATTGGCGGTAAAATCGGGTGCTTTTTTAGTTACAAGCGTACACATGGTAATCTCCTAAATTAGAAATTTTCTAAAAACGATCTAATAGTAACGAAATTAATCTTTTAACAAACTTAAAAAATAAAAAGAAAGGCTAAGTCAATGAGTGTTATAATCGCATATGTTTATAATGTTGCTTTTGAATTTTAAATTGTTAGGATGATGACTATGCCACAGAGCTATCTTTTTACTTCAGAATCGGTGACTGAAGGACATCCAGATAAGATGGCCGATCAGATTAGTGATGCAATCCTTGACTATCTTTTAGAGAAGGATCCAAGTGCCCATGTTGCTTGCGAAACCCTCTTGACGACAGGGTTGTGTATTGTGGCTGGAGAGATGAAGACGCATGCCTATGTTCCATTGCAAGATGTGGCGCGAGATGTGATTCGAGACATCGGCTATACCGATGCAAGTTATGGCTTTGACTATAGAAGTGCGGCTGTGCTGAATGCCTTAGGTGAGCAATCCCCCGATATTGATCAGGGTGTGACACAGGCTGGTGGGGAGATTGGTGCGGGCGATCAGGGGTTGATGTTTGGCTATGCCTGTCGTGAAACTGATGTTTTGATGCCCCTGCCAATCTATTTAGCTCATCGACTAACCCAAGAACTTGCCACAGCGCGTAAAAGTGGCCGTTTACCCTATCTTCGCCCTGATGGTAAAGCTCAGGTTTCGGTTCGCTATCATGGTAGCACCCCGGTTCATGTTGAGGCGGTTGTTGTCTCAACACAACATGCGCCTGATGTGAGCCAAGAGCGAATTATCAATGATGTGATGGTTGAAATTATCGAAAAGGTGATTCCTGAAGAGATGCGTGCAAGCAACATGCGAACCTATATCAATCCGACAGGGCGATTTGTGATTGGTGGACCGCATGGTGATGCCGGGTTGACAGGACGAAAGATTATCGTTGATACCTATGGGGGTAGCTGTCCACATGGTGGGGGAGCTTTTTCAGGTAAGGATCCTACAAAAGTTGATCGTAGTGCTGCCTATATGGCCAGATACATCGCTAAAAATCTTGTTGCATCCGAGGTATGTGATCGCGCAACAGTGCAACTTGCCTATGCGATCGGTGTTGTCGATCCTGTTTCTGTGATGGTTGATACCCATGGTACGGCGCGCGTGGATGAAGAGAGACTTGAGGGGTGTGTGCGAGAAATTTTTAGATTGACGCCTAAAGGTATTATTGAATCGCTTGATCTTTTACGCCCCATCTATCGAAAAACGGCTGCTTATGGTCATTTTGGACGAGAGCTTCCTGAATTTACATGGGAAAAATGTGATCAAGTTGGTGAGATTAGAAGTTATTTTGGTCTATGATTTATAATGATTTCAACTTCTCTGTGTTATAGTTTTCACGAAGGGGCGTCGGGTTTACCCTACACCTAAATTTATTATCCCTCTGGAGGAGTTTTGTATGGCTGTTAAAATTACTGATATTTGTATCAACTGTGGTGCCTGCATTGATGAGTGCCCTGTCGAGGCGATTGTTGACGATGAAGATAATCCCACAGGCGCTGAGAACTATTATGTCTACCCCGACAAATGTGTTGAGTGTGAAGGCTACCATGACGAGCCTGCCTGTGCCTCTGCGTGCCCCACAGAAGGGTGTATCGTATGGGATGAGGGCAATAAACGAGGTATTCCTGCCGGCACGCCTTGTGTTGAGTAATGTAACAGCGGGAGCCATTGCTCCTGCTGCCCCATCTTTTTAATCTTCTTAAAGCTAACTTTCACTATAATTTAAATTACAATCAACATTCCATAAGGTGCCAAGAAGAGCACCGAAAACTATTTAGGAGTTTCAGTGGTAGAGCGCACCCTTTCTATTATCAAACCTGATGCTGTAGCAAAAAATGTTATCGGAAAGATTATCGATAGATTTGAGACAAATGGCCTTAAAGTCGTTGCGGCGCGTATGATGCATCTTTCAGAGGCACAAGCCGGTGGATTTTATGCTGAGCATAAAGAGCGCCCTTTCTTTAACGATCTTGTCTCATTTATGATAAGCGGTCCTGTTCTTGTCATGGTACTTGAGGGCGAAAATGCTGTGATGAAAAATCGTGAGCTCATGGGCGCTACAGATCCTAAAAAGGCAGAGCCAGGTACCATTCGAGCCGATTTTGCTGAAAGCATCGATGCTAATGCTGTGCATGGCTCAGATAGCCTTGAGAGCGCAAAGCGAGAGATTTCATTTTTCTTTAGCTGTGCCGAGATGCTATAATCTGCTGGAGAGGGCTGGTGAAGATCGATTTTAAAAAGATTACACCACTCTCTAAGGAGTTCTCTTTTGAACGTGAGGTGGAAGGAGGAAAAATCTCCTTTAGCGGAACCTTCAAAAAAGGGGGAGCTGGCATCGCATTGATCGATGGTCATCTCAAAGGTGAAATAGAACTTATTTGTGATCTAACAGGTGAACCCTTTATTTACCATGTCGATGAAGAGGTTGCCATTAGAGCGACAGATGGAATCAGAAAGGGTGATGATCCCGATTATGATACAATTGAATTTTTTGATGGTTATGTTGATTTTGATGAAATTTTTTATAGCGAGATAGAGGCAATCAGGCAGGGGTATCACGCAAAGCCCGATGCGATATTTCGCGATATATCTTACTAAAAAGGATTTGTTATGGCAGTACCAAAGAGACGTGTTAGTCATGCGCGTGCCGCGAAGCGCCGCACACACTACAAAGCAACCCTTCCAATGCCCGTTAAATGCGAGGATGGAAGCTATCGTTTGCCTCATCATGTGAGCCCAACGACCGGCGCAAAAAAATAGCTGCGTCTTAGGCATGGTCAGAGTCGCAATAGATGCGATGGGAGGGGACTTTGGTCCCTCGCCAATCGTGAAAGGTCTCCTTGAAGCACTCAAGAGTCGTTCTTTCGAGCCTGTTTTGGTAGGCGATCCAACGCAGATACTGGAGCTTCTACCAAAAGAGTTGCATAACCGAATCGAAATCGTTGAGGCACTCGATGTAATCGATATGTCTGATGGTGCAACCGATGCACTCAAAAGGCGTGATAGCTCGATTTACAAAGCATGCGAATTGGTTAGAGAGGGTAAGGCCGATGCTGTCGTCTCAGCAGGCCATAGTGGCGCAACGATGAGTTTGGCGACACTACGCATCGGCCGTGCTAAATCGATTCTTCGTCCTGCTATTGCGACACTGATGCCAACAGACAAAGGAAATAAGACACTTGTTCTTGATGTTGGAGCCAATGTAGACGCTAAGCCTGAACATCTCTATCAGTTTGCGTTGATGGGAGCAACGTACGCGCAAGATATTCTTGGGCGTAAAAAGCCTCGTGTTGGTCTATTGGCCAATGGTGAAGAGGAGGGTAAAGGAAATGAGGTTGTCAAAGAGACACATAAGCTTTTGAAATCATTTCCCTATTTTGTTGGAAATGTCGAGGGCAATAATATCTTTGATGGTAGTGTTGATGTTGTTGTATGCGATGGATTTGTTGGCAATATCCTTTTGAAAACAAGTGAAGGTGTTGCTGAGACTATCGGGAAATTTCTAAAAAACAATATTCGACAGTCTCCCTTTGCGACTGTGGGCGCTTTGTTTATGCAAAAAGTTTTTAAAAAGCTTAAAAAAGAGATTGACTACGCCGAGTATGGTGGGGCTCCGTTGCTTGGAATCAATGGGTGTGTGATCATCAGTCACGGAAAGAGTAATGCCAAGGCGATCAAGAATGCCATCTTTCAGGCAATTGGCTATGTTGAAGCTGATGTGACAAAGCATATCGAAAAATCATTAGTGGAATTTTCTCAGTGAAAAAAGTCTATGCCTCGATGCGCTCGATTGGCGCGTATGTTCCCGACAAGGTCTTAACCAATAATGATCTTGAACAGATGGTTGATACAACTGATGAGTGGATCATTAAACGCACAGGCATACGGGAGCGCCATATTGCCTCCGAAGAGCAAGCGTGCTCAGATTTGGGTTATCAAGCAGCATCAGTAGCCCTGAAACGTTCAGGCCTTACTCCTGATCAGATCGATATGGTCGTTGTTGCAACAATTTCTCCTGACTACTTCTGTATGCCCTCGACAGCATGTGTTTTAGCTGACAAGCTTGATATCCGCAATGTTCCAGCTTTTGATCTTTCTGCTGCGTGTAGCGGGTTTATCTATGCCTTGGCTACAGCTAAAGCCTTTATCGAATCAGGCATGGCAAAGAATATTTTGATTGTTGGCAGTGAGGCTCTTAGTCGCATAGTTGATTATACAGAGAGAACAACCTGTGTTCTTTTTGGTGATGGGGCAGGGGCAGCGGTTATTAGTGCAACAGACAATCCCAATGAAGCTATTCTTGATGTTCATATCTCAGCTGATGGTGAATATCAAGATTTTCTTATTACACCAGGGGGTGGTAGCCGACATCCTTGTAGCACTGAGGTTCTTGAGAATCGGCTAAACTATATTAAAATGCGGGGAAATGAGACCTTTAAGGTTGCTGTTAAGACATTAACCAACGATGTTCGCCATATTCTTGAGGCGAACAATATCCCCCAATCAGCGATTGATCACTTTATTCCACATCAGGCCAATCATCGTATTATTAAAGCCGTAGGTGATGCGTTGGGTCTTGAGGAGCGCCAAATTGTCTTGACGGTTGAGAAGTATGGAAATACATCAGCCGCCTCTATCCCAATGGCTATCAACGATATCTATGAATCAGGGCGCCTTAAAAAAGGTGATCTGATGCTTTTGGATGCTTTTGGTGGTGGCTTGACATGGGGTAGTGCACTTTTGCACTTTGGCGGTAACTAACCTGTTTAGCGGTCAAAGAGCTTATGAAGCTCTCCAGCCTCTTCCATCCAGACCTTAAGATCCTCCCATCTCTCCTCTTCAGTGAGCATCCGCGCATAGGCAAGGTGTTTTTCAAAATAGTCAATTGATTTAAGAAGATTTTCTTTATTTTGTTTGAAAATATCTCGCCACATCTCAGGAGAGCTTTTTGCCAGACGGCTCATATCTCGAAATCCACCTGCAGCCAATGCCAAAATCGCTCCACGATCTTCTTGTTCTAAGACAGTATTGGCTAATGAGTAGCTGAGGATATGGGGTAGATGGCTAATAAAGGCGGCATGTCGATCATGTTCATGCGCCCCCATCTCAATGATACGCATCTGCAGAGCCTGAAAGAGTAAGAGTGCTCGTTCTTTGTGGAGTGGGCCCGATTCATCGAGGTTGCACAAGACAACCGTTTTTCCACTATAAAGAGTCTCAAAAGCGGCTGCAGGTCCTGAAAACTCGGTACCTGTCATGGGGTGGGCGGCGACAAAGTTTGCGCGAAAATGGGTAGGAATTGAGGCGATAATCTCCTCTTTGGTACTCCCAAGATCAATGATTGTTGTCGTTTCAGGAAGCTCGGTGAGGTTTGAAAGCCACTCTTTGATCGCTTCAACAGGGATAGCTAAAATAACGATATCGCACCTAAGAAGCTCACTATGCTCAACAATCTCATCGACAAGTTTGCGCTTCAACGCCTCATTGCAGTGGTCAAGACGCGCATCATAGCCAACAACCCGGCTGGCAACACCACTTTTTTTGGCTGCGAGCGCTAGTGATCCACCCATCAACCCTAAGCCGATGACCCCAAGTACCATGAACTCTCCTTATGGTGTAAACGATTATAACAAAGTTGGCGTAACCGACGGCTTAAGAGGGTTCTTTTAATCGGCCTCAAATCCTATTTTTACTACAATACGGAAATTTCGTGTGGATGGTTAGATGAAAAAAATTTCTCTTGTGGTAGCCACCTTAGTACTTCCTTTGGCAGCTGGGGAGTTGGTCTTTGATGGTCTTGTGCGCCTTTCTCCTCAGACAGCAGCTGAGCTGATTGCCATCGATCCCTCGATTGATGTAGATGACCTTAAGTGGGATGAGGCGATTAGGAAACTTTATGGTCAGGGCTATTTTGAGGATATTTGGGTTGAAGCGCTCGAGGGGAAAACTATTATCCATGTCAAAGAGAAACCAGCCATAAGTAAAGTTGACTTTAGTGGCTATGGAGAGAATGACAAAGAGACCTTTGAGCTTGTTGTGGGGTTAAAAAAAGGAGATATCTACGACGAGAAGAAAATTACTGAGGCAAAAAAACGCATTATCGAGAAGATCCAAAATGATGGCTACTATGATACAGTTGTAGAGACAGAGACTAAACTCAATCCTGAGAATGGCTCGGTTGAAGTCAAATTTTTAATCAATAAAGGTGAAAAGATCACCATTGAACGCCTATCGTTAGAAGGAGCCAAAACATTTTCTAAAAAAGAGCTAACCTCACTTGCTGCCAACAAAGAGCGCGAGTGGTTAGGGTGGTTTTGGGGGCGTAATGATGGTGTGCTCAGGCTTTCTGAATTAGAGATGGATAGCTTGCGCATACGAGAATTTTATATGCAGCATGGCTACCTTGATGCCAAGGTCTCTGATCCATTGTTGCGTGTGAATTTCGATAACTATACAGCTGATCTTGATTATCAAATTCATGAAGGTAGACCTTATACGGTACGAGATGTCAAAGTTGAATTATCAGAGCCAGTGATGGCGTTGGGTGAGTTGAGTGAAGGGTTCAAACTAAAAGCTGGTAAAATCTTTAATGTCGATAAACTGCGTAAGGATATTGACGCAATCAAGACAAAAATTGCCGATCTTGGGTATGCGTTTGTGCGAATAACCCCCGACCTTCAAAAAGATGAGAATAGCTCGACGGTTACGGTTGTCTATCGTGTTGCTCCTGGTAAGAAAGTTTACATTAACGATGTTATCATTGCAGGAAACCTCTCGACACTCGATCGCGTTGTGCGTCGTGAAATCTTCTTAGCTCCTGGCGATTTATACAATCTAACCGACCTTAAAGAGTCGCGCAATGCCTTAAGGCGCACAGGCTTTTTTGAAGAGGCGATTATTGAAGAGCGTCGTGTGAGTGAGGATCGTGTTGATTTGATCGTCACCGTTAAAGAGGCCCTTACAGGTAGTATTATGGTGGGTGGTGGTTACGGTAGTTATGATGGACTGCTGCTTAATGCCGCCATTACCGATCGCAATGTCTTTGGATCGGGTATTAGCCTAACATTTAATTTCGACTACTCTAGTAAGCAGCAGCGCTACGATATTGGTCTTAATAATCCCCGTTTTCGTGATAGCAGCTATAGTCTTGGCTTTAATATTTATGACAGTACCTTTGTCTCATATAGCTATACAGAGCATCGCCAAGGTGGTTCAGTAACAACAGGTAAACGCTTTGGCCGATATGTCACAGGTTCAATCACCTATCAGTATGTTAAACGCAGCTATAGTGATTTTACATCTATTCTGTACTATGACCTGATCGATTCGAAAAAGAGCTCAATTGTTGTGGGTGTAGGCTATGATAGTACAGATGATTACTTTGTGCCACGCAAAGGACAGGCGGCGACTCTCTCAACTGAATTTGCTGGATTAGGGGGGGATGAGAAATTTACGAAGATCTTTGGTCGCTACGGTTACTACTACGGTCTTTCTGACTGGATTGATTGGGATCTGATCTTCAGAGCCAAGGCACGCATGGGTGCAATCGCTGATCAAGGGTATGTGACACTAGGTGAGAAGTTCTATCTGGGTGGTATCTCAAGTTTGCGCGGCTATCAATCCTATTCGGTTTCGCCAACAGATCGTGATGGTAATCTCATCGGAGGTAAATACTTTGCATCAGGCTCACTTGAGCTTTCATTGCCTGTTTCAGATGCGGCCAAAATGCGCTTAGCCCTCTTTTATGATCGAGGTTATATTGGTGAAGAGAGTATCACAGAGATTAGCCGCTCAAGCTACGGTGCAGCCCTTGAGTGGTATTCTCCCATGGGACCAATCCAGCTTGTCTTTGGGCGCCCTCTTGATGCTAAAAGCGGCGATCGAACCTCGAACTTCGAATTTACGATCGGTACAAGATTTTAGCGCTTAGCACCACTCTTAGACTCTCCAATAAGAGGGTGTCTGATTCATTGAGATGATGGAGCTCGAACAGTTTGATGTACGAGTGAGAGCGAGGGATCATCAAAAGTTTTCTTGTTAAGAAGTTCCCTGATCTTTTCATGATCATAATGATTTCCTGAATAGAGAACGACGATTGTTTCATCACCATCTTTTAGCCATCCTGTTTCCCCAAAAGGGGTATAGCGGGTGGCATCTATAGAGATAAGTGCTTGCTTGGGATAGTTGCATGCGCGAAGCAATTCCCCGCTATTCTCAAGGGGCCTTCGTCGATTTGGTTATTCATCCGATCGATGATCCAATCAAGAAGTCGTTCGTGGTTATAGCTATAGCCACCAATATCACTATCGATGCCATAGTCATAGACAACCCCATCACGCACCAAAAACGAGGCTAAGCGATACCCTTCAAGTGATCCACCCCTGACAAAACGATCGATCGGGATAAGATGAGAGGCTAAGCCTTTGGAGGCAGGACCCTAGTGTTTTTTCTCACTAATTTTGCGTGCACCCTCTCGTCGAATCGAACAGTCATTAAAAGCTGCGGCAAAGCGTGATTGAAGCGATGTGATACGCTTAGCATCATCATAACCAATATCACAAATCTATGCAACTTCGGGTTCGACTTGAAGTGTTGCCTCTGGTGAAGGAAGAAGGGTTGTGTCGTGGCTAATGGGGCAGAGGCTGATGGGTGAGGTTGGATGATGGGGTAAGTAGAAAGGGAAAAGACCTTTGGGGGC
>JAINCO010000140.1:0-39548 GCA_036574095.1 Campylobacterales bacterium | reverse complement strand
TGATATTTTTGCTGCAGCATCGAGCAGACCTCTTGCACCAAAGGTTCGATCTCAAACGCAGAGGTTTTAAGCTCGATAGTGTGGTTTTCTAATTTTAGTGATAAGGAGAGGCGATCGATCATCTCAGAAATTGTTCGGCTATTAAGATAGATCTTTTCTAAAAAGCGACTCATAATCTTTTCATCAATCTTTTTATCTGATAGAAGTGTCTCACAATATCCCATGATAGCAGCCACAGGGTTTTTGAACTCGTGGCTAATTGCATCGATAATGTCAGTAATTTGTCTATTCTTTTGCTTAAGGCGCGCGATATAGAGGGTTTTTGTCTTCTCTTGTTTGGCGAGGCGTCGTGAGAGCAGTAACATCTTGCGAGCAATCGAGACAAACTCTTGGGCAAAACCAACCTTCAAGGGTGCCCTGAAGTTTTTTGCCTGAAGCTGTCCTAGATAGTTCTCAAGCTCCTCTACCTGTAAACGAACACGGCGGCTGATATGGTAGGTTGCCCAAAGAGAGAGAAGGATCGCCACTCCAAAAAGCATAGCCCCTGTAAGCCAAAATCTTTTAATCGTCTCATCGACAAGGACAAGATCTTTGGCCACGCGTAGATAACCCTGTATAGCGGTGTCGATGCGACGGCAAACATAGAGATAGTCACGCTGTTGCTCTGCCGACCATCGTACCGCCGACCCAAAAGGAGAGGTGGCTGCCTCCATTACCTCAGGTCTATTGAGGTGATTCTCCATCTTCTCAACATCGCTGTGGGTTTCAATAATAACCGTTCCATTTTCATCGATGAGTGTTACCCTCAAATCGCCGCTTTCGCGCAGAGCACGCGCTATCTCCCAAGGCCGTGCGTCTTGCATCGTCCGCTCAACCAAAATTATCTTCTCCTCGATGCTTTTTCGCATCGACGAAAGTTCACTTTGGCGTATAAGATAGTAGCTTGCCGGAAGAAACGCAAGAAAAAGAAATGTCGCAATAGCTGCTAAATGGAGAAAAAAGATATGGTGAAGGCGCAGTCTCATGAACGACTGCCTTCAGGCATTAGCTTAGCTTATAGCCGATGCCACGCACCGACTGGATATAGTTTTTTTGACGCAAAGGATCAATCTTCTCTTTGAGTCGTTTGATGGCCACATCAACGGTGCGGTTTTGATAGACCTCATCAAACCCCCACACCCGCTCAAGGAGAACATCACGATCAAGAACACTATTTTTATTACGAACAAGTTCGCATAAAAGATCAAACTCTTTTTTCGTTAGCTCAACCTCTTCGCCATCAACTGTTACCTGATGACGCACAAGATCAATAACGATATCTCGATGCGAAAGAAGTTCTGGCGCTGCAGCACTTCGTTTGAGGATAGCACGCACGCGAGCCATGAGCTCTTGAAGACTAAAGGGCTTGGTCATGTAGTCATCGCCGCCGCGATTGAAGCCTTCGATCTTGTGGTGCTCCTCTCCTTTAGCCGAGAGAAAGATCACAGGAACTTGTATCCCTTTGGCTCTTAGAGAGGCAACAAACTCACTCCCCTCAACCCCCGGAAGATTTCGATCGACAATCATCAAATCAACAGGCTCATCCGCAAGCATCTTCTCGACATTTTGCGTCGAGAGAAAGCCAACGACATCGTAGCCCTCTTTCTTCAAGTTATACTCAAGAAGCTCGAGAATATCCTCTTCATCCTCGATGACAACGATAATAGCTGACATCAAGACCCTTTAGTTAAACTCCAAACGCCCACCCTCTTTGGCATAGAGGATCAACTTGGCGATACTTGCGACCCGATCGGTTGCGCGCTCAAGTCTTTTAACGGTATTGAGGATCTTGATATAAAGCTCAACAAGCGATTTGTCTTCACAAACGGTCGCAATAATCTCTTTGTTGAGAATGGCTAAAATCTCATCCGATTTATCCTCTTCCACAAGAATCGCGCGATAGATCTCATGATTAAAATCGGCAAGACCTTTGATAAGTAATTCAATTGAGCGAAGCGCGATACTATGAAGCTCAAGAATAAAGGGCTGAAAGGGGGTAATATTGACATTTGATGAAAGAATTTGGTGCATACCAGTAGCGTAATTGCGCGCAGCATCACCCATGCGAACCATCTCATTGGTTGCCTTTAACAGGGCGATCAATTCACGCAATTCACCCGCCTCAGGCGTATAGAGAGCAAAGGTTACGATGATGTTATTGTCGATGCTATTGGCCAAGTAGCCAAGATTGCCAAGCTGCCCCTTTTTAGCATTGTCAATCATCGTCAAATCATGGCCACGAACCCCATCGTAAGAATTTTTAAACGATTCGAGAACAAATTCGGCCATCGTCGAGATATCATTGCGAATTTCACGCAACTTCTGTTCATATTTAGGTAGCATCATTACCCCTTTTGAGTATATTAAAACCTATTATTATATAATTTCATGTCAAATTCATGACATTGTACACCAGATAGCTCCAATAGCTCCTTAAAGAAGGGTATCTATTTGTTAAAAATCGTAAAGACAATAGGCATCGTCATATTGTTGGCTCTTATAACCGGATGCCAATATAAAGAAAGTGACAGGATCAATGGGGCAGGCGCGACCTTTCCAGCTCCCCTCTATTATGAATGGGCGCATCAACTTAAAGGTGAACTTGGTATCGAAATTAACTACCAATCAATCGGATCGGGTGCAGGGATCAAGCAAGCAATTGCCCGCACTGTTGATTTTGGGGCATCAGATAAACCTCTTCGATCTGATGAGTTAATCGAGGCCAAACTCCTCCAATTCCCTGCAGCGATAGGTAGTATCGTCATCGCCTATAATCTCCCAGGCATCCCCAATCATGCCTTAAAGCTTTCAAACGAAGCAGTGGCAGCCATTTTTAGTGGCAAGATCACCCGCTGGAATGATCCGCGCATCACCAAAGACAACCCCAACCTACCACTACCAGCCCAAAAGATTACCGTTGTCACGAGGTCTGATGGAAGTGGAACAACCTTCAATGTTACAAGCTGGCTTGCAGCCATCAGCAAGGAGTTTGCCACAACCGTTGGGAGTGGTATATTCGGTTAAATGGCCCAGTGGTGTCGGTGGCAAAGGAAACGAAGGGGTAACAAATATCTTATTACAAACACCCGGCGCTATCAGTTATGTCGAATACACCTACGCTCTACAAAATAACCTCTCAACAGCAACACTCCAATCAAAGGATCAAACTTGGGTAACGCCAACCTTTGAGAATTTTGTCGCTGCGGCAGCCAATGCCTCATGGAAAAAAGAGGAGCACTTTGACACTTTGCTACTGTTACAATCTGGCGCCAATAGCTATCCCATCGTCAGTGGCACCTTTATTTTATTGCCTAAAGAAAAGATTGAGCAAAACAAGAAGGTAGCCGCCTTTTTTCTTAAAGCTTTTGAGCAAGGAGGGCCGACAGCGCAAAAACTTGGATACATTCCTTTGCAACCATCGACAGTCAAAGAGGTAACAGCCTACCTAAAAGAGAACGGAGTTCTATAGTTGGGTTGTTTTTGTCATTTGCTTGTAACAATTTGAAAGTATACTTCGACCATCAAAAACCAAAACGATAGGAGCTTTCATGTTAAAAAAGACCATTCTTGCGACATCATTGATCGCCGCCTCATTGATGGGTGCCGAGAAAATTAACGGTGCGGGTGCTACTTTTCCAGCTCCGCTTTACTATCAGTGGGCCTACATGTATCAGGCTGAGACAAAAAATCAGGTAAACTACCAGTCAATCGGATCAGGTGGTGGTATTAAGCAGATTCAGCAGCGCACAGTTGATTTTGGTGCCAGCGACAAGCCTCTAAGCCCTGCTGAACTTAAGCAGTCTAACCTCCTTCAGTTCCCTGCTGTTGTAGGTTCAATCCAGATTGTTTATAACCTTGATGGTATAGGTGCAAATCAGCTTAAACTCTCAAATGATGTAGCAGCTGATATCTATCTTGGCAAAATCACAATGTGGAACGATCCTCGCATCGCAAAAGACAACCCTGGTCTTGCACTCCCTGCTAAACGCATCACAGTTGTTCACCGTTCAGATGGAAGTGGTACAACCTTTAACTTCGTTTACTGGCTCTCGCAGATCAGCAAAGAGTGGGCATCAAAAGTTGGTTATGGCACATCTGTGAACTGGCCTACAGGTATTGGTGGTAAAGGTAATGAGGGTGTTACGAATATCGTTAAACAAACACCAGGTAGTATCGGTTATGTTGAGTATGCCTATGTTAAACAGCACAACCTTAAGCCTGCCGTTCTCCAGTCTAAAGAGGGTACATGGGTAGAGGCAAGCACAGCATCGATCAAAGCTGCCGCTGCTAATGCTAAATGGACAAAACAAGACCACTTCCATGAGATTTTGGCTCTTCAGCCTGGCAAAAATACCTATCCCATCGTTGCAGGTACATTCATTCTGTTGCCTAAAGAGAAACCAGAGAGAAATAAAAAGGTTGTAAAATTCTTCAACTTTGCTTTCGACAAGGGTGATGCTGCGGCTGAAAAACTCGGTTACATCCCACTCCCCACAGAGGCTGTTTCACTGATTCGTAGCTACTTCAAAGACAACGGTCTTCAATAACCCCAGCCGCCTTCGGGCGGCTTCTGTTTATTCTATCACCTCTCTTAGATAGATTGGAACTTTTTTACCACTCTTACTAAAATCTTCAGCCATCACTGTCGCCACCTCCATCGCATCACACCCCACCACATTTGTTAGATAGTCGAAAAGTAACTTTCCAAAACGCTCAGGCGAGAACTTCCATGTCGATGCCGTCTGTGCATAGACCCACTTCGCAAATGCGCCAAATCCCTTATAAACATCCCCATCTAACCATAACATCACCACACTTCGACGGAAATTGCCACTATTATAGGCAATATCCCAATAGCGCGCGAAGCGCTTAAGCTCTTGCATCTTGGCAAAAGGGATCAGATCGTTGGCAAGTAGATCATACGGGGGTTTGTCGCTATAGACCATCCCAAACTCTTGATCATGACGCGTGAGGGTCGTTCCTGAGAGCTTTTTGAGGATGCCAATTTGAATCTCTGAGCCATGCGCTAAGGCAACCAATTCATTAAGATTGCGCCCAAATCCCTCGGGGCTCTCACCAGGAAGTCCCACAATCAGATCAAGATGAAGATGGGCATGGGTATGCTTTGTTAAAAAGGCGATATTTTCTCGAATCTTCTCAAGCCTCAAGGGACGACGAATAGTAGCGGCCACCACAGGATCAAGAGTTTGTATCCCAACTTCTAATTGCAACGAACCCTCAGGAAAACGGGCAAGGCGCTCTTTGAGCTCTTCAGGAAAGTGGTCAGGAATCACCTCAAAATGGACAAAAAAGGGTGGCTCTTTGCTAAGAAAAAAGTCAAGCAGCTTGATCGCCAAGGGGATATTGAGGTTGAAGGTTCGATCGATAAACTTAAAGGTACGAACTCCTCGCGCCCATAGGTGATCAAATTCTTTTAATAACACATCAGAATCAAAATATCGCACCTTTGTATCAAGCGAGGAGAGGCAAAACTCACAAAGAAAAGGGCAGCCGCGTGAGGCTTCGACATAGATCGTTCGATGGGCTACATCCTCATCGTTGTAGTACTCATAAGGTAGCTTAAGCCCTTGCAGCGAGAGAAGTGAAGGACGAATAATGCGCTCAGCCGGCCTTTGACCTTCGAGAATCTTGCGACATAAATTGACAAAGGCCTGCTCTCCCTCACCCTGGATAATATAATCAGCCAGTGACCAATCGACGCGAAAAGGCTCATAACTAACCTCAGGTCCACCCAAAATGATCATCGTTTGAGGCGAGACCTTTTTGATCACCTCGATCAGATCGGCTACATCGCGCGCATTCCAGATATAGACACCAATACCAACGATCTTTGGTTCATAAGATAAGATCTTTTCAGCCATTGGCTGAATCGGATCGTTGATGATAAACTCTTCAATCACAGCGCTTTCGCGTAGCTCATCGAGGTTGGCTAATAGATAGCGAAGAGCAATCGACGCGTGCGAGTAGCGGGCGTTGAGGGTTGAGAGGACGATTGCCTTCATCGGCGCACCAACATAACGCCACTTTCGATATGGTTTGTGTAGGGAAATTGATCAAAAAGGGCCCATTGACTTGGGCGATGGGTGTTTAGAAGCGCCTCAAGATCTCGACGCAGGCTTTCGGGCGAGCAAGAGATATAAAGAATTGTCTCAAATGAGGCGGCTAACGACCTCGTTGCCTCATCGAGTCCAGCTCTGGGAGGATCGACAACGATCAACTCTCTTGGATGATGCGAAAGATCAGCTCCCCCTAATCGTGTAAAACGGCGCACACCATGAAGCGCTTGTGTAAACTCTTCAGCCGAGAGTCGCGCAAACAAGATATTCTCAACATCATTTAGCTTCATATTCTCTTTTGCGGCGGCGATGGAGGATTTAGAGATTTCGGTTGCCAAGATAAACTGAGATTTTGTCGCTAAGGGGATTGTGAAATTACCACCACCACAATAAAGCTCAGTGACGACCTTTCCTTGAGGTATCACCTCCATCGCCCACGAAATCATTGCCGCATTAAGCGAACGATTAGGTTGCGAAAAACTTCCTTCATAGATACGATAGCGCCATCGTCTATCGGCCGCCACAATCTCATCGATGATATAATCTTTGCCGATGACAATCTTCTGCCCTCGACTGCGACCCACAAGCGAAAACCCGAAGTGATCAGCCATTGCCTGTGCAGCCTCACGCCATCCATCATCTAACGCGCGATGATAAAGAAGAGTAACGAGCAGTTCACCCGTCGATGCCGAAAGAAATTCGATACCAAAGAGCTTGTAGCGAAGCTGAGGGGTTTTCTGAAGCCAGAAACGCAGCGGCTCCATCACCTTTGCGATCGCTATATCAACAATTGGGCAGGCTGCAATGGGTAGATAGCCTTTGCCCTCTAAGGTGCGCATCGCATAAAAAAGCCACTCTCCTTCATGCCAGATCCCAAATTCCGCACGCGCCCGATAACCTGATTCTGGAGAGCGAACGATGGTGAAGGTCGGCGTCTCGATCCCCTCAAAAAGCTTCCGATAGGCTGCAATTTTCTCCTGTAGCTGCCCCTCATAATCACCTGGATGCAGACGGCAGCTGCCGCAGGCCCCAAAAGCATCACACGTCACTTAAAGCTCCCCACAAGCCCTTGAACAAGCAAGTTCCACCCATCAACAAGGACAAAGATCAAGATTTTAAAAGGAAGCGAGATCATGACCGGCGGCAACATCATCATACCCATACTCATCAAGATCGAGCTAACAACCATATCGATAACAAGAAAGGGCAGATAGAGCAAAAAACCGATCTCAAAAGCAGTTTTTAGCTCACTAATCATAAAGGCGGGTAGCACAACAGTCATGGGAAGATCATCAATTGTCTTAGGGTTTTCAAGTTTACGGATACGCAAAAAAAGAGCAAGATCCTTCTCTCTTGTATTTCGGATCATAAACTCCTTAAATGGCTTTACAGAGAGCTCCAGCGCCTGATCATAAGGGATCTTCTCCTCCATGTAGGGTTTGATCCCTTGCTGGTAGGCTTTATTAAAAGTTGGCTCCATGATAAAAAAGGTTAGCACCAAAGCAAGCGACACAAGAACTTGCGTAGGTGGCATCTGCTGGGTCCCAAGTGCCTGGCGCATAAACGAAAAGACGATAACAAGCCGTGTAAAGCTTGTCATAACGAGCACAAGCGAAGGCGCAAGCACCAGCAGCGTAAGGATGATCATGATATTAAGCGATTTGACAAGCTCCGAAGGTTTTTGGGGAGCGGCGATCTGGAGGTCGATCGTCGGGATCGGATCTGCCGCCCATGCTAAGCTTGCGCCAAGTAGTGTTAGGAGGATGAAAATTCGAATGGTTCGCAAAATTCTCTTCTTGATTTTTTTGGATATTGTAGCAAGCCCCGGGTAAAACAGAGGTAAAAGAGCATTATGGTACAATCGTGCTATGGAACTTTTTGATCTTCTTGAGATGGCTCTTTTTGAGGCCGATCCAGCGACAAAGTGCAGCCTCACCGAACAATTATGGCAGCGATGGGAAGCAGGTGAGCGATTGAGGCATCGTCATACCAAACCACTCAACAATCCTTCCTATGCCTCCCGTTTTACCCTGACACAACCTGGCGAGCTTAAAGGACGCGACCTCAAAACACCTGAAGGACGCGCCAGACTCCTGCATGCACTTGCCCATATCGAATACTCCGCGATCGATCTAGCACTTGATGCGGCTTATCGCTTCGCAGGATTACCCGAGCATTACTACCATGATTGGCTGGAGGTTGCCGATGAGGAGCGGCGCCACTATCTGATATTAACTGATCTACTTGCATCTTATGGGGTGTATCATGGTGATTTTCCTGTCCATGATGCCCTCTTTCAGGCGATGAAGGCCACACCAACACTGTGGGAGCGGATGGGGGTCGTGCCTCGTTTTTTGGAGGCCAATGGTTTGGATGCGAATATCAAACTTGAGCGCAAACTTGCCTCATATCGTCATGATGAGCTGGTTCAAGCGATCCTGGCAGCATTGGCCATCATCAAACGCGATGAGATTGGCCATGTTGCCAAAGGCGATCGTTGGTTTCGCTATGCCTGCTCGATTGAGCAACGAGAGCCACTTGAGTGGTTTGATCTTGTTCGTTCATTCTACCCACATCTTGCCGATAAACCTGTCCTTGCTATCAAAGAGCGGCACGAGGCGGGTTTTACTTGTCAAGAGCTTAAACGGCTTGGGGCAACAGAATGCCCTTAGCTTTTAGCTACCCCAGCGCGCTAACAAACCACCATAAGCATCGATACGCCGATCCCTAAAAAAGGGCCACCAGCGTCTGACAACTTCGCTACGCCCCAAATCAACATCCACAACCTCAACCTCTTCTTCTTGATGGTCGGCATGATAGAGAAACTCACCTTGTGGACCTACCACAAAACTATGGCCCCAAAAATCGATCCCGGCCCCAACACCTGAAAAATCGGGCTCATAACCCACACGATTAATACTTACAACCGGCAGACCGTTACTGACTGCATGGGCGCGTTGAGCAATAATCCAGGCATCAAGCTGACGCCTCTTCTCATCCTCCTCATCATCAGGATTCCAACCAATCGCTGTAGGATAGATCAGAAGATCAGCACCCTTCATCGCCATCAAGCGAGCCGCTTCAGGATACCACTGATCCCAACAAACAAGCACACCCAATCGCCCCACACTTGTTGTAATAGGCTCAAACCCCAAATCCCCAGGGGTAAAATAGAACTTTTCATAAAACGCAGGATCATCAGGAATATGCATCTTTCGATACTTGCCGGCAATCGTACCATCGCGCTCAAGAACAACAGCGGTATTGTGATAAAGCCCTGGCGCTCTTCGCTCATAGAGTGACAACACAAGGACAATCCCAAGCTCGCGTGCAACCTCACCAAACTCTTCGGTGCTAGGACCTGGGATTGGCTCAGCTAAATCGTGCATGCAAACATCTTCGGCTTGACAAAAGTAGATTCCCGTATGAAGCTCTTGCAGACAAACAAGCTTCGCCCCTTTGGCCGCAGCCTCTTTGATCATCTCGATCGTATGTGCAACTGTTTGGGCGCGATCAGAGCTACAGCGCTGCTGCACCAAACCAACTCTTAGGGTTTTTACCATCTCAAGACTCCTTCAGGAAATTGCATCGTCACACAGTGCAAACTTCCATGCTGACGAATAAGGGGTTCGCAATTAATTGGAACAATTTCGCGTCCGGGAAAGAGCCCTTGTAGGACACTCACTGCCTCCTCATCTTGCCTAACACCATAGATAGGCATCAACACGGCACCATTGATGATTAAAAAATTAGCATAGGTTGCAGGCAATCTGTGGCCATCCACAGGATCATAGCACGCCTCTGGCCAAGGCAACGGCACAAGTCGATAGGGCATGCCATCAGGGCACCTGAGAGCCTCAAGCTCTCGCTTCATCGCCGCCAAGGCACCATAATGCTCATCAGCTGGATCATCACAAGCAACATAGGCAATCGTGTGAGGATCACAAAATCTTGCTAAGGTATCGATGTGGCTATCAGTATCATCTCCGGCTAAATAACCATGCTCAAGCCAAAGAATATGTCGCGCCCCTAAAAATTGACGCAACACTCCTTCAATCTCATTCCGACTCATCGGGGCATTGCGGTTAGGTGACAAAAGACACTCGGCAGTTGTCAAGATCGTCCCCTCGCCATCACTCTCAACTCCTCCACCCTCAAGGACAAAACGAATTGTCTCTAAGGGTAAATCCCCAAAAACCCCAGCCTCATGGAGTCGGCGCGTGATCAAATTATCTCGATCGGCTGGAAATTTCAATCCCCAACCATTAAACTGAAAGTCCAGCAATCGTGGCCTATCCTCATCAAAAACCGTCAGCGCCCCATGATCGCGTGCCCAAGTATCGTTCGTAGGCGCAGCAACTATCGCGATACGATCCATCGCCAATCCCGCAGCACTGAGCAACGCCGTCACCCTCTCAGGCTCTTGGGTGACAACCAACAGTCGTTCACGCTTGACAATCTCATCAGCTATTGCCAAAAAGACCGGCTCCACATCATCAAAATCCCTAGCCCAATCCCCTTCTTTGTGAGGCCATGTTAACTGAACCCCACTTTGATGCTCCCACTCAGCCGGCCATCGTCTCATACTATCTCCTCGATCAAAATCTCTCGATACTCACCCACACCAAGTCCATTAAGCCCTGCCCGTCCAAATTTAAGCCGCTTCAGAGCCACAACACGGTTGCCAATAGCCGCAAACATCCTCTTAACCTGATGATAGCGCCCCTCAACTAGCTCAAGATGCACGAGTGTTGGTGTCACAATCTCAAGCCGTGCTGGCAAGCAGGGCTTCTCTTCGCCTTTGAGCATCAAGGTGCCAGAGGCAAAAAGCTCGATCGCATCAGGATTTATTGGTTCTGCTAAAGTTGCCTCATAAAGCTTTGTAATGGCATATTTTGGACTGGTGAGTCGATGAAGTAGTGCTCCATCGTCCGTTAAAAGAATCGCCCCCGAAACATCACGATCAAGCCGTCCAACTGTTGAAAGCTTCGGGTTGCGCTTTTGCCAACGCTCTGGAAGTAGCGAATAGATGAGCCTACCGCCATCATCGTGAGAGCAGACAAACCCTTCGGGCTTGTGCATCAGAAGAAGAAGTCTTCCAGGATGATCAAGTGGCTCTCTGGCAATTGTTACCATCATCGCATCGACTTTAGCGGCCTCATCATACCATACACGACCAGCCACCTCAACCATCCCGGCGCGCACCATCTCTTTCACCTCGCGCCTACTGCCATACCCAAGTCGCGCCAACAAATGATCCAATCTCTCTTTCATCGTTGCATTATACCAAAAGCGAATAAAAAGGTTAATGATGTTAATCTAACGACGGTGATTTTGATGACAATTTTGTCCTAATCCAAAAACAGCCAACGAAAAGGATTCGGAGTGTTTGTGTCTAAAAAACTGATCATCAATAAAACAACGCTTTTTTTTGTCTTGATCGCACTGGTTGTTGGTCTTATTGCCGTTGCGTTTTTCCACAAAATCTACACATATCGCCTTGCCGAACTGGATAAAAGTTACATAGAAGAGACCCAAGTTGCCTACAAGGCCTCCTTTCTCACGTATGAGCGCGTAACTCGTATTATTTTTAACAATCTCATCAACACCAACGAAATCCTCTCACTCCAAGCCAAAGCGTGGCATCATCCCGAGCATCGTGATAACATCAGAAAAGAACTTCCTGAACGCTTAGGTACCGCTTATGCTGATCTGAGGGCTATTGGACTGAATCAGCTCCATTTTCATTTTCCCGATGGCACCAGCTTCATTCGTTTTCACACCCCAGAAAAATATGGCGATCCTCTTTTTGATGTACGTCCGAGCCTCCTTATCGCCAACAAAGAAAAACGATATGTCGCCGGATTTGAAGAGGGTCGCATGTATAACGGCTTTCGCTATGTCTATCCGCTATTTTTTGACCAAGAGCATATCGGGTCAGTCGAGACAAGTATCTCAGCTAACGGCATCATGGATGAGATGAGTACTCTTTATAGTGGCCATTATCTCCTCTACTTGCGTAAAAGTGTTGTTGATTCAACTGTCTTTAAGGATGAAGCTGCCAAAAACTATCAGAAAACAGAACTCTCACCCGACTATTTGATAGAAAAAAGCCAAAAAATAAATCAATGTGTTCCTCAAGTCAATGCGATGATTGCAAGCCGTATTGCCAAGCGTCTTGCAAATACGACACCTTTTGTCGAGAATGTTACCTTCGATGGAAGAGATAAAGTGATCATCTTTTTGCCAATAAAAAGTGTCACAGGTGATCATGTTGCATGGCTTGCCTGCTACAAAGATGACGCAACACGCACCAATCTTAACAAAGAGAAGTGGATTGTTTCAGGAATTGTTCTGTTGCTGATTCTCTTTATTGCCTTGTATGCTGCCCTTGTCTACACCAGCTACACTCGCCTTAAAGATGAGCTTGCTTTTGAACAATACCAAAAAGAAGAACAACAAAAACTTCTCATTCAACAATCAAAAATGGCGATGATGGGAGAGATGATTGGCTCGATTGCCCACCAGTGGCGCCAACCACTCAATAGTTTGGCACTGATCGTCCAAGATCTTCCTGAAGCACAAAAATATGGAGAGCTAACCGAAGAGTATCTGCAACAATCAATTGATAAATCGATGGAGACAATTCACTACATGTCCCAAACGATAGAGGATTTTCGCAACTTCTTTCGACCCGACAAGGAGATGCGACGCGTCCTTCTTAGTTCGCTCATCAAGGAGGCTCATGCTATGGTTGCTACCCAACTACGCAATAACAATATCGACTTTATCCTTGATGAAAAAGAGCCTGTTGAGGTCGATGTGATGCCCAACGAGATCAAACAAGTTTTTCTCAATCTTTTTACGAATGCCAAGGATGCGATTGTTGCTCAAGGGTACGGTGAAGGCGAGATACGCGTAGAGGTTAGCGCCAACCAAGAGTATGCACTTGTTACCTGTAGCGATAGTGGTGGGGGTATTCCTGATAACATTATCGATCAACTTTTCCAACCCTATGTGACGACCAAAGGGGAGAATGGAACAGGAATTGGGCTTTATATGTCTCGAATGATCATAGAAAATCACAATGGTACACTCACCGCCCGCAACGGGGAGTACGGCGCAATCTTTACGATCACCCTCCCTCGTGCATCACAGCAATCTGAGAACCTTTCGATCGAGAGTTGAGAGAGGAAGCCTCTCGATCTCTGATGGCATTAGCCACCCCTCTTTCTCACGCTCAAGAAAAAGCAGATAAACATCAGCCTGCAACTCAAAGTGCGTATAAAGATGGCGAAGGCTGCCTTTATGCATCCTCTCATCAATCGCCATCTCCTCTCCATCAATAACCACGCGCGTAGCATCGATCGGAACTTGAGCAAATCCCCAAAGCCCACCCAACAGCTCAGTTTCGCGCCGCTGTAGCCAAAGCCGCCCTTGACGATCAGACGCAACTATAATCGCTACTCTTTCAACAGGGCGTCTTTTTTGCTGTTTAGGTGGATCTGGATAGCGCCCACATTGGCTCTTCAGAGGACAGTGCGTACACTGTGGTGTTGGCTGGCAAATGAGTGAGCCTAAATCCATCATCGCCTGGTTAAAAAGGGGTGCTGGTGAGTCGCCAAGCAATTGCCACGCCCCTTCCCATAGCCCTTTCTCATTGTAGTTACCATAAACGCGCCCAACGATGCGCTTGACATTGACATCCAAAATCGGCAGCTGTGCCCCATAGGCAAATGAGGCAATGGCATGGGCTGTTGTCTTGCCAACGCCTGGTAATCTCATCAGCTCTTCAGCCGTTGTTGGCAGTACACCGCCAGTCATTTGCGCGACCATATAGAGGTTACGCGCGCGACGATAATAACCAAGCCCCTCCCATGCCTTTAAAAGCTCCTCTTCACTCGCTTGAGCAATCGAAGCTAAACTTTTGAAACGCTCTAAAAACGATCCATACCGCCTCAACACAGTTGCTACAGTTGTTTGTTGAAGCATAATCTCAGATAGATAGATATGATAAGGGTCTTTTGTTTTGCGCCAAGGTAGGTCGTGGCGACCGTGGCGCTGATACCACGCAATTAGCTCTTTCACGACTCTTTAATTAATCGAATAATTTTTGCGCCAAATCCTCCCATCGAGGGTGGCGCGTCATGAAAACTCTCAACCCCCGGAAAAACTGCCAATCGCTCACCAACAGCCCGTCCAAGCTTTCCTGAACCAATACCATGATAAACCATTACCTCCTCATAGCGCGCCATCAACGCATCAGAGAGGAACTTATCAAGCTTCTCTAGTGCCTCATCCACACGCAACCCATGAAGATCAAGAACCATCGGGGCATTGGTTGGGCGAGGAAAGTTGATTTGGGCCTTACGCGAGCTTGCGCGATCTAGATGAGAGAGATCTTTTAGTAGATGGGTTTCAACCTTGAGTTTGCGCCCATCGACATCAATCGTCGCTGTTGTACCAGAAAGTGCCGTGATGCGTCCTTTGGAGTGGCCATAACCAACATAACTACCAACCCTAAACTCAGGCTGGTACTGCGCTTGACGCGCGGCGTTGATGCGTCTAAGATAATCGCTTGCCTTATTGATATAGCGGCTAATATCTGGGGCTTGTCCCTCTTTGATCGCCTCGCGTGCCTCTTTAAGAAGCCCCCGATACTCCCCTTCAAGCCTCGCTTTTGTCTCTTTCATCTCTCGAAGAAGCCTTGCCTCCTCTTCTCTTAGCCGCTCATTCAAGCGCTCACTCTCACGAAGCTCCTTCTCCAGGGCTTCTGTCTTGGCACGCAACTCACTCTCAAGCTGTGTGGAGCGCTCGATAAGCTCATTCAGCCGCTCTTTATCCTCACCATAGTGTTCTTTAGCCTGAGCAACAACGCCATGGGGGATTCCATAGCGCAGCGCCGTCTCAAAAGCATAACTTTTACCAATCGTTCCTTGCAAAAAGGTAAAGGTTGGTAAACGATTTTCCTCATCAAACAGTGCGGCAATCATCTCAACAGCAGGGGAGGAGGCCATCAGCGAGGCAAGGCGCTTGTGGTGGGTTGTGATTACAATCTTGATATGGCGCTCTAAAAGCTTCTCAAGGATCACCTTAAATAGACTTGCCGCCTCATCAGCATCGGTACCTAACTCAATCTCATCAACCCCAACCAGCACGCCTTGTTTGTGAAAAAGGCGACTAAACTCCTTCATCCTGCCGGCAAAGGTTGAGATATCATTCTTGACATTTTGAGGATCATCTAAAATGGCGACAATCTCACTAAAACTACCGATAATACTCCCCTCTTTAATCCTCATGGGGATTAGATATTTTGCCATAAAGGCGGCTGCAAGAATCGATTTAAGTAGCATCGTCTTTCCACCAGCATTCACACCGGTGATAAAGAGGATGGAGCGACTAAAATCGACACTCACAGGTTTTGGATGCAACAAGGCTGGATGACAAAACTCTTGTAAAACAATCCTCTCACCTTTACGAGGCAAGACAAAGATCGCATCCTTGGCGCGCGCAAAGGCCAAACGAGCTTGGAGGTGATCAAAGCGATCAAAACTTCGATCAAGGAAAGCAAGAAACTTCTGCCAACCTGCTAATAGGCGCGAGAGTTTCGTATAATGCTCGATTAACACCTCTTCGCGGGCAACCTTTAACCCATCCATTCGTTCATTTAGTTCATGAAGGCTTTGCGGAATGACATAGAAAAATCCAGCTGGTGTACGCCCGACGATTCGCCCCTTTAGCACCGCAGAGAACCCTCCCCGCAGCAACAACGCCTCTTCACCTTCTACAAGATGAAGCTGCCGATCGACCAGATAGGGAGCAAGCCTTGCATCAGAAAGAAGACGCGATAGCTGCTGACGCATCGACTCCTTAAGACGATTCATCTGAACCGCTATCCCCTCAAGCCTCTCGTCGTTACTATCCTTAAATCTCCCTTGCTCATCAAACAGCGATCCAAGTCCCATCAACTCATTGGGGATTACAATCGACTCAAGCCACTCCTTCAGCTTAGATCCTACAGGAAGTTTTTTCAGATAGACGAAATAATCAATCATTCGCCCCCAATGCCACAGGGTCGCCCCATCAAGTACTCCACCCTTGTTTAACCTCATCAATGACTCAGAGAGCGACGGTAGCTTAGGCGGCTCGCGTAATGTGATCTCCTCAAGGTCTTGAATCATCCGATGGTGGACATTCACATCCCCTTCCATCACAAACGATTTAGGGCGCGCCAAAAATGATTCAAAACTATTGAAGTAATCTATCAAATCAAGCTTAGCTAACAGAGTTGTCATCAATATCCTATGGCAAATGTGTAGTAGATAAGATCATCTGTATTTAAAAAAGATTGCACCTTGGCATCATAATAAGCGCCTATCCCACTCGCTCCCACACCAAGTAGCGTTGCCGCCAGATAGAGCCGCTGCCCTACCCAACCAGCTGAGATCATCGCCGCCTTATACTCCTTGCCAGATCCGCTCATAAAAAATGTCACGCCACTCTCACTACCAAGTGCCTGCTCCAAGGCAAGATAACCAGCCTGCGCACGAAAATCCCCTTCAACAAGCACATCACCATCACGATAGATGCCCCGTCTTAGTCCCTTGACATGGTTAACAACACTCCATAGCTTAGGAGGCTTTGCTTCACGCAATAAAAGAGGTTCTGTGCCCCATGAAAGAATCGTCTCAAAAGCTTCGCGCTCTAACGCACGCCCTTCAAAGGCACGAATAGAGCGACGCGTCAAGATCGCTTGTTTCAGCAACTTACGATCATAAGAGAGCTTGGGTGGCGTGATCGGCTGCTGGGTCAATACTTCAGCATCGATCAATTGTCTTTGCTCTTCGATAAAGGGATAGCGCACGAAACGATCAGGAGAGGGAAATGTTTCTCCTGCCCTATGAGGCATGGTTATCTTCTGATCCTCTATCACTCCCGCCACAGCTAATGCCATCGGCCACTCATCAGGCCAACAACCAAAAGCATGCGACAACATTGCAGCATCAATGTTGAGTGTTGCTTCAAAGGGGGTATTCGTTGCCCACGCTGCCGCCTCAAGAGCACCCAGTAGATGGCCAGTATCTAAATAAAGATAGCGAAGTGCGCGATTGCGATATTTCCAGCTGGAGCGATAATAGAGACCAGTCACACAAAAAACAACACCCCTAATAGCCTTTATCCCCTCCTCTTTATCAAGGGGTGCAAGCTGCACCAAGCTCTCTTCATGAGGTGCATAGTAGTAAAGCCCATCCTCAATCCCCTCAACCCCTCGACATTGAAGATAGAGTTCATTAGGATAGAGCGCACCAGCAGATGGCTGAACACGAAGAAAATAAGAGACGCCAGGATAGTGCCTCTCATCCCTCAAGGAGGCAGCTAACCGCAAAAGCTCATTTATACCCGTATCACGCCACGCAACTCTGCGACATTGAGGAGGATACTCTTTGAACACATTGGGTTTGAGGCTCCAGTCAAGGCGATAGTTTCCTTGACGCACCGAAAACCATGAGTGCTCGGTAGCCTGATGATAGGCGATCCCGCCTACGCTCATCTCAAAAGCTCCAAAAACTCTCGATGAAGCAGCCCATTTGAGGCAACAATCACACCATCATCAACCCCAGAGGCAGAACCAGCAAGATCACTCGCCTTCCCTCCGGCTTCAAGAAGAATGGCAATTCCAGCCGCAACATCCCACGATTTGAGATTAATTTCATAAAAAATATCGAACTTTCCTTGCGCTAAATAGCATAGATCTAACGAAGCTGCACCAAGTCGACGAACATCACGCGTCGCGGGCAACACACGCCTAAGCCTCTCGATGACCCACGCTAAATCATCACCCCTTTGGGCTTTTGTGTAGGGAAAACCGGTGGCGACAAGGGCTTGCTGGAGGTCGTTGGTTTGTGAAACCAACAATCGTTTATCATTACACCACGCCCCCTGGCCGCGCCACGCCCAGAAGAACTCATCGAAAATCGGATTATAGACAACACCCCCTAAATAAGCATCCTCCTCCCACACGCCAATCGATAATGCGGTATGGGGAATGCCATGGACAAAGTTTGTCGTACCATCAATTGGATCAATATAGATCGCTACTCCCGACCTCGCCTCGCCACCAAACTCCTCACCGACCAACGCCACGCCAGGAAATGCCCTCTCTAATAACTCCCTCGCCACCTCTTCCGTGCGTCGGTCATAACGAGTTACGAGATCAACGACACCTTTGTGCTCAACCTCCTTGGCAGCATAAAATCCTTCTTGAATGACCCCTCCAGCCTCGCGCGCTATGCGCTTAAGTTCTTCAATCACTCTTCCACCATCACAATCTGCCAAGTTCGCTGACTCTTAGGAACGATCTCTTTGCCTTTGGGGACAGAGCCGTGAAGATTAGCTTGGGCTATAATTTTTCGAAGTCGTTCTACCTCGCCATAAGCGGCATCCAACTCCTCGCGCATACGCATGATAATATCAACACCTGCAAGATTAACTCCCAATTCGCGTGTTAATTTTAAAATAAATTTAATTTTGTCAATATCGCGTTGGCTATAAAGGCGCATCTTTCCTTCGGTACGAGAAGGAGAGATGATCCCTTCGCGCTCATACTGACGAAGGGTCTGCGGATGCACGCAAAGCATAGAGGCAACAACACTAATAAGATAAACTGGCTCATCATATCCGTGCATTTAAATCCTTTCAGGAAGTTTTTCTCGCATCATGGCAACCAATCCAGCATCAAGCTCTTCGATTTTGGGCAAGACGACATTGATCTTAAGGTACAAATCACCCTTGATGCCACTTTTAGCATCTCGTACACCACGCTCTTTAACGCGTAGCTTCTGTCCAGGTTTAATGCCAGCTGGAACTTTAAGTGTCACCTCGCCATCAAAGGTTGATGCTGTCACCTTACCGCCAAAAAGGGCTGTTTTTAATGGAATGGCAAGCTCTTTAATCAGATCGTTTCCTTCGCGTGTGTACTCTGGATGTGGCATGACCTCGATTTTAAGAAGCAGATCACCCCGACGGCCACGATACTCACGCCCCTTACCTTTGATCCTAAGAGTTTCGCCACTCTTGATACCCTCAGGAATCTTAACCGTCAGGCGCTCACCTGCGACATTAATCGATTGCGTTCCGCCACGAACAGCTGTCTCAAAGGGGATTTGAAGCTCAGCGCGGATCGTTAGATCGGGTCCAAAACCTCCATCATCAAACCCGCCAAAGCCTCCAAATCCACCAGTACCAAATCCGCCACCAAACCCACCGCCAAATACTTGGCGCAGAATCTCGGACAGATCAACACCAGCTCCCTGTCCGCGGGCAAAATCATGGAAATTTTGCCCACCAAACATCGCATCGCCATACATGTCATACTGCTTACGCTTCTCTTCATCACTTAGCACTTCATAAGCAGCATTGATCTCCTTAAATTTCTCTTCAGCTTCCGGCGATTTGTTGATGTCAGGATGGTATTTGCGAGCAAGCCGTCTAAATGCTTTTTTGATCTCTTCTTGACTTGCGTTGGGTTTAACTTCTAGTATATCATAAAGACTCTTACTCATTATCAAATCCTCTTAAATTTTAGTCTAATGATACCATAAAAGTTGAGTCTTTGTCAATCAAGTTTAATAACTCCCTGCGATTTTAGTTGTAACAATCTACCTCATACCACTTCGCGTGAGTACTCGACTGACTAAATCGGTGAAAAATGAAAATTCTCAAAGGCAAAAGAATCATGCGCTGTCTACTTAGTACCACGCAAGGGCAGATATGCTATAATCTCCAAAAAAAGAAGGAGCCCGTCAGCGTGGGAAAAGCCGTTGCCTTTACCGGACCATCGAATGCAGGCAAAACGACATTGATAGCCAAAATCTCGATACTTCTCTCCCCTTGCTATCGCGTTGCGATCATCAAAAATGATCCCAAAGATAAGGCGCGCTTTGATATTGAGGGAAAAGATAGCCATATCTTCTTTCAAACGGGTGCTGATGTGATCGTCTCGTCGCCCACACGAACAACAATGTTTTCCCATCGTTCGATGGATATCGATGAGATGGCCAAGCTTTTTGGTACATTTGACTACCTGCTTGTCGAGGGGCTTAAACACCTTCCTTTACCACGCATCGGTGTCTTTCGAGGTGAGATTCAACCTGACTATCTCGATGTTATCCAGGCGGTCGCGATCGATGATAGTATCGATGTGACCAATTATCATCTTTCAGATCAACTCCAAATTCTTAACCTCAACAACCCCGAAGAGGTCATCGCCTGGATCAACACCAATGCCAAGGAGATGGGATGAATGAGATTTTTGAGGCGATCAAACGATCAGCTTTTCGTATTCAAGAGGCAATTGCCTATGATGATACGGGCTATGCTGACAACCAAAACGCCAGCGGCGATGCCCAGCTTAAAGTCGATATCAAAAGCGACCTCATTATCGAAGAAGAGTTAGCCAAAGTCCCCTCTGTCAAAGCGATTAGCTCAGAAGAGCGAGAACATGAGGATCTTTTGAATGAAAATGGCACCTACCTTGTGGCCTATGATCCGCTTGATGGCTCCAGTTTGATTGATGTTAATCTCTCTGTGGGCTCAATTTTTGGTATCTATAAAGAGCGCTTCAGCGGTCCAACTCTCCTCGCAGCAGCCTATGTTGTCTATGGTCCACGCATCGAGTTGGTGATTGCACATGAGCGCGTCGAGCTCTATCGCCTGAATAAACGCAATGAGTTTGTCTTTATCCAAGATATCAGGTTGCACGAGAAGGGCAAACTTAATGCCACAGGTGGCACGCAGCAACATTGGCCAGCCAACCACAAAGTACTCATCGAATCTCTCTTTCAAGAAGGGTATCGTCTGCGCTACTCAGGTGGCATGGTTCCTGATCTTCATCAGATCCTTATCAAAGGGGGTGGTCTTTTTAGCTATCCTGGCACAACCGACAAGCCTGAAGGCAAATTGCGTCAGATCTATGAAGTCCTCCCGTTTGCCTTGATCTATGAGATGGCCGGAGGCGAGGCGATTGATGGATATAGGCGTCTTTTGGATCTTGATCCACGCCACCATCACGACACAACACCCTGCTATTTTGGTTCACGCTACGAAATTGCAAAGGTTCGTCAAATCTATGCTTGAAGAAGATCGTTTTATTCGCCAGCTTGAAGAAGCAACCCTCAAGCTTAAAAGCTGTCAGCAAGAGAAGTTCCCTGAGGCCAACCCCCCAAGTTGCCTACCCTGCCCTCAGCTTTTAGAGTGCACTATAAGGCTAACTTATGTTGATGCTGTGTACAAAAGCATGAACAAAGGCCAACATGGCGGATTTGAATTTTAGAGGATGAGATAGATGAAGCACGAAACATTTTACCTAACCACACCAATCTACTATGTCAATGATGCCCCTCACATCGGCCATGCCTATACAACAATCATCGCCGATACAATTGCCCGTTATGCGCGTCTGAAAGGGTGCGATCTCTATTTTTTAACAGGCACTGATGAACATGGTCAAAAGATCGAAGAGGCGGCATTAGCACGAGGTAAGACGCCACAAGAGTATGCCGATGAGATTAGTGGCAAATTCCGCTCTCTTTGGGATGAGTTTAAAATTAGTTATGATGATTTTATCCGCACAACAGAGCCTCGCCACAAACAAGGGGTCATTAAAGCCTTTGAGACGATGCTTCAAAAGGGTGATATCTATAAAGGTACCTATGAGGGTCACTACTGTGTCAGTTGTGAAACCTTCTTTACCAAAACCCAGCTTGTAGATGATGAGTTTTGTCCTGATTGTGGTAAGCCAACGCGAATGCTTGCGGAAGAGAGCTACTTTTTCCGCCTCAGTAACTACGAAAAACCACTCCTGGCATGGTACGCTGCCAAAGAGAACTGTATCCTCCCCAAATCGCGCAAAAATGAGGTAGTGAAGTTTGTCGAGGGAGGGCTTCGTGATCTCTCGATTACACGCACAAGTTTTGAGTGGGGGATCAAACTTCCTGAGCATCTTCATGATCCTAAGCATGTTGTCTATGTCTGGCTTGATGCACTGCTAAACTACATCACGGCATTAGGCTATGGAAGCGATGAGGCAAAGATGCGTTACTGGCCTGCTGCTTTGCACTTGGTGGGTAAGGATATTTTAAAATTCCATGCCATCTACTGGCCTGCCTTCCTGATGAGTCTTGGTTTGGAACTTCCTCGTCACATCGGTGCTCATGGGTGGTGGACGCGCGATGGTCAAAAGATGAGTAAATCAAAGGGCAATGTTGTCAATCCCAAAGAGGTTGCCGATGAATTTGGCTTAGAAAATTTCCGCTACTTTTTGCTGCGCGAAGTTCCTTTTGGGCAAGATGGTGATTTTAGCCGCCGCGCCCTGATCGATCGCATCAACAACGACTTAGCCAATGATCTTGGCAACCTGCTTAGTCGTACTATTGGCATGAGCGAGAAGTACTTCAATAACCAAATCACAACAGACTCACTGATGCGTTTTCATGCCGAGGAGGTTGAACGCGTCAATCAGATCGCATCAGGCATGGAAGAGCTGCTTTATACACTTCAGATCCATCGCTATCTTGAGGAGCTTTGGAAGATTATTGCTATTGGCAATAAAACAATCGAAGTTGCCGCTCCCTGGGCTAAGATGAAAGAGGGGCAACACGATGCTGCCATGGCCACGATCGCCCTCTCAGCTCTCATCATAGCCAATGCTGCCCTCTTGCTCTCACCTGTGATGCCTGAGACGATGCAAAAAGTTGCCGATGCTTTGGGGATAAAAATTGATACAGCAACCTTTGAAGCACTCATCTATCGCCACGAGGTACCAGCAAGCTTCACATTAACCAAAATCCCGCCCCTCTTCCCTCGCATCGAAGAGGAGAAAAAAGAGGCCGCTGTTCAAGAGAATGAGAAAAAAGCCGAAGCCGAACTAACGATCGAAAATCCTATTACGATCCAGCAGTTCTTCCAATCACAAATTAAAGTAGGAACTATTATTGAGGCTGAGATTGTCGAAAAGAGCACAAAACTCCTTAAGCTCAAGGTTGATTTAGGGGAGGTGCGCCCACGCCAGATTATCGCTGGTATTCGCGAATACTATAGTCCAGAGGCACTCATTGGGACACAAGTCTGTGTTGTTGCTAACCTCCAACCTGCCAAGATCATGGGCTTACTTTCTGAAGGGATGGTATTGGCCGCTAAAGATGGTGAGGGACTTTCACTTGTGCGTCCAGAAACGCCCCGTGCGAGCGGTAGCTCGGTGGGATGAGGCTTTCAGCCTTTCTTGATCTAACATTTGGAACCCTTCTTAATCGTCCGGCCATTTCGGCATTTGGAAGGGTTGTAACAGAGTCATCTCGCGTAGAGCGCTCAGACCTTTTTATCGCTATCGATCCTGCGACGATCCCCGAAGCTCTTGAGCGAGGTGCCTATGGGATCGTCGTCGATACCTCGATGGACCTGCCGTCGATTACAGATGAAGAGAGTGCGTGGATTGTCGTTGATGATCTAATAGAAGCGCTGATGCGCGTTGCAAAATTTTCGCTGATTGATCAACCGCAAACAATCTACCTCCTTCCTGCAACCGCTTTGTATATTGCACGCTCTCTCTTCTTAGAAAAAGAGTGTACGATCTTGGGCCCCGACCCTTTTACTCTTTTTCTAGAGCGTTTGATCAACCGCACAGCGATCGCAATGCTTGCCCACCCATCGCTGGCCACATCCCCTCTTGCCCCGTGGACGCAAGAGCTTACCTTAGAAGAGCCTACGGCTATACCCCAAGGGCTCTTTTTTCACCGACAGGATGGCCAACGCCTCCTTGCCCTGCCCATTCTTTATGCGCGTGAGTGCGCTACTTTATTTAAACTTGCCGCGTCATTATCACTCACACTTCTCTCATCTGAGGGTCGCTCCCTTCTCTTTCAGCCCTATTTTGTTGATCGCCATCTTTCGCTTGCTCCCTTTGGCACAACCAATAGAGCCGTCATTATCACACGCACACTCGATCTCGAGGTGGTAACGAACGAAATCGCCTATCTGCTCGATCAAGCGCCATGGAGTCGCCCACTTATTCTTTTGCCAAGATCCTTAGAATCGATTAAGCTCTCATACGATAGGATTATCATCTATGAAACACTATCTCAAGCAACAGATATACTCACCTCATCTTTGTTTACCTATGCTTATATGGTCGTAGGGAGCGGGGAGCCTTTGCCGTTTTTAAAAAACAATGATGCAACCCTATCTCTTTTTGACCTTTAAGGACACTTAATCAATGGACTCCTCTTCGTTACAACAGCGACTTCGTGACTATACAGAAAATTACTGGGACTTGGTTGTTGGGATTTTGACGGCTGGTGTAGCCTTTTGGGCACATTGGTATGGCTTATTCACACTTGTCGTCCCCCTTGCCGCTATCGCTATCGCCGTACTCTCTTTAACTATTTCAGAAATTGCCAATATCGTCTCGGAGCGTCTTGATGAGCCCTATGGTTCATTGGTACTTACGATCTCGGCTGTCACTGTTGAGATTATGTTGCTCTTTATGCTTCTTATCCAAGGAAGCGACTCATCAATTGCCACTGAAACGGTGAAAGGGGGTATTATCTCCACGATTATCGTTGATATGAATGTCCTATTAGGACTTGCCCTTTTTGTTGGAGGACTATCGTATAAAGAGCAAACCCACAATGAAGATACCTCCCAAAGCTACACAACAATTCTTCTTGTCACAGCCCTTATCTTGCTGGTGCCAAGTATCCTCTCTTATACTAAACACAGTGCTGAAACGATTCGTCTTGCAAGTATGCTTATTGGACTACTTCTCTTTCTTTTTTATATTGTTATCCTCATCTTTCAGACACGCACCCATAACCACTATTTTAAACCAACGGTCAAAAAGCGCACCCTGCACTATCGCAGCAACCGCCGACTTGAGGAGGAAGAAGAAGAGAAGGAGTATATCTTTGAGAAGATTAGCAATAAAGTTAATTTCCTGATTATCTTCGGGCTCTTGCTTCTGATTGGTTTCTTGGCTGAGATTTTTGCCCATGATGGCCTTAAAATGGTCAATGATAACAACATCCCCATTGGACTCGCTGGCATTATAATTGCTGTGATCTCTGTCATGCCAGAGGTATTTACCGCTATTCGCGCCGCCAAAAACGATCAAATTCAACGCGTTGTCAATATCGCCATGGGCGCTTCGACTGTCTCGATCCTCATTACTGTTCCTATTTTGATGCTACTTGTTGAGTTTTTTGGTGGAGAGTTGCATTTAGATTTCAATCCCTTGCAAATCGGAGCACTGATTTTTACAGTGATTCTTGCGTGGAAAACAACCAATGAAGGAGCGACGGACTATCTTAAGGGGGTTGCTCACTTGCTCTTTTTTGTAGCTTTTGCGATTATCGCGACTCTTTATTAATATAGAACAAAAAGACGCACGAGATCATGGTTGCGGGAACAGGATTTGAACCTGCGACCTTCGGGTTATGAGCCCGACGAGCTACCGGACTGCTCTATCCCGCGGCGTCTGTTGTTTGATAGTGAATGATGGTTGCGGGAACAGGATTTGAACCTGTGACCTTCGGGTTATGAGCCCGACGAGCTACCGGACTGCTCTATCCCGCGTCCTAGGTCAAAAGCAGAAAGGAGATTGGCTGGGGTACAAGGATTCGAACCTCGATAAACTGAACCAAAATCAGTTGTCCTACCGTTAGACGATACCCCAACCTACAAACCAAAACTTTTATCAGTTTTGGGATTGGAATTCTACCACTTTTTCATCTCTTTGTCAAGAGAATCTAGCTATAATCGTCCAACATTTAATCATAAAGTATGAAAAAGGGGAAGGATGTCGCATCAGCGTGTATTGGAAGCAATCGAGGAGATCAAAGCTGGTCGAATGGTCATCATGATGGATGATGAAGATCGCGAGAACGAGGGGGACTTGGTCTATGCCGCCACCTTTAGCACCCCGGAGATGGTCAACTTTATGGCGCGAGAGGCTCGTGGACTCATCTGCGTCGCGATCGATAAAGCTACAGCGTTACGCTTTGGCCTCACACCGATGGTCAATACCAATACCTCCCAGCATGAAACAGCCTTTACCATCTCAATCGACTCGAAGAACGCGACAACGGGTATTTCGGCATTTGAGCGCGATGAAACGATTCGGCTAATGGCCGATCCTACAACCACAGCTGAGGACTTTGTCTCTCCTGGTCATATCTTCCCCCTTGTGGCCAGAGAAGGGGGTGTGCTTGTGCGCGTAGGGCATACGGAGGGGGCAACTGATCTTTGTCGACTTGCGGGTGTTGCGCCTGTGGGTGTTATTTGTGAGATTATGAAAGATGATGGAACGATGGCAAGACGCGATGATCTTTTGCCTTTTGCCCAGCGGCATGGCCTTAAGATCATCTACATCTCCGATCTTGTTGAGTACAGACTCGCCCGTGAGTCGTTGATTACAAAAGTTTATGAAGAGCCAAAACATCTTTTTGGTAGCGATGTTGTCCAACAGATCTATCGCGACCACCTCAATCGAGAGCATACGGTGGTGTTGTTTGGAGAAGCCAAAGAAGAGTCGGCTGTCAAATTCCACACAACGATGCGTGATAGTGCCCTTTTGACCGACAATGCCAAATTTACATCGCTCATGAACTCAATCGATTACCTCAAGACACATGGGGGGATCCTTGTCTTTATTGATAATCGAGGGGAATTGCCGGGGGTTAAAGAGTTTGGCATCGGAGCCCAAATCTTGCACGCGCTTGGCGTCAAACGAGTCCAGCTACTTACAAGCTCAGGCAACCATGACTTTGGTGGTCTCAAAGGATTTGGGCTTATTATCGCTGGAGAGAAAAAAATCTAAGGCTATCGAAGGGAGCGATCAAGTTCCCCTGTGGCTGCCCGTTCTGCTTGCTGCGCACGCTCGTAGGCTCCCCGCTGCCCCCATGGATCTTGTGTCACCTTCTTTTCAGCACACCCAATACTTAGTACTGCAATAACAAAAACTATTACGAAAAGAAAGCCTCTTGCTATCATCTCTTCTCTCCCTCTTTTAGTAGCTAACTCATTATACCATAATTCAAACAGAAGATCAAAAAAAGGATCAGGGTCAATTTTCGCCATTCCGCGCCAAACAGGCCAGAGCGTCTTTATAGATTGGCTCATCAATAAAACCATACTCCGGATGGGCAAATCCACTCTCGCCTTGTGCCAAGGAGGCCTCAAAAAGCTCTTTAATCTCGCGAGCGCGCTGAAGCTCGTTGGCATCAGGAGAAAAGATCACATTGGCAATCTCTACTTGTTTGGGTGAGATAACCCCCATCCCCTCATAGCCCATCGATTTTAGATAGGCTGCCCATGCTCTAAAACCCTCAATGTCGGTGTGATCTTGATAAACAAACCCCATCGCCACTGCACCCGCTACCTTTGTCTCGATCAGGAATTTAGCTAAGATGTAATCAATTGTTGGATTGTTTTGACGCAAAAGTGCCTGTGATAATCCCAAATCTGCCAAAAGGTCAAGTATCCCTAAATAAAGCACCCTTACCCTTACATCGATGACCAGCGAAGAAATCGAGGTAAACGCCTCCTTTGTTTCAATCGAGAGGTGAAGATCGCACCCCTCAGGCAAAAGCGAAAGCCCCCAGCGAACCTCATCAGGTGAGGTGACCTTAGGAAGCCTGATCGCCCCAGGATGCGCTTTGGCAATCAAGGCGATATCCTCTTCTCCGCCTTTACCTAAGGGATTCACGCGCACCACACAGCGCGCACGAACAGACTCAGGCGCTGAGGCGATAAACAAGGCTGCTAAGTGGCGAGCCAGCGGTTTTTGGATAGCCGCGACACCGTCTTCAAGATTGATCATCAGTAAATCAGCTGCAAGCTCATCGATTTTATTAAGATGCTTGATGCGATGCGCAGAGACCATCAAAGCACTTCTGGGAGCCAACCGTGGGGCCGCAACAGGCAAGAGGGAAGCAGGAAGAAGACGCGCTAACGCATCAAGATCATCGGTGAGTGCTTCGATAGGGGAAAGATCCTTAAAAATCATGAACGCTCTTTCGCATGTTTAAGATAATAGACCAGTGTGGCTATCTCCTGATCGGTTAAGTAATAGGTTGGCATGAATTTATTGCGTTTAGCTAAACCAGCCTTCATGGCTGCAACATCAAGCTTATCTATTCTTGGTGCTACAATGACAATCTGTTTGCCTTTTTTTTCGTAGCGCCCAAGCTCCCTCCCCTCCCCAAATAAGCCATGACACTTATCGCAACCAATTCCTCTTGGGTTGCGATAGAGCATCTCGCCATATTCAAAACGGTTAATAAAACTCTCTTCACCAATCAAAGCCCCTTTGCCCAGTAGCAAGAACAAAAGAGCAGTTAAACGCATTTGAATTCTCATTGTGCTATCATAACACACCAACTCTAAAAGGATCGTCACTTGCAGCTGCTTGATGGCAAAAGCCTCTCAAAAGAGATTATTCATGGTCTAAAGGCCGATGTTGAAGAGCTAAAGAAGAAGGGGATTGTCCCTGGATTGGCTGTTATTCTTGTGGGAAATGACCCGGCAAGCCACACCTATGTCGCGATGAAGACAAAGTCGTGCAAAGAGGCGGGGATCTACTCAGTAACCCATGAGATGCCAGAGGATATTAGCGAGGAAGAGATTCTCTCGACAATCAAGATGATGAATACCAACCCCCATCTACATGGAATTCTTGTCCAACTGCCGCTACCTAAGCATATCGATACAACACGCATCCTTGAAGCGATCGCTCCTCATAAAGATGTCGATGGCTTCCACCCTTTTAATGCCGGACGGCTCTTTGCAGGGCTTGATGGATTTATCCCCTGCACACCACTTGGAGTGATGAAACTACTTGCCCACTATCATATCGATGTCAAGGGAATGGATGCGTGTGTTGTCGGAGCAAGCAACATTGTGGGCAAGCCGATGGCTGCTCTACTTCTAAATGCCGGGGCAACAGTTGATATTTGCCATATCCTAACACGCGATTTGGCCGAACACACCAGACGCGCTGACTTGCTTGTTGTGGGTGTCGGTAAGGCTGACCTTATACGAGGCGATATGGTCAAAGAGGGGGCTATTGTTGTTGATATCGGTATCAATCGAACCGAGAGCGGTTTAGTTGGTGATGTGAGTTTTAATGAGGTTGCACCTAAATGCTCCTTTATCACACCCGTGCCTGGTGGTGTGGGCCCGATGACAATCGCAATGCTTCTCTCAAACACCGTCAAAGCCGCTAAGTTGCAGGGGCAGGCATGAAAGAACACCTGATTCGACTCTACCATTTTTCAAATACCTGGACGGGAACAATTATCATTGTCCTACTTATCATCTTTTTTCTCGCCCAAGCATTTGTTATCCCCTCTGGCTCCATGCGCCACACGCTTCTTATTGGTGATCATCTTTTTGTCAAAAAATTTAGCTATGGCATTCCAACCCCGCATATCCCGTTCCTTGAGATCCCTGTGCTTCCCGATTTTGATGGTGATGGCCATTTGATTGCAGGCGATAAACCCAAGCGGGGTGATATTGTCATCTTTCGCTATCCTCTTAACCCCAAAATGCACTATGTCAAGCGCTGCGTTGCAACGGGTGGAGATATTGTTTGGCTCGTGGATAAGGAGCTTTATATCCGTCCAAAAGGGGGGGATGAGGTTATCCGCGCCTCATATCCTAAGGAGTTGATCACCGAAATTAATGGGGTGTTGTGGGTTAAAGATCCTTATCAAGCCAAATATCCGGGTGTTCACTATGATCCTAAGATCACACCCGATATTGGAGCACCTGAGGAGCTTTTTAATTTTGGTCCCTATCAGGTTCCCGAAGGTCAATTTTTTATGATGGGTGATAATCGCGATCACTCACAAGATAGCCGCTTTTGGGGCCCTGTTGAGTACAAACATATTGTCGGAAAACCTTGGTTTATCTACTTTAGCTGGGATAGCAACTATCGTATCCGCTGGGAGCGCGTTGGTCGCATCATTGATACATTAGAGTTAGAAGCTCCACTTCCTCGTTATAGCAGCGACGAGGTTACAGGCCTACACTGATGGCCGACGAGCTTGTTACCCATCTTCCTGCAATCATCAAAGGTGGAACATTAGCTGCTGCCTTGATGGTTGCTATTATAGGCCATGAGATCATGCACGGCTATATCGCTTGGCGCTATGGTGATGCTACGGCCAAATATGCTGGTCGCCTAAGTCTCAATCCCCTTGTTCATGTCGATATCGTTGGCACAATTCTCGTTCCACTTTTACTTTGGATCAGTGACGCTCCATTTCTCTTTGGATGGGCGAAGCCGGTTCCTGTTGATCTTCGTATCGTCATTGCGCGCGGCGGCTACATGGCTGCAGTTCATGTTGCATTAGCTGGCATCGCCTATAATCTTTTGATAGCAATTATCTGCGCCATGCTTCTTTCCTTCTCATCAACACCAGAGTCCATCGTTTCATTGATCTTACAGGCCTTCCTTCTATATATGGTCATCTACAACACTATCCTCGCCTTCTTTAATCTCTGGCCTATTCCGCCCCTTGATGGCTCACAAGCTCTGCGTTGGCTTGCCGCACATTTTGGGGCATGGGAGATTGCTCGCTTCTTTGATCGCATGGAGCGCTATGGCATGATTATCCTAATTCTTATCCTCGCTACCCCACTAGGCCACTACCTCATCGCCCCGGCCTGGTGGATAATTGAAATGTTACTGGGGCGATCTTGAGGTATCAGGCTTAAAAAATAGAGATAAAGGTAGCGCCAACAAAGAGAGCGATAACACAACACTCTGACCTAACGGCCAATCAAGATACCAAGAAAGAAGCACCCCTATCATTGATGCGCTCCATCCCACCAGAAGCGCAACAACAAAGGGAGGATAGCGCCGCTGCGAAAGAGCTGTCAATGCAGGGGCAACCAGTAGAGCAAAAACAACCAAGACACCCGCCTGAGCAACAGAAAGTGTCACCGTCAGGGCAAACAGCAGATAAAAAAGAAGCTCTGCCATCGAATTTGAGCGAAGGCGGGGCAAAAGTGCAAGGATCAAGATGATAACCCCATACCACGGCAAGTGTCTTACAAGGTCTTGCCATCCTAAAAAG
This sequence comes from Campylobacterales bacterium, assembly GCA_036574095.1. Classification (GTDB taxonomy): domain Bacteria; phylum Campylobacterota; class Campylobacteria; order Campylobacterales; family UBA6016; genus JAINCO01. The sequence continues at coordinate 8,299 of JAINCO010000140.1, read as the reverse complement.
AGAAGCTCACCGGCCACCATTCTCTTAAACTGTTCAGCTCCTTCGGCGCTTTGAGACAAAAGAACCATCACAACAGCGCCACCCAACGCATAGAGTAGCGCAATGACTGCCTCAGGATAACTGCTTCGGCGAACACCGATAGCTACAACTCCACCAGCAAGAAGAGCACAAAGAAGCGGTGTCCAAAAGATCGAAAGCACCGGATAGAGAAATGAAAGCGCCATCCCAACAGCAGCCATCTGCCCAATAGCCAAGTCAGCAAAGACAACACCACGCCCCAAGACCTGAAGCCCCAGCTGGGCATGCACGATAACAAGCACGCCCAAAATCAACAGCGCCGGACCAATAATCTCGATCATTGCTCAAAACTCCTAACAATCGACTCAAAAAGGGTCTCCAGTGACATCTGCTCAGGAGTTGAGCCTACATCATGTCCTAAAAGAATCGCCTTAGCACCAATACGCCCGGCAACTATCTTTCCTTCGGCCTGGCTATGATAAAGATCTAAAAGTACCCATTTCACCTGCCGTTTCGAACCCTCGGCAATAACCGATGCTATATGCTTTGCATTGGGTGAAATACCCGGCAGCGGCTCAATGGTCGCTACCTTGAGAAGACCATAGCGCCTTAGAAAATAGTCAAAGAGGGCGTGGTGCTCGATAATAGCTGCTCCCCAAAAGGGTTTCATCCTTGCCTGCCACTGGGCGCACTTTTGCTCCCATCGCGCCAAAAATTGTTGAAGCCTTTTTTGGTAAGCTTCACTTCCAGCCGGATCGATCTCGGTAAGTTTAGCTGCCATCATGCCAGCCATGGTTGCTATATTCAAAGGATCAAGATGGATATGGGGATTACCATCAGGATGAACATCCCCATGCGCGCGACTAAGAACAAGAGGCTTATCGATCATCGTCACACCGCGCGCAAGCTCAAGGTAACCTCTACTACCAGGATGAATCGATGGATTATTGGATTGGCGAATGAGAGGTGGCAGCCAGCCAACCTCAAGCTCACCCCCATTGACTACCAACAAATCGGCATTGCGTAACTTGACGATATAGGAAGGTTTGGGGGTTACAAAGTGAGGATCCCAACGAGGATTAGCCAATCTTGTTACGACAACCCTCTCTCCTCCAATCTCACGCACAAGCGCCTCGATATACCCATAGGTCGCAACAACCTTGATCTGAGCCCACAAAGAAGAGCTTAACAAAAGAAACAACAATCCAAGACGAAATCGCATGACTCTCTCCTAAAATGGATGGGCACCATGGGCACCGATGCTCAGATTCCACTGTAAAATCAATGTATTTGAGCTCACACGATTTTCAGCATCATCAACGCGCGCCTCATCACGGGTAAACTGGAGCCTAAAGCGAGAAAATTCACTCGGGTTGTATTCAGCCATCAGGTTGTATTGATATAAATCATCTGGCTTTCTTGCGACATTCTTCGTAATCCCATCCAGACGCGCCCCTACACGCCACTCTTTAGAAAGCCCCCAAATAACCTCGCCGTACCATCCGGCTTGATCCTTTGTTATAGCGCTTGTTTTTGTCATATCCCAACTATTATTGTTTTCAGTGGGTACATACTTCATCCCCTCCATTGTACGAGTCATCCATTCACTTTGAAACTGAAGATAGCGATGGGGAGCAAAATCGTAGCGTAGTGTCAGATCAACTCCCATGAGCGTTGTCGTTCCCGCGAAAGCATGGGGTTTTGCTTCACGAAGATGATTTAATCGCGCACTACCCCTCGCCCAACTTGCTCCTGCTAATAGCGTTAAATCACCAAACTCCTCAGACCCTTTGAGATAGAGTGTTGTTACGCCAGGTTGCGAGCTTGGTTCGACTTTTTGATGAAAGTTTTCACCGGCTGAGGCAGGTTGAAACCCCGCTTCTCCAAAACTATTCTCATTCTCGCCACGCAGCAGCTCTCCTCCAATCGCCAAGTAAAAAGGTAAAGGTGATACCCATTCAACACCAACCCCTTTTTCTAAGAGATTGTGGGGACCAAAAAAGGCCTCATAGACAAGTGGCTGATTAGAGAAATTCCATACATGATGGTGTTTGGCATTTAAGCGTCCAAAGCGGCTATAAAATTTACCGGCACGCGCTTGCAGATTCCATGGAAGCGATGTTGTTGTTGCCACAAGCTCCTCGATCTCAACGCCTTCTTCACTCAAATGTAAAACAGCTTGAAGCTCGACATAAGGATCAACAGCTGAACTGAGCATCAATTCAGCATAATTCAGATTTAAGCCACGCTTGGCATTGATCGTAGCATGGTGATGGCCATCATCCGCATGGTGAGCATGTGTAAGCCCCGGAATTGATAGATCGCTATAGCGCTCATCGTCAATCGATCGTCCAACCCACGACAAATCGCCTATCAGTGAAATTTCAGGCATCTTTAGATTGTTATCTTGAGCAATGAGTGCTGATGCCAATAAAATCGATACAATAAAAGGGTAACGCATTCTTTTTGCTCCTTAATGTATTATTATTTAAAGTTATTCTAAATTATAACTACATCAAGGAGCTGGGCGGATCTCTACTATGAATAGAGTGCGCCAAATGCGAAGAGAGAATCGTTCGCACCCATGGCAAGCAAACCAGGGGAACCACTGGTAAAATAACTATTGGCGCAGCCGGAAGATCAGACGAAGAGAGAGTTTGTTGAAAGTGGCAGACGGGACAATTCTCATCATACAGAGTGTGCTTTTCATGATGATGAAATAACCCGGCAACCAAAGAAAAAAAGAGAACAACAACGCCAAAGTGGAGGGTTAGACGGCGAAGCTTCATCAGCAGACATTATATGGCAAGGGGGCTTAAAATATGGTATAATCACCTATGCCGCGTCGAAGGAATATCAAAGCCAACACACCCCCAACTGACCTTTATAGTGCCGAAGAGGTAGCCAAATTTTTGGGAATTAGCCTCAATGCTCTCTATCTAAGGATGCACTTTGGCAACTTTCCTGAGGCAACCAAAATTAATGGCAGACTCCATTTTAAAATGGAGGATATTCTCGCCTATCTACGCCACGATGACGAAGCTAAAGCATTTGCTTGGCTTGTACGCGACGAGGTTCGCTCACTCATCGACTTAGGGCACCTTAGTCGGCGTGAGGTGGGCATGATGATTGGTGCTGCTAAGCCTTTGGTTGGGGGTGGAAGTGTTTACCTTCGACCCATTAGCCTTGAGCGCGCCTTTTTGCTTTATGAGAACCTCAAAGAGAGTGCCCATAAGCTTCACATCACAATGGAGCTCTCTTTCATCAAACAATACCAAGAGCGCGCTACCTATATCAGAATGATATGGGAGCGACTGATTGAACTGGGTGGCACAGGCCATTTTGCCCGTGCTGTTAATAGATCACATTGGCGACGAGTAGCTAAAAGTATCGATAATATTGGGCCAAGTTGGCGGGTTGCCAAAATCCTCCATTTAGCTCTGCTTAAAGAAGGAAAAATGTGAAAACAAAAATTCTTATCGCAACACTTTTTCTTATTTCAGCCATTGGTCTGGTAGCTTCTTTTGAGGAGAAAAAAAGCTATCAAGAAGGGGTTGAGGTTACTGTAGCCTCATGGAATGTTGAAAATCTTTTTGATATGAAAGAATCGGGCAAAGAGTATGAGATCTATCGCCCTTATCACCATGGCTGGGTTCCAGAGATCATGGCTGCTAAAGTTCGCAATATCGCGCGCGTCATCGCTGAATTGAATGCGACCATCATCGGCCTTCAAGAGATCGAGTCGCAAGAGGCGCTTGACGCTCTCACGCAAGAGCTAAAGCGAATCAATGCCCCCTATCCCTACTCACTTCTGGCCAAAGGCGAGAGCACGGTGCATGTCGCTCTTCTTTCGCGACTTCCAATCGAAGAGTCAGAGAGTATTCCAATCAATCAACAATCTCAAAGCCGCCATATCCTCAAAGTCCGCGTTCTTGTCGGCGGCGCTCCGCTTACAATCTTTGTTAACCACTGGAGCAGCAAACGCCATCCAGAATCCTCACGCCATCGTTATGCTAACGCGCTCAAAAAAGAGATTAGCAAACTTGATCCCGGTGAAGATTATATGATCCTTGGCGATCTTAACACCAACCACGATGAGTGCCGCACGCTCGTGGATGAAGCACGCCTTAATGATACCTTTGGTGTTGTTGGCCTAAACCATATTTTAGCAACAGCTCCACGCTGCCAACCTGTAACCGAGAAAACTCTTAACAACACTACTCATTACGATCTTTGGTATGAACTCCCGCCAGATAAGCGCGCAAGTCATATCTCAGGACGCCATGCCGACTCCTTAGATCATATCTTACTGCCATCCTCTCTGTATGATGATCAAGGGGTTAGTTATATCGACAACTCATTTGTCCGTTTCGATCCACCCTGGCTATTTCGTCACGGTCAAATTTTTCGATGGCAGATCACCAAAGGTGGAAAAGGTGAACATCTTGGAGAAGGCTACTCTGATCATCTTCCTATCATCGCTCGCTTTCGCTCAGGTAGGTTTCAAGCAGTTGGTGAGCAACCAATCACTTTAACAGATAAGAATATAACGATCATGAAACTCTACGAGCTACCAGATGGTCCTATAGAAGCAACAATCAACGAAGCTGTCGCCATTTGGCAAGAAGGCGATAGAGCAATTGTTAAGGAGGAGAATGGTCGAGCGATCATGGTGTTGGGTGTTGACAAACAGCTAACATTAGGTGGTGTTTATAAGCTTCATGTGAAGGGATTGGGAACTTTTCATGGCCTTCGAGAAGTCACGGCTGCAACAATCGAAGAGACGGGTCTCTCCAAACCCATCACTCCCCTCCTTCTCTCAACCCCCCTGCCCGATCTAACGAATGGCCTCTTTCAAAATGAAGTCGTCGCCTCCATCGAAGGAGAGCTTAAACGAACAACCTTAACCTATGGTAATGGATATACGATCAAAGTCTATTTTAAAGACAAAAGCCTCAAACCCAAAAGCGGGCGCGTGAGGCTAACAATGGTTCTTGTTGGCTATTTTGATCGTCCCCAGCTTGTCGTTAGTCGCTCAGAGCAGATCGAGTGGTTAGGGCCACTCCCTTAGTACAAAAGATGACCATTAACTACCAGCCACGATGCAGTGCCTATCAGGGCTGACGCTGCAAAACGACTGATGTCATTAATTTCAAGGATGTTGTCAGATCATCGGCCCTGTTACCATCCTCTGAAAATTTAAGATCGAGAAAAAAGCCGCCCCAACTGACTGTACCACTTCGACTATTCTCGCCGATATTTACTCGAACGATACGCTTTTTCTCATCGATATTCTCGACAAAATAGCGCTCTTCTTTGACCTCTCCATCACGCGTATAGCGAACGATGCCATCTGAGCGAAAATCATAAGAAATCGATCCATCATGACTTAGCCAGCGCCCCACGACAAGTTTTGAAAGAGGATTTTCTTGGGCAATCTTGATTTTCTTTTCTTGCATCGCATCTGGCGTTGGTTTAAGGGGCGCCAAAGTCGGCAGATCACGGGGAGCAACCTCCTCCCATGTCCCATTATCATGAAGAATAATTGTCCTACCATCCTTAAGCGTCGCATATTGACCTGCCCACGCACAAAGTCCAGCCGCAACGAACAATCCCACAAATCTCATTTTACCATCCTTCAGTAAAGTTGAATTTTTCTGCGCGCAACGCCCGCCTAATCTCCTCTTGATGCTCAGCACCCTTCGTCTCCAGTGCCACAGTCACATTCGCATCACCATAGGCAAGATCTCGCCCGATGCGATCATACTCGATATGCACGATATTAGCATTCACACGCTTAAGAGTCTCGGTCAAGGCCATCAGGCTGCCAGGCTTATCAACAAGGGTAACAATCAACTTCATTTTTCGTTGCGACTTCACCAAACCTCGCTCAATGATGATCGAAAGCATCGTTACATCGATATTACCACCTGAGAGCACAACGCCAATCTTACCGTTAAGAGGTTTAACCTTACCATGCAAAAGCGCTGCGACTCCAACCGCGCCTGCTCCTTCGATAACAAGTTTTTGCTTTTCGATCAAAAAGAGGATCGCATTCGCGATCTCTTCATCATCTACCTCAACAACCTCATCGACATAGCGCATCAGGTATGCAAGGGTAACTGGTGATGTATCACGCACCGCGATACCATCGGCGATGGTTCGAACACCTAATGAATCGATTGGGCGTTTGGCGTAAAAAGAGTCATGCATCGCCGGCGCACCTTTGGCTGTGACACCAACGATACGAATATCGGGCTTAATTGACTTAGCAGCGACGGCCACGCCACTAATTAAACCCCCTCCTCCAATAGGTACAAGAATCATCTCAAGATCTGGGGTTTTGGCAAGCATCTCTAAGGCAATCGTTCCTTGCCCCGCAATCACCGCCTCATCAGCAAAGGGGTGAACAAAAACCAGATCATGCTCATTGGCATACTTGAGGGCATAGCCATAAGCTTCATCATAGTTGTTTCCATAAAGAATCACCTCAGCCCCATAGGCCTTAGTAGCATTGACCTTGAGTAGCGGTGTTGCCTCAGGCATGACAATATAGGCTTTGATACCATAATAGCGCGCAGACCAGGCTACCCCTTGCGCATGGTTACCAGCACTTGCCGCAATAACACCACGAGCACGTTCAGCATCACTAAGAAGTGATATTTTGTTAAACGCACCCCGTATCTTAAAGGCACCGGTATTTTGAAGATTGCACTTTTTAAGCCACACTTCAGCGCCAACCATCTCAGAGAGAACCGGGGCGATCTGAAAGGGAACCTTTGCGATCACCCCCTCTAATCGACTTGCCGCCTCTTGAATCTGTTCGAGCGTGATCACACCCCTCCTCCAAGGCGACGATGTTCAACCATCGCGCAACGACTCTGCACGACCGTCACACCAGCCGCTTCAGCCTCCCTGGCAGCTTCGTTATTAACGATACCCACTTGTGTCCAAAGAACCTTAACATCCCCTCGTTTTTTGATCGAGGCAACAATCTCCGGCAGGACATCAGCCTTCCGGAAAACATCGACCATATCGATAGCAAAAGGGATCTCTTCTAATGAGCGATAGACCTTCTCTCCAAGGATCATCTCCTCCTTAGGATAAATAGGAACGATCTTAAAGCCAGCTTGTTGCAAATAGCTGGCAACACGATAGCTATCTTTCGTCTCATCAGGAGAGAGCCCTACAACGGCAATTACACGAACTTGAGAAAAAATCTCACCTAACCGCTCTACGGGTGTGTTAACTTCGGGAAACTGGCACTCCATGACGACTCCATCCTTCAATTTTTGGTTTAATTGTATCCGATCTCTATTTAAAAGAGTGGTAATAAATGAGTAGGGACTTTTAATTTTCTCTTCAGCACAAAAGTAGTAAATTATAAAATCTTATCAGTAAGGATGGCAATGGACTTGTTGAGTCGATTATCACTTATTGCTGCTACGATGGCAGTATGTTTGTCTGCAGAGATTATCGAACTAACTCCAACTGAAGCATACGAAAAGCAAAAAGCTGGCGCTGTTGTCATTGATGTGCGCACCCCTGAAGAGTACTACTACATTGGCCATGCTCCAGGCCATATCAACATCCCCTTCTATTTTCTTCAACTCGAGCTGTTACCTGTCGAGAAGAGAATACAACTAGCCGATGTTGAAAAGAAATTTAGCCGCCCGATGACACCAACCTCCACCTACAAACAGCAGCAGATACCAAATGCTGAACTTGCTGTTGAAACTCTCAAGGCGGTCAAAGGCAACAAAGAGCAAGAGGTCATTCTAATTTGCAAAGGGGGTGAGCGCTCCAAAGCAGCTGGAAAAATTCTTGAAGAAGCAGGATTCAAAAAAGTCTATAGTGTCAAAGGAGGTTTTGAAGGACCTTCTAATCGTAAAGAGTTCAATAAGCACAACATTGGCGGTTGGAAAAATAGCGAAGGGTTACCCTGGGGGCTTTAAACGTCTACCACAACGAAGAGATGATGGAGTAGACATATAAAACAAATGCTCTGTCTCATTCAATTCTCAGGATCGTGTTTCGTAAAATCTTACTAATACCATGCCTAACATAGCTTAAACCGAGAAAAAGCTCGTATTAGTTATTTGTCAATCTAAAGCAGTTTCGTGATATCAGAGAGATGGAAGATTCAAATGTACGTGGCGGAACGGACGGGGCTCGAACCCGCGACCTCCTGCGTGACAGGCAGGCATTCTAACCAGCTGAACTACCGCTCCAACTATAGCAGAAGATGAGAGAGTCATTAAGTGGTGGGTCCTGACGGACT
>JAINCO010000139.1:0-20041 GCA_036574095.1 Campylobacterales bacterium | reverse complement strand
GAAAAGGCGACATCCCAAGCTAAAGAGCTTTCGGGTACTCTTGAAGAATCAATTGCCTACACAAAACAAGGGCGTGACGATGTGGGGCAGGCGAACGAGACAATTGTTGCGGCGCAAGATGATCTTAGTGCAATGATTTCAACAGTCAAACGAAGCGTCGAGACTGAGATGGAGCTTGCCGAGAAGCTTAATCGACTCTCAGCTGAAGCCGAGCAGGTCAAGCAGATTTTGACGATTATCTCGGAAATTGCCGATCAGACGAATCTTTTAGCCCTTAATGCGGCTATTGAAGCGGCGCGGGCTGGCGAGCATGGACGTGGTTTTGCTGTTGTTGCCGATGAGGTACGAAAACTGGCTGAGCGGACACAAAAGAGTCTCGTTGAGATCAATGCAACTATTAATGTCATTGTCCAATCTGTTCAAGATGCAAGTGAGCAGATGAATGAAAATAGTGTCGAGATTCAGAAGCTGTCAAGCAGCTCAGAACATGTCCTAAATGCCATGAATAGAGCGACTGTGTTGATTGGACAGACAAACCAAGCGGTTGTTAATCTCTCGGCCAAAGCTGAGACAAATACGCGTCAGACACAGTTGATTATCGATGAAGTTGCCCAAATCGAAGAGATTAGTCGCAAGACTGTTGCGCAGGTGGATCAGGTGAACGAACTAAGTGCGACGTTACAGAAGATGAGTGCCGAACTTGATGGTTATCTGAGTCAGTTTAGGACGTAATAGAGTGGCTCTTTATCTTATGATGTTGATGTCATAGTTGGTCAAGTAATAGCATGTAATCGTGGTGTTGTTACCTTTCTGTCTGTACGGTCGGGTGTAGCTATAGGATGATTCTTGGAGAAGTCCGTTGCTTGGCGAGGTGATGCTTAAGTGACGGCGCCATTTTGCTGTTGGGTTCATTGTGGCTATCTGAAGTGTAGTTGGTGTGTTAGGATCAGATGTGAGTAGGTACTTTTTTGTTGCTTCTTCCGTTTAGCCATAATGGTGATCTCTCCTTTGTTGATGCTCTCTTTACAGCAACTTCAGCGACGTGTGTGACGGGACTGATTGTTAAAAATACAGCTACTGATTTTACTTTATTTGGACAAGATTCTCATTCTTCTGATGATCCAGCTTGGTGGAATCGGTTATATGGGCTTTGCAACGATGGCCGCGCTTTTGGTTAAGCGCCGCATCACCCATCGTGATAGAGTAATTCTCAAAGAGTCAATCAACTATCCTGGTGTTACAGGTATTGTTCGTTTCATAAAACAGGCAATCGGGCTCGTTTTGGTTGTCGAAGTGATTGCCGCCCTTTTTTTGGCGATGCGCTTTGCATTGATGATGCCATGGGATCAGGCTCTTTGGTTTGGTTTTTTTCATGCGGTCTCGGCCTTTAATAATGCCGGGTTTTCGCTGTTTGAGAATAATATGATGGGATTTGCAACTGATCTAACGATCAATGTGGTAATTGGGCTGCTCATTGTGGTGGGGGGTATAGGCTATGTTGTGCTTTTGGAGCTTTATTATAGTCAACAGCGACAACTTACACGCTTGTCAACCCATACCAAAGTTGTCTTGCTTACAAGTATGATTCTTATTCTTGCTGGCATGCTTCTCATTCTCTCGCTTGAGGGGGTTAACCCCAAAACGTTAGGCCCATTTGCTTGGTATGATAAAATCATGATTTCGTGGTTTATGTCGGTTAACTTTCGTACAGCCGGTTTTAACACTATCGATATTTCAGGCTTAACTGATTCTAATCTTTTCTTTTCGACTATTCTCATGATGGTAGGTGGTGCACCGGGTGGTACAGCAGGCGGCATAAAGGTCACAACATTAGCCATCATCATCATTGGTGTCTGGTTCACGCTACGCGGCCAACGCTATCCCCATATCTTTCGTCGCTCGATTTCGCAAGAGACAATCAGTAAGGCTAATGCCATTTTGATGGTTGCTTCATTTTATGTTCTTGTTTCGACAGTGCTCATTACAGAGGTTGAGCGACTCCCTTTTTTGCGCATTCTTTTTGAGGTTGTCTCGGCTTTTGGTACTGTTGGCCTATCGACAGGTAACGGTGGTGTGCTCTCATATTGTTCGATATTTAGCGATATTAGTAAACTGAACATTATCATTCTTATGATTATCGGCCGTGTCGGTGTGCTTATCTTTACTCTCTCTTTGCTTGGGAGATCCATAGAGAGTCGCATTCATTATGCCGAAGGAAAGGTTCAATTATGAAAAAAAAATAAAAGTTTTGCCGTTATTGGCTTGGGAAAATTTGGTTATTATGTTGCTCGTGGACTTGCTGAGCAAGGGTTAAGTGTACTGGCTATTGATAGTGATGAAGAAAAAATTCGCGAAATTAGTGAATTTACTCAGGATGCCGTGATTGCTGACTCAACCGATATTAAAGCACTTAAAGAGGCAGGTGTGAGCGATGTCGATGTAGCAATCGTCAGCATTGGCGAGCATATCGAATCAAGTATCCTAACCGTCATGGCTGTGAAGGATTTGGGGTTGAGACGGTTATCGCTAAAGCTATCACCCCCGTCCATGGGCAGATTCTTGTTAAAATTGGTGCTAGTCGTGTCATCTATCCTGAGAGAGAAGCGGGTAAAAGACTTGTTCGCAATCTGGTTGAACATATGCATTTTGAGACGATCGATCTTTCAAATACGATGAAGATTGTTAAACTGACGGTTCCCGATATTTTTATCGGCCGAAGTCTTTCTGAAGTGAATTTTGAACGCGATTATGATGTTAAGCTCATTGCGCATAAAAACAATGGCGTTTGGCATACCGATATTAATGCATCAGTGATAATTGCCCCCCATGATGTTTTGGTGCTCTTGGGTAATACAACCGAGATTGAAAACTTAGTCGTACCCTTTAGTGTCCAACCTTTCGTAAAACATCGGCAAAAGCCTCCGGTTTTGCTCCGCCGACAAAGTGGCGCCCGATCTTTTTGAAGTTGGTGTCGGTAAAGTAAAAGGTCGGTGTACCGTAGGCTCTTAGACCTGTTGGAATCATTCCTGAGTGAATATCGATCTCTAACGGTATGAAGCGGCTTTCAATGATCGTCTCGATATCAGGGTGTTTGAGGGTGACATTTTTCATATAGTCGCACATCGTGCACCCTTCTTGAGAAAGCATCACCATGATCATCTTTCCTTCGCGCTGAGCAGCTTGGCGTGCGTCATTGGCTGTTTTGGCCCAATTGAGCGCCAATAGCGGTGTGATCCAAAAAAGAACGATAGCAAGCAATTTATTCATGGAACCCCCTTTTTATGGATCGTACCAAAAAATTGCTACAGGAGCGGTTAATCCCTTCTTTGCTACAATCTCTTTTATGAAAGCCCCTCTTTTTGGACGCATCGACTACCTTAACCTTCTTCCCTTTTCGCTGTTGGCCAAAAGCCTTCCGAACGAAGCATTGAAGGCATCGATGAAGTATCATCGGGGTGTTCCAAGCTTCATTAACCGTCGATTTATGCGTCGGCAAATCAATGCCGCGTTTGTTTCAAGCATTGTTTCAGCGCGTTATTTTGGTGTGAAGTTGGGGATTGTTGCCAAAAAAGAGGTACGCAGTGTCCTTGTCTGTGAGGGGGAGAATCGCCCTGATGCTGCCTCGCAAACTTCAAATCTTTTAGCAAGGTTGATGGGGGTATCGGGGGAGGTGATGATTGGTGATCGGGCGTTGCGCCACTACTACCTGGGTGGGGGTGGTATCGATCTGGCTAAGATGTGGTATGAGCAAACAGGCCTTCCTTTTGTCTTTGCCAGGCTTTGTACGCACGGTCATCGCGACTATTTTCGAGCATTGGCCAACAAAGCATCGCGAGCACCCATTCGCATTCCAGCGCGCATCCTTAAGCAAGAGGCAGATAAAATCGGTTTGCACAGGCGCGATTTGGTAGCCTATTTAAGACTCATTAGCTTTACGATTGATGCCAAGGCGCAGCGAGGGCTTACCCTCTTTTTGCGTCGTGCACGACTTGATCCCATAGGACGCCGCCGTCTGTGAATCGAGGCTTTTTTCTTAATATCGGATTAACGTTTATCGGCATTCTCTGTTCATTGGCTTACAAAAGCTTAGCAGCCTCCCTTTTTCCTAAAGAGGAGCTGACTCGCTTTTTGACACTTGTCGATCTGATCTCCTTTGTGATGCTCCTTTTTTTGGGTTTTCGTAGTTCGCTGGTTGTTGCCTATGTAAACAGTGGTAACGATGCCCCTCTTCTCTCGCTAACGCGGTTAGTGATGGTTGGCGTGACACTTCTAGTAACTCCACTTCTTCCTATGCTTGCTAACCATCTGGGGATTGACCTTGGGTTTGGGTGGATTATTGCGTTGTTGTGGGTTACTGCTCTTTGGATCTATGTGACGAATCAATTGGCAATGTATCGGCTGTATGGCCTTGTTAATGCAATTACGCTTGCCGAGCCGTTGGCGTTGTTGGTTGCACTGTGGGTGGTTTCGTTTTGGCAAGCTCTTGCACCTCTAGAGCTGCTTGCGACGGCGTCGTTACTTGCGTTTGGTATGCTTTCGATGCTTTTGTTGCTACTCAAAGGGATGCGCTATCCTGAACCTCCATGGCAGTTTGTTTGGCAAGGAGGGGAGCGACTCTTTTTACGCCATGCGTTGTTGGCGTCGCTGGAGTTTGGTTTTGGGATGCTCTCTTTTTATCTGGCGGTTTACCTCTATGCTCAATATGGCGATCTTGAGGAGATGGGCGACTTTCAAGTGGTAACCAAAACCCTTTTTATGCACCTAGTGATGCTCTTTATCTTTCCTGTCTTTCGGTTTCTCTTTCCTGAAGTGGCACGAATGGTTGCAGAAGGTGATAAAGAGGCGATTGAGGCATTGCGCCAAAAAATGCGACTCTATGCCTTTGGGGTTGGAGTCAGCGTTTGGCTTCTTTTTTACATAGGGGGCGAGTTGTTGATCGATCGATTTTTTGGTTCGCGCTATGAGGGGGCGTTGGTAATGACGCTGATCCTCTTTGCTACACTTCCTTTCTCAATTTATAATAGCTTTTATATCTCACTGCTGCGAGGCTATGGTCGGTTTGGGGCAACATTGCATGTGCGCATGGCTGGCGTGGCATGTTTTTTGGTAGCTGCTGGGGTTGGGTTGGCATGGTCGTTATGGCCTTATCCGATTGTGATCGCCCTCGCGATGGCTCAGGTTGGGATGTATCTAACCTCTCGTTTTATCAGCCGCACTCATCTTCGTAACACTAAAGCATAAATTTCATCAAATGATGACGGTTTTAGCACTGTTTAAACTTTCTAATGATACGATGGTGATAAGATACCGGTTGTATCTGATTATTTTATGCCCCACCCACTGAAGGAGGATCGATGAAGCTCGGTTTTCTCGTTGATTTAAGCCTGTGCATCGGCTGTAAAGGGTGCGAGGTTGCCTGTAAAGCAGAGAACAATGTCCCTGTTAATAGCTGGCGCCTACGTGTCAAATATGTCGATGCTGGTGTCTATCCCGAGGTCAAACGCGCATTTACCCCCATGCGCTGTAACCATTGTGAAAATGCTCCGTGCGAAAGGACCTGTCCGGTTAGCGCGCTGCACTATCTGGATAATGGCATCGTTAATATTGACAAGGATCGCTGTATTGGTTGTGCCGCCTGTATGATGGCGTGTCCTTATGGTGCCATCTATATGGATCCTGAGACCAACACTGCCGACAAGTGTACCTTCTGTGCCCACCGTGTTGAGGCGGGACTTGAGCCAGCTTGTGTTGTCGCCTGCCCCACAGAAACCAATATCTTTGGCGATCTGGATAATCCTGAGAGTAAAATTAGTCGCTACATCATGGCTCATAAAGATACTCGCGTACGCAAGCCTGAGAAGGGAACGAAGCCTAAACACTTCTACACGGGTGGTGGCGATATTCACCTTAATCCGTTGGCAAGCCGCCGTGAAGAGGGATATAATCTCTTTGGCCGTATTGGCAAACTCGATCATATCGGAGGTCACTGATGGCAATGGAAGCACTCGTAGCCAATGCCCCTTCGCTTAAGTCTGCCATCGTTACCCTTGATGTGCTGCATAGCGGTGTTATCTGGGGATGGTATGTTACAATGAATATGTGGGCCAAAAGTATTGGTACTGGCGTGATGCTGGTTGGTTTATACATGATGCGTAAGTATCAGACCAATCTTGGCTTTTTTAGAACGGCGATCCCTCTGTTGGGACTTATCTTCATCGGAATTACGCTTCTTTTTACGCTGCTTGATCTTCATCAACCACTGCGTTTTTGGCATATGTTTGTGTGGCCTCATCTAACAAGCGTGATTAACTGGGGAAGCACTTTCTTAAATCTTTATGTTGCAGTGTTGATTGGGCTCTTTTATGCGCTGATTAAATCAAAAGATGAGCTTTATAACAAGCTGCTTTTGCCTGCTGGTGTGATCGCCTTTATCGCGACGATCTATACGGCAGGTTTGATGGGTCAGGCGAATGCCCGTGAGATTTGGCAGACACCAACCGAAGTTGCCCAGATGTTGTTAGCGGCGACACTTGCCGGTTCGGCTGCCTTTTTGATTGTAGGCTTTACGCTGACAGAAGAAGAGAAGATCTCTCTTGGTTATGTCCTCGCAGTGAGTGCGCTAATTGCGTTTGTAATCTTTCTTGCGGAGATTGTTTTTGCGCCTCAAAAGTCTGAAGAAGCGGAGTGGGTTATCCACTATATCACCTCAGGAGGCATGGGGCTCTTCTTTGCTGCAGGTCTCTTGCTTGCTTTCGTTATCCCGATGGTGACGATTGCCTTAGGAATTAAAAACAATAACACAAGCAAGTTCCGCTTAGCCGCCTTGTCGGCTCTTGTTGGACTTTGGATGGTCAAGCATGCATGGCTGATCGCCCCCCAAATGATACCGCTGAGCTAAGGAGTGACGATGAATAATTCTCGACGCAATTTTCTAAAAGCCGCCGCCATCACTGGTGGTGCAGCCGCTTTGACTGTAGGTGCTGTTAAATCCTTTATTCCTGAGCTTAAAGCTGGTGAAAAGGTTGATCCGGACAAATTTGACAAAATTCCTGTTGTCAATGGTAACTTTGCTGCTTATCCTCCTCATGAGAAATGGGGTGGTTGGCGTGAGATGAGCGGCGATGATTGGAAGCGTGGTGGTATCGCGCGTCATGATGTTAAAGTCTATGACTATATGATCATCCCAACTGTTTGCAATAACTGTGAGGCCTCTTGTGGTTTGACTGCTTGGGTTGATAAAGAGACACTTGTTGTGCGCAAATTTATGGGTAACCCTCTACATACAGGCTCATTAGGGCGCAACTGTGCCAAAGGTTATGCAGCGTTATCGCAAATGTATGATCCTGATCGTATCCCCTTCCCGCTTAAGCGTGCTCCTGGAAGCAAGCGTGGCGAGGGCAAATGGATCCGCACGACATGGGATGAGGCGATGAGCACCATCGGTAAAAAGATGCGCGAAACGCTTCAGCGGGGAGATGAACTCTCCAAAAAAATGATCATGTACCATGTTGGTCGTCCTAATGAATCAGGTTTTACTCCTCGTGTTTGGGCAACCCTTGGTCTTGATGCGCATAACTCACATACGAATATCTGTTCAAGTAATGGTCGTAATGGAAGTTTGCAGTGGGTTAATGATGATCGCAGCTCTTCTGACTGGGCCAACGCGAAACTAATCTTCCTTCAAACAAGCCATGCCGCCGATGCGGGTCACTATTTCCAGCAATCAGCCGGCCAGATTGCCAAAGCGCGCAAAAATGGTGCGAAGTTGGTTGTCGTTGATCCACGCCTTTCAAACTCAGCTGGTATCGCTGATCTATGGATCCCAGCATGGCCTGGCACTGAGGCAGCGATCCATTTGGCGATGGCCAACCGCTTGATTCAAGAGGATAAATTTGATCGTGAGTTTATCAAGGAGTGGTGGAACTGGTATGAGCTGATGGATGATAAAGAGGAGCTTGAGCTCTTCTACAAAAAAGGATTTATCACCAAAGTTCCCGAGGGTAACAGCTTTGAGGATTTCGTTGCCTTCTTAAAAGAGATGTATAGCCATTACACGATCGAGTGGGCGGCCAAAGAGGCGCGTGTTCCGCAATATAAGCTCGAAAAGCTCTATGAATATATTGTTGATGCAGGTAATCGCATCACCTCTTTCTATTGGCGTGGTGCGCCAGCAGGTAACCGCGGTGGTTGGATGGCCGCAGGTAAAACTGGAATCTTCTTGCTCTCACTGACAGGTAACTACAATGGGAAGGGAGCACTTGGGTTCGAAGAGGGGCGCATGATCGCCGTAGCCGGTAAAGGTGGCGCAGCGTGCGTCAAGGCAAAACCTGAGAAGATCAATGTCTATAATGAGCTTACATGGCCACCCGAGTGGCCACTAAGCTCGTATGAGCTTTCGTTCCTTTTACCACATCTTTTAAGTGATACAGAGTGGCAGAAGAAGTGGATTGAGAGGGGATTGAATGTCCCACAAAAACTTGCCGTCTGGATTCCTCGCCAGTACAATCCTGTCTGGATCAATCCCGATGGATTCCGCTGGATTGAGGTACTTAAAGATGAGTCAAAGATGGAGCTCACCTTTAACCCCACACCCACCTGGTCAGAGACCAACTGGTTTATGGACTACATCTTGCCTGTGGGTCTTGCTGGTGAGCGTCACGATCAGCACTCTGAGCCAACCAATACCGAAGCATGGATTAGCTTCCGTCAGCCTGTCTTGCGTGTTGCTCTCGAGAATATGGGTTGGGAGCCAAAGGTTCCTTGGAGAGCGACGCTTGAAGCACATATGAAAGCAGGTCTGGGTGAGATTTGGGAAGAGAATGAGTTCTGGATTAACTTGATCTTCTTCCATGTCGATCCTGATGGAAGCCTTGGCATTCGCCAATACTGGGAGTCAGCTGCCAACCCAGGCAAGCCTGTTACAATCCCTGAATACTACAACGCTGCCTTTGCTAACCTACCAGGTCTTGTCAAAGCAGCCGAAGAGGCAGCAGCTGCGAAAATGGCTAATGCCAAAACGCCTGAAGAGAAGCGACGTGCAGCGTTGGCACAGAAGTACCCTTACTACGATTTTGTGCGTGATCGTGGCACATGGACTGAAAAACGCAATGTCTATGATATGCATAAAAATCCCATCCATGAGAAGGATGGTAAGGTTCATGTTCGCGCCGCTCAGTTCCATGGGGGGCATGTTGAGTATGAGAAGAGTCAGGTCAAAGTTGATAGTCGCACCAATGTCCTTTATGTCGATACGCCCGAGGGTCGTCACAATGTCGGCGTAAGGCTCAAAGATGGTACATGGGTTGAGGGCTTTAATACCCCCAGTAAAAAGATGGACTTTTATGTCCCTTGGATGAAAGATTGGGGTTGGCCTGAGTATGCGATTCCTGTCTATCCACGCAATGAGCAGGAAAAAGAGGAGATGATTCATATCGTCTCGCATGTGCACCATCGCTATATGAAAGAGGAGAATAGCTTCGCGCTTAACCCGATCTTCCGCTTGCCCTATAACATCCATACGCGCTCAGTCAACTCTAAATGGTTGATGGAGATTAGCCAAAACCACAACCCATTGTGGATCAATGTCAAAGATGCTGAGCGTCTTGGCTTGAAGCGTGGTGACGCGGTCAAGGTTCGTGTTGTTGATACCCTCTCAGGGTTGGAGGCTGGCTACTTTGTTGCACAGTGTCAGCCAACCGAAGGTATGGCGCCGGGTGTTCTTGCTTGTTCGCACCATTCGGGTCGTTGGCGACTTGTTGAGAGTGTCGAAATTCCCGGTTTTGAACGCCCGCTTGGCGTCATGGGGCTTGGCGCTCCGCTTTCAACAATCAGTGAAAACGGTGAGAGCCGCGAGTTGAAGTACAAAGAAGGCATCAAGCCGATTGAGGTCGAGAGCACCAAAGAGTTTGGTGAGCGCGGCTGGCCCTATGCTGAGTTTAATAAAGACCTTGATAACATCAGCTGGGATGGTCTATCGGGTGTGTGGCAAAATGCCGTTCACCACCCCCATCCTGACCCCATCAGTGGTATGCACTGCTGGCACCAGAAGGTTCTTTTGGAAAAAGCTGGCCCAGATGACAAGATCGGTGATCTGAAGGTCAATATTAACAATACGATGAAAACCTATCAAGAGTGGCGCGATAAGCTAACGCGCCCGGCACCAGGTCCTGGTGGTCTGCGCCGTCCTGAACACCTTAAACGCCCATGGGTACCTCTCTCTCGTGAGGCGTACAAAATGAATCTCAAAAAATAATCTCCCGGCCGGCTTCGGCCGGCTATCTTCGTAAAGGTACATTCCGTGATTGATGAAACTCTTGCTCGACAAAACCTCTATGCTTTCTTTTCTCGACTCTTTATCCACGAGATTGACGATGCGTTCGCTGATTTCCTGAATAAGGAGATGGCCCGTGAGCTCTTACCCAAATTTGCTGCATCGGCTGAGGAGCTTGAGGTGCTAAGTGACAAGGAAAAAAGAGAAGCGCATTTTCATAGTGATTACGCACATCTGACGATGGTCAATCTTGTTCCTTATGAATCGTTCTATCGTCGTGATGATGCGATGATTGAATCGGGTTTTGCCAATCCTGTTGTTCAGTTTTATCAAAAGTATGGTTTTGAGGTTGATTTAGAGGCGGCACGCGCTCTTTCACCTGACCATTTGGGGATTGAACTTGAGTTTATGGCAGCTCTTATTGGCAAGGAGTATGAAGCGCGTCAAGAGGGTCAACTTGAGTATGCCGATCATATTCAAAAGATCGAGCTTCTCTTTCTTGATGAGCATCTGATGCGATGGGCTATTCACTATCTTTTGGCTGTAGCCGATAATGCCAAAACGGTTCTTTATGCCGAAGGTGCTAAGGCGCTTCTTGAGTTTTTACTGACTGACTATGAGCATCTCAAGAGGGATTGATGGCCCTATCGATTTTATATGAGCGCTGTGTACGCACGCGATCCGAGTTGATTGGATGTGAAAAGTGTATCGATGTCTGTCCGGTTGATGCCCTTGAGCTTGTTGATGGATCGGTTGTTGCCTACTTACAGCGATGTGTTTCGTGTGCGCTTTGTCAGGCCTCTTGTCCAACCGAGGCGATCGCAACAGAGTTTAATCCTCTTGCCTATCTTCATCAGGCGGCCTCTCTTGATCTTGTCGCCTGCGGTGATGATCTTCCTTGTCTTGGCGCGTTAAGTGTCGAAGAGTGGGTGATGCTTGGTGCTGAGCATCCAGATGGGGTTGTGGTTTCGACATCGCAATGTCAACAATGTGCCATTGCCGAACAAGCTAAGCCTCTTTTTATGCAAACACTTACAGAAGCCGACGCTCTGCTTCGCCTGCTTGGTTTTGCTGGTTTAACCATTCGTGAGGATGAACCATCAAAGAAAAAAGAGCCCGATCGTCGCTCCTTTTTTCGCGCCCTCGCACCGCGTAAACTCCTTGATGAGGGGATGCGATTTGCCAAAAAACTTGAAGGCGAGGAGAGCGATCTTTTACGGCTTGATTTGAGTCGTCTTTCGTATAAATTGATGCGTGAGCAGCTCATTACCAAACGCAGGCAAGTATTCATTGAATTTCTTGCCCAGCTTCCCGCAGCAACTGAGGTAGCCACACCGCCTCTCTCTTTTACTTCGATCAAAGAGATTGACCCCATGGCGTGCGATGATTGTGGCTTTTGCTATAAACTTTGCCCAACTGGCGCGCTGCATGCATCTCGATGGCACGATGAGATACGATTTCAGCAGGCTTTGTGTGTGAGATGCCATGCGTGTCATGATCTATGTGATGAGCATGGAGCGTTATTGATGCACGAGGTTACAACACTGGCAGGGTTTTTGCGCAAAGAGCCAGTTACGCTGTTAAGACAACGGGTGAAACGGTGTATTGAGTGTGGCGCAATTTTTAAATATGAGGGACAGGGTGATCCTATTTGCCCTAAATGTGTGAGCATGGATGCTGAAGCACGAGAGTTATTGGGATTTTAGGAGAGGTAATGATTGGTAAAGAGACGCGTCTATTTGGGCTCATTGCGCCTGATGCGAGCTATCGCGGGATTGCTAACCTCTATAACTACCTATTCGGTTATAATGGGGAAGATGCGTCCTATATGCTGCTGATGATTCGCGACGAGGATCTACCCTTTACACTGGCAAATTTTGCACGAGGTAAGTTAGAAGAGATCGATATTGCTCCTGCATATCGCTATGAGGTGGCACGCTTACTTGGTCGTTCTCATGGTGTGGATCTTCTTAGGCCCACAGAGGGGGAGATGGAGGGATGGGTGGACGAGGCTTTTTCATCGCTAGATGGGGCGCGTATCGAAATTTTTCCTGCGGCCTCGGAGCACTTTGTCGATCGAGCTGTGAGAAACTTTGTGCGATGGTTTGGCTATGAGCCTTTAGTGCCAGCGGATTGGCAGTTGACACTAGATGAAGAGACAATGCGCCCATGCAAAATGAGCGATGATTTTTTTAAGGAGTATTATGGAAACGCAAACCGCTCTTGAGGAGCTCGCAAAAACATTGATGACACCGGCTAAAAGCGGCTTTTATATGACAAAAAATGAGTTAATTATTTTGGCACGACTTTCGGAGGCGAGCCTTCGTGTAAATGAACGCGCACGCATGTTAACAGATATATTCCGATCGATACAAAGTGAGGAGGAGTTTGTTGGTCTGCTTGAGCGCATCAAGCTTTTTGCCGCGAAAAAAGAGGCACAATACGAAGAGATCGTCAAAGAGTATCCTCGTGTAGCACCAATTATGGAAGAGTATTTGAGAAAAGTTAGAGCGATGAAAGAGTCAATTGATGAGGTTAAGCGCGAGGTGATGCTCTAAGAGCAATCACTCGCCATAGCGACCAAGTGACATCAGCTTATCGTAGCGCGCCGCTAAGCGCTGCTGCCTACTCATCTGACTAAGCGAGGCAACTGTTGAGAGAAAGTAGTTTTTAACCGCGCGCGCTGCTCCCTCTTTGTCGCGATGAGCACCAATGAGAGGCTCGTCGATAATATCGTCAATCAGGCCAAGTGTTTTAAGATCTTGTGCCGTTACTTTCATCGCTTTAGTCGCGGTTTCGGCTTTTGATGGGTCATTCCATAAAATAGCAGCACACCCTTCAGGTGAGATGACCGAAAAGACGCTATTAGAAAGCATAGCCAAACGATCTGCAACACCGATAGCTAATGCCCCACCGCTTCCCCCTTCACCAATCACAACAGAGACGGTAATCGTATCAAGGTCTGATAGCTCTAAGAGATTTCGCGCAATTGCCTCACTCTGACCTCGCTCCTCGGCACCAATGCCAGGGTAGGCACCCGGTGTGTCGACAAGCATCAACAGGGGAAGGCCAAATTTTTCAGCCATTTTGGCTACGCGCAGTGCCTTGCGATACCCTTCAGGATGAGGCATGCCAAAGTTGCGCTTAAGTTTATTTTTGGTTCCGCGCCCTTTTTCTTCGCCAATGACGACACACTTAAGATCACCAATATAGCCAATAAAGCAGACAATCGATTCATCATCACGAAAGTGGCGATCGCCATGAAGCTCATAGGCATCATTCATAAGTAGCGGAATGTAGTCCATCGCATAGGGACGATCGGGGTGGCGGGCAAGAAGAAGGCGCTGATATTCGCTTAGATTCGCATAGACACGAATTTGCTCATTTCGAAGCTGCTCTTCAAGGATCGCAACAGCTGCCTCATCTTTTTTAAGGCGAGCCATTTCGATCTCGCCAACAAGCTGTTCGATCTTTTTTTCGAAGTCGAGGTAAACAGCCACCGTTTTTAGACCTTGCTAAAGATCACAACACCGTTGGTGCCGCCAAAACCAAAAGAGTTACTCATGACGGTTGTGACATCGGCTTTGCGTGGGGTATTGGGGATGTAGTCCAAATCACACGCCTCATCGGGTGTTGTGTAGTTGATCGTAGGAGGAAGAATGCCTCGTTCCATCGCCATGATTGAGATGACAGCCTCGATAGTTCCAGCGGCGCCAAGGCAGTGGCCAGTGGCGCCTTTTGTTGAGCTAACAGGAGGGCACTTCTCTTTGCCACCAAAGAGCTCTTTGAGGGCCGCTGTCTCGTTTTTGTCATTCGCTGGTGTACTTGTGCCATGGGCATTGACATAATCGATTTGGCGGTGGCCAGCCATGCGCCAAGCCGCCTTCATCGCGCGCAATGGGCCATCAATAACAGGTGCTGTGATGTGGTTCGCATCACCCGATTCACCAAAGCCAACAAGCTCAGCATAGATCTTAGCACCGCGTGCTTTGGCTACTTCGTACTCTTCGAGGATGAGTGTACCTGCCCCCTCGCCCATAACAAAGCCATCACGATCGGCATCAAAGGGGCGAGACGCTACTTTGGGATTGTCGTTGCGCGTTGAGAGAGCCTTCATGGCTGCAAATCCACCGACACCAACACCACAAATAGCTGATTCAGCACCAACAACCACCATTCTCTCGGCACCACCCAGCATAATGACCTTCGCCGCTTCGCTAATGGCATGGGTACCGGCTGCACACGCCGTGACGGCTGAGAGATTGGGGCCTTTGAGGCCATAATCGATCGAGATGAAACCTCCAAGCATATTGACAAGGGCGGAAGGGATAAAGAAAGGAGAGATGCGCCTGGAGCCTTTTGTTTCAAGAATGATCGCATTTTTCTCGATGTTGCCTAAGCCCCCAATTCCGCTAGCTGCAACGATGCCAAAAAGTTCTCCATCATATCCACCATCAGCCAATCCGGCATCGATCATCGCCTCTTGGGTCGATTTCATACCCAGTTGAATAAATCGATCAGCCTTTTTGACCTCTTTGGGGTCCATGACTGTTTCGGGATCAAACCCTTTGACCTCGGCAGCAATCTGAACAGAAAATTCTGTTGGATCAAATAGTGTGATACGGTCAATTCCGCACTCACCACGGATGATGGCATCAAACGAGCTTTGAGCATCCAGACCCAGAGCTGTAACCATCCCTATACCGGTAACGACGACTCGCTTCAAGACATTCTCCTTTTCTGCGCCAATGCCTCCTAGTCGCGGTTTTTCCGCGGCTAGAAAAGATCATGCATTCAATTATTTTTTAGCGCTCTCGATGTAGCGAACTGCATCACCAACAGTTTGGATCTTTTCGGCTTGGTCATCAGGAATTTCGATCTCAAACTTCTCTTCAAGAGCCATGACCAACTCTACAACATCCAAAGAGTCTGCACCAAGGTCTTCAACGAATTTGCTCTCCTCTTTCACCTCATCGGGATTGACAGAAAGCTGCTCAACTACTACCGCTTTGACATCATCAAAAATCGCCATGATCACTCCTTCTTAATAAAAGTTTGCTTTCATTATAGCCTAAACTCTTTGAAAATTACATATAGAGGCCGCCATTGACCTTTAATGTTTCACCTGTAATGTAACTTGCCGAATCTGAGAGAAGAAAGGCAACCGCTTCGGCGACCTCTTGAGGCTTAGCAAAACGACCTAGTGGGATATTACGGATATACTCTGCCTTGATCTCCTCTTTGAGGTTGGCTGTCATGTCAGTTTCGATAAAACCAGGAGTGACGCTATTAAATCTGATAGCGCGCGAGGCTCCCTCTTTGGCAAAGCTTTTGGTCATGGCGATGATGCCTCCTTTGCTGGCTGCATAGTTGGTTTGTCCAGCATTGCCTATTTCGCCGATAATGCTTGCAACATTAACAACAGCACCAAAGCGGTTTTTGCTCATGATCTTCAATGCTTCGCGACAACCGATAAAGGTGCCTGCGAGGTTGGCGTTGACGACGTGCAAAAACTCTTCAGTTTTCATTCTGATTGCCAATTTATCGTTAGTGATGCCGGCATTGTTGACAAGATAGTCAAGTTTGCCATCCTCATCGAGAATCTGCTTCAAACCTGCCAAAAAAGCCTCTTCATCGGTAATATCAAAGCAAACAAGCGCTGCTTTGCCACCCTCGGCTTCAATCTCGCCACGAAGAGCTTCAGCAAGTTCAGGCTTACTTCGGTAGTTAATCCAAACCTTAAGGCCATAGGCGGCCAACCTCTTGGCAATTTCAGCGCCAATACCACGGCTTGCGCCAGTCACTAAAACATTTGTTCCTGTAAATTTCATGCGCTTCCTTAAATCAGTGGTTCATCCATCACGGCTGGAATCTCGATACCCATAAGTTTTAAAACAGTTGGGGCGATGTTATAAAGGCCTCCCGGACGAACGGTTGTAACACCCTCGCCCATGACAAAGGTCCAGACCGATCCGACCGTGTGGTTGGTTAAGACCTCGCCAGTTTCGAGGTTTTTCATCTCTTCACAGTTGCCATGATCGCTTGTTAAAACGAGGGCATACCCCAACTCTTTTGCTTTGGCAACGATTCTGCCAAGGTTCTCATCAACTGCCTCAACCGCCTTGACAGCTGCCTCAAAGACGCCTGTGTGTCCAACCATATCGCCATTGGCAAAGTTCACAACGACAAGATCATACCCCTCATCCATCGCTTTTAAGACCCCATCAGTTACTTCATAAGCACTCATCTGGGGCTTCTCATCGTAGGTGCGAACTTTGGGACTTGGAACAAGTAGGCGACTCTCTCCTTCAAAGGGTTCCTCGCGTCCACCATTCAAAAAGAAGGTCACATGAGCATACTTCTCTGTTTCAGCCGTATGAAACTGCGTCTTCCCAGCGCGACTTACAACCTCAGCAAGAACCTCTGTTGGCTCATCTTTGGTAAAGAGGATGGGCCAAGGAAACTCTTTGGCATATTCGGTCATTGTCACAAGCGCAAATGTGCCGCGAGGGCGATCAAAATGGTTAAATGCGGCATCGCCGATAGCAGGAACAAGTTGGCGCATTCGATCAGATCGGAAATTCAAAAACAAAAATCCATCACCCTCTTGCGCACCCTCATAACCAGCTAATGCGACAGGTTCAATAAACTCATCGGTAATGCCTGCCTGATATTGAGAGGAGATATACTCAGCTGCCGAAAGAGGCGTGGTTGGGGTGCCTTCCACAATGGCTCGATAGCCTCTCTCGATACGCTCCCACCGTTTGTCGCGATCCATTCCATAAAAGCGCCCACCAATGCTGCCTAATCGTGCCCCCTTCTTCAAAAGAGGTTCGATTTGGGCTAAATAGGTTGGAGCTGAGGTTGGTGAAACATCGCGTCCATCGGTAAGGGCGTGGATGATCACCTCGTTGCCGCGCGCCAAAAGAAAATTGGTAAACCCGATCAGGTGATCGATGTGCGCGTGGACACCCCCATCAGAGAGCAGACCCACAATGTGGATACGACGGTGCGCGCTGGCAAAGTCACACAGAGGGGCATTGTCGCCAAGTTTACCCTCCTCAACCGCTTTAGAGATCTTAACCAAATCTTGGTACATAACCCGCCCAGCCCCGATTGTCATGTGGCCAACCTCAGAGTTACCCATCTGACCCTCAGGAAGGCCAACGGCAAGACCGTGGGTTACAACAAGGGCGTGAGGTAGATTGGCAAAAAGTTGATCATAGGTTGGTTTTTTGGCAGCCTCAAAGGCGTTAAAGTCACATTGCGTTGAGTAGCCGATCCCATCAGTAATAATAAGCACCGTCTTTTGTCCCAAGGGAGTTCCTTTTCAACCGGAGTTTAGAGCTATTATACTATAATTTCGTTTCGACATCAAACAGGATGGCTTGCGTGCTCTACTACCTCTATGAAATTTTTCATATCAACCTATTTCACTATCTTACTGTCCGGGCTACAATCGGTTTTTTTATTGCCTTCCTGACAACCTTGTGGCTGATGCCTCGATTTATTCGATGGGCACAACATCGTCAAGCGCATCAGCCAATCTACGAATATGCCCCTAAGCGCCACCAAGAGAAGGCGCGTACGCCAACAATGGGAGGCGCTGTCTTTATCTCAGCAACGATCATCGCTACTCTTCTTTCGGCACAGCTTTTTAATCCTTTTGTGCAGGTGGCATTGCTTTTAGTTGTCATGTATGCGACGATTGGGATGAGTGATGATCTGGGTAAGATCCTTAAGCGTGAGAACAAGGCGGGATTGGCACCCAAGAGTAAATTCTGGTGGCAGATGGGGGCAGGTTTGGTCGTCAGCACGCTGTTGGTCTTTTATGCGAAGATGCCAACGGAGCTTTATGTGCCATTTGTTAAAAACCCTGTGATGCAGATGGGTTTCTTGGCGATCCCTTTTTGGGCTCTTGTGATGGTTGCAGCTAGTAATGCTGTCAATCTTACCGATGGACTTGACGGCTTAGCAACAGTTCCAAGTGTCTTTGCCTTTTTGTCGTTAATGGGACTTGCCTATATCACCGGCAATGCCGTTATGGCCAACTACCTTTTATTGCCCAAGATTATCGGGGTTGGTGAGTTGATGGTGTTGTGCGCGAGTTTGATTGGTGCACTGCTCGGGTTTCTTTGGTATAACTGTAATCCTGCTGAGGTTTTTATGGGTGATAGTGGCTCGTTAGCGATTGGCGGGTTGATGGGGTTCATGGGGGTTGTGACAAAATCGGAGCTGCTTCTTTTTGCGATTGGATTTATCTTTGTCCTTGAGACGGTATCGGTCATCATTCAAGTGGGTAGCTTTAAATTGCGTGGTAAGAGGGTCTTTTTGATGGCGCCTATCCATCACCATTTTGAGATGAAAAATTGGGCAGAGAATAAGATTATCGTTCGCTTTTGGATTATCTCGTTGATTGCCAACATTATTGCGGCAATCACAATTAAGCTGCGTTAAGATGACACTCTTTGGATATGGCTCAACAACACGCCCCATCGCGGCGCAATTTGCCCCCTGCGATATTTTTGATGATCGATTTACCGAGCCCTCTATCGATGCGTATGGCAATCGTCTTTTGCCCCCTAAGATGTTTGATCCTGAGGCGAGCGAGCTTGAGGTTACGAGTCCAGGGATTGCACCATCGCATCCATTGATCCAAAAGGCACGCCATCTGATCAGCGACTACGATCTTTTTTTTGATCGCGCCCCTTTTCAGATCTGGATTAGTGGCACCAATGGTAAGACAACAACAACACAGATGACGCAGTGGCTCCTTGAGTCGCGTGGTAGTGTGGCTGGTGGTAATCTAGGTACCCCTGTGGCTTCGCTTGATCCACATGCTTCGCTTTGGATCTTAGAGACAAGCTCCTTTACAATCCACTATACCACCAAGGCGCACCCAGGACTTTACCTGTTACTACCTATTACACCAGATCATATCACCTGGCATGGTGGGATGGAGGCGTATGAAGCAGCCAAACTCAAGCCTCTAACGATGATGGAGGAGGGGAGTGTCGCGATTGTACCGGCTCGTTATGCTAACTACCCAACGCTTGCCCATCTGATTGACTACGAGGATGCTGCTGATTTAGCGGCCAAGTTAGGCATCGATCCCTCACCCCTTCGCTTTAATGGGGTCTTTTTGCTGGATGCGATCATGGCATTGGCCGCCCAAAAGATCCTTTTTGATGATGTTAATTATGAGCGCATCAACCAATTTGTCATCGATGGCCATCGCCAAGAGGAGTTTGTGGATGCAAGAGGGCGTCTTTGGGTTGATGACTCTAAGGCAACCAACCTTGATGCGACAATCGAGGCGGTAAAAAACTATGCCCATCGTCCTATCCATCTGATTTTGGGTGGCGATGATAAAGGGGCCGATCTTTCTGAGCTTTTTGCCTTCCTTCAAGGACGAGCGCTGACAATTTATGCGGTTGGCTCTAATGCCGCCAAGATCGTTTCTATGGGTGTGGCTGTTGGCTTAGAGGTTGTGCGTTGTGATACCTTAGATAAAGCTGTTGAGGCAATTAACCTCAGGCACGATGCACAGAGTGTGGCGCTTCTTTCTCCTGCTGCAGCAAGCCTTGATCAATTTAGCTCCTATAAAGAGCGGGGCGAAAAGTTCAAAGCATTTGTGGCAAATTTAAGCTAATAAAAAGGAGTAAGTGGCTATAATTCCACTCCTTTTATGTTATGGCAACTTAGCTCAGTCGGTAGAGCAGCAGACTGAAAATCTGCGTGTCCCCAGTTCGATTCTGGGAGTTGCCACCA
>JAINCO010000138.1:0-3872 GCA_036574095.1 Campylobacterales bacterium | reverse complement strand
GGACAGTGGCTTAAGATGGCCTACGCGCGGGGAGAAGCGCAAGAGAGTGACCGACTCTTGCTTACTCTTCTAGTCGAATTACATCGAAAAGTCGATCGACTCGAAAAACTCATCAAAGGCGATCCTGTCAAACTTCTCGATCTGGGTCAAGCGATCGAAGTCGATTGGCTTGGTTTTGAACATATCAAATTCAATACCCCAACCCTCGAGACTGACCAAATCTACTACGCCAGAGCCTATTTACCGACACTAACCAATCAACCCATCCCCCTCTTTTTACGCGCTCTTAATCCCACATTAGCCCACATTGAGCGTATTCATGAAAGAGATGCCAAAGAGTGGGATGGCTACATCTTTGCAAGAGAGAGAATGGGGATTCAGGAGGCAAGGCGCTCATGACTGACCTTCTACTGATAATCCTTTTAGGAACGACGATCTTTCTACTCTTTCTTTTTGTCTGGCTTCGTGACGCGAAGATTAGCCGCAAACTGAAGGCCTATGAAAATGCCTTTGAAATTCTCAATAAAAATATTTTCGAGCTTGAAAAACGGATGACAGCAGTCCATCAACAACAGCCAACAGAGGCAGATTTAAAAGCAATCGTTGCCAAAGAGCTCGCTCCTGTGACCCAATCACTTGTCAAAGCTCTCAAAGAGCTTCAAGAAAGTCAACTTGCCCTGGCAGAACGAAGTGAAATGCGTATTTCGAGGCTTGAAGAGAAACTAAAAGGCTTTCTTGCTCTACAACACGACACACCTATCGATGAAAAGAGGATCATTGCCCTTTATAAAAATGGCTACACAGCCGAGGAGATCGCTAAAGAGATGCGACTTGCTACTGGCGAGGTTGAATTTGTTTTGAAGCTTCATGAGATGAAATAAGGGAGAGAGACCTCCCCCCTTCTTCGTGCATTGTGGCTTAAAGCAGCAAGCCGCACCAACTTAGCGTTATAGATAAGGAGTTGCGCAATCTTTTCGTCGTAACCCCTCTTTCATCGAAAGATAGCTATTAAGTGAGTTGATATAGGCATTGGCACTGGCAACCATCGTATCAACAGAGAGTCCATGGCCAATGACTGCCGGATGATCATCATCAAAGACAACCTTCACAATCACCCTTGCCAAAGCATCTTTGCCTTGACTAACAGCCTCGACTTTATAATCTTTGAGCTCTCCAGTATATCCGCTTAGTCGATCAATCACCTTAAAGACCGCATCAATTGTTCCTGATCCAATAGCCGCGTCGGTTAGCTCCTCGCCATTATAGCGAATCGTCGCCGCAGCACTTGGTACCCCTTCGCTGCAATCAGATATTTGAAGCTTAACAAGCTCATAAACTTTTGGAATATGGGTTGTCTCTTGAGCGATAAGCATGCGAATATCATCATCATAGATCTCTTTTTTCTTATCAGCCAACACCTTAAAACGCTCAAAGGCACTATGAAGCTCTTCTTCTGAGAGCTCAAAACCAAGCTCAGCCACCTTTGTCTTAAAGGCATGACGCCCGGAGTGCTTACCCAAAACGATCGCATTTTGATCGATACCAACCTCAGCAGCCGTGATAATCTCATAGGTCTTTTTATGTTTAAGAACACCATCTTGATGGATACCACTCTCATGAGCAAAGGCATTTTTACCCACAATAGCTTTATTAGGCTGGGGCTCGATGCCCGTAATTGTTGCCACAAGGCGGCTTGTTGGATAGATTTCACGCGTATTGATATTCGTATCAATCCCGCCAAAATAATCTGCCCGCGTCTTAAGTGCCATAACAATCTCTTCAAGAGCAGCATTACCAGCACGCTCACCCAGACCATTTATCGTACACTCGACCTGTCTCGCACCCGCTTGAATCGCTGCAAGAGAGTTTGCCACCGCTAAGCCCAAATCGTTATGGCAGTGTACTGAGATAATCGCCCTCTCTCCTGTGACTTGACAAATCTCGCGAACAATTCGACTATACTCTTCTGGTACCGTATAGCCTACGGTATCGGGTAGATTAATTGTCGTCGCACCCGCTTCAACCACAGCCGCAACAATCTCTTTCAAGAATCCAAGATCGCTGCGCGTCGCATCTTCGCAACTAAACTCAACATCCTCAACAAAACTCCTCGCATACTCAACCGCCCTAATAGCTCGCTTCACAACCTCATCTGGGCTCATCTTGAGCTTATATTCCATATGAATGGGGCTAGTAGCAATAAAGGTGTGGATGCGCCGTCGTTTTGCCTTGGCAATTGCCTCAGCAGCAGCCTTAATATCGCCATCAACAGCGCGCGCT
Source organism: Campylobacterales bacterium (assembly GCA_036574095.1). Taxonomy (GTDB): domain Bacteria; phylum Campylobacterota; class Campylobacteria; order Campylobacterales; family UBA6016; genus JAINCO01. Next base: position 1,592 of record JAINCO010000138.1, on the reverse strand, counting down.
AACGAACAGACAATACTTTTATCAATGACATCAGCAATTCGAGCAATTGCATCAAAGTCACCAGGGCTTGCAATCGCAAATCCAGCCTCAATGACATCGACACCAAGTTTTTGTAGTTGAAGAGCGATTTTGATCTTCTCTTCGGTATTCATTGATGCGCCGGGAGATTGTTCCCCATCGCGCAGTGTTGTATCAAAAATTTTGATTTTATCATTCATTATATATCCTTAAAATAATTCATTATCTTTAAATGCGATAAAAATGAGAGAAAAATAGACTGAATGCTCTGTCTATAACCGATGATATGATCGTAGGAGGAGGAAGCAGGCAGGATAATAGGGTATATAACAATCTTCCCGATAGCTCATCATTAACAATCTTGCTTGTTTCATACTGTTATTGTACGCATTTTTCCTTAGTCTTTGCTGATAAAGAAAAATAGCTAATGCACTCTATTTTTTCTTAAAAAACGATAGTAAAAGGCACGCGTTGTCCCATATCCGATATAGATAATCGTCAAAATCGCAAGAGTTTCAATAGCATAGAGATAGAGCAGCGATAAAAGGAAAATCAATCCAACAAGCAGCTTCATAAAATTAGCCCGTCGAAAATCGATTTTTTTAAAGCTTGGAAATCGAATGTGGCTTACCATCAGTAGCGATGCCGCAAGTGTCGCCACAACAAGAGCGATACCTGCGCTTTTGAAATCACTATACTGAAGCGTCACAAGAACAAGCGTTGTGACAAAAACGGCAGCTGTTGGAATAGGTAGCCCAATAAAAACATTAGGCTCATCATCGTTGGCGATGATATTAAAGCGCGCCAATCGAATGGCGCCAAAGATCACAAACAAGGCAGCAACCAAGACGCCAACCTTACCAAAAAACCATCCGATCGAAAAGTAAAAGAGCATCGCAGGAGCAACACCAAAGGCAACGACATCGGCCAACGAGTCAAACTCCATCCCAAAACGACTCGTTGTATTGGTTAATCGCGCAACCCGTCCATCAAGTCCATCGGCAATGAGTGAAAGAAAGATATAATGACCTGCCTGCTCAAATTCACCTCGCACGGAAGCAAGTAGCGAGAGGATACCAAAAAAAATCGATGCAGCAGTAAAAAGGTTGGGTAAGATATAGGCAACCTTAGGTTGCGTTGTCACGAGTGATCTCCATGTTTGGATGGGTGGAAATCATCCCCTTCATCTTGGAGTAGTGATGGCAAACCTCTCTCTTGTTCAAACGAGGAAATGATCGATCTAACACGCTCACCATCGATCACCTCGACATCAAACAGCTCGGCAACCATCTTCTCAACAGCTGGCGCATAGAGTCTTAGACGCTCCTTGACTGCATTATAACGCTCATTGAGAAGATCTTTAATATACATATCAACCTTTTGAGCCATCTCTTCACTAAATTCACGTGCCTGCCCGAAGCCACCGCCCAAAAAGGTATTACGCTGTTTTTCAAGAACCATCAGTCCAGCAACATCACTCATACCATAGATCATAACCATGCTTTTAATGATATCTGTCGCGCGCTCAAGGTCATTACCAGCACCCGTGCTAATTTCACCGATAAAGACCTCTT
>JAINCO010000137.1:0-13378 GCA_036574095.1 Campylobacterales bacterium | reverse complement strand
TCAGCTGCTCTAATCTGCTCTCGAATCTCCCAACCTCCAAAGATACGTCGATCAAAGGCATAATCTCTAAAAGCCTGAAGCCATGGGCGATAGGCCATCGGTGAGTTATTCGATTTTTTTAACGATGCCTCAAGCGTTTTTCTAACAATGGCATAGGGGTCTTGCACAGGATTGCGATGTCCTGGGATACCAAAGGTAAAGCCTGATGGATAGAGCATTGGCGAGAGATAATCGACAAGTGGAGCAATTTTTTCAACCTTCTGGCCAATGTTTGTATCGTTGCTATTCCATGCTGTATAGCCAAAGATATCGGCCGAAATAAAGACATTATAAGGCGTCAAGCGACGCTTTGCCTCGGCAAGAAAACCGGTAATTGCATCAACACGCATCTGCTGGGTGTTGGGCCTGGAGAACTCTATCCCTTTGGCATCTGGAAAGCGAACATAATCAAACTGAATCTCATCAAACCCGGCTTGTGCCGCCTCTTCGGCAATATCGATGATATAGTCCCAAACCTCCTTACGTGAGGGATCAACCCAAGAGAGGTTTTCTCGATCAACAAACAAAGCACCATTGCGTTTAACAGCCCATTCGGGTTTAGCGTGTGCTAATGGTGAGTCTTTAAACGAGACGATGCGTGCAATTGTATAGATACCCCTTGAACGAAGCTTGGCAACAAAACCAGGAAGATCTTTGATAAGAACAGTTTTTTGGGCACCAATCTCTTTGGCTAAAGGATGGTTTGTTTGATAGGCAATCTGCCCTCGATCCATTTTAATATCAATGACAAGGGCACTGAGCTCTGTTGTGTCGATCAACCTTAAGGCACGATCCATAATCCCCTTATCACTCGCCCCAAAACTTGATAGATAGAGTGCTTTAGGTTTCAAGGGTTTAAGATAGACCTTACCACTGCTAATATAGCGTTTACGCTCGTAGCCCAAGGCACGCACACCATAACTTTTATCCACAGCCTCAATTCTAAACGATCCATTAGCATCAGTTCTTACGGTTGTGGTGCCAGCCGTTATGAGTGCTCCAGCAATGGGTTGATGTGTTGACGCATCATAGACACTCCCTGAAAATGAAGCTCCCCATAGACCAAGGGAGACAGAAAAAAGTAATGATACCCGTCTCAACGTTTAATCCTTACCCAAAAAATATCCTCCATCACATGCAAGAAATAAGCCAAAAAGCTGGCAGAGGCTATCAGGAGTTTGCTATTGCCAACATGATATAATCACTTTTTTTAAAATAGGAGTTTACGTGAGAGCGGGAGTATTTGATAGTGGTATCGGCGGGCTAACTGTTGCAAAAAGTCTGATTGAACATCGTCTTTTTGAAGAGATTATCTATTTTGGTGATACAGCACGCGTCCCTTATGGCTCCAAAGATGAAAATACGATTGTTCGCTACTCACTTGAGGCCTTAGAGTTTTTTAAAAATTTTGATATTGATATTTTGATTACTGCATGTAATACTGTCAGTGCCTATGCCTTGCCAGAACTACGCCGCCATGCCCCTTTTGATGTGGTTGGCGTGATTGAACCAGGTGTCTTATCGCTTGAGCGACTAAAACTACCAAAAGAGAGTAGCATCATGGTCTTGGGAACAAAAGCAACGATTCGAAGTCGTAGCTACCAAGAGCAGCTTGCTCAACTAGGCTACCACAACATCACCGCCATGGCCACAGGACTCTTTGTCCCGCTTGTTGAAGAGGGGGTCTTTGGGGGAGAGTTACTTGAAGCAGCGCTCAACTACTATTTTGGCCGCCAAGAATCCCCTCAGGCGATTATTCTTGGCTGTACCCATTTTCCTCTCATTAGCCATGCGATAGCTAACCGTTTTCCACAAGCAGCATTGGTCCATTCAGGTGAGGCAATTGTAGAATATTTGAAGTCAAATTATCATTTACGAGAGCAAGAAAAAGAGACGACCCTCAAGCTTTTTGCATCAGAAAACCCCGAGTCGCTTAAGCGCGTTGCCGCGCTTTGGCTCTCGGATAAGACCTTAGAAGCTAATACTTAATAACGAGGCTGCTGGGGTCGAGCAAAATCGACTTTGAGTGCGCGACTTTGAAACTGTGCTCCAGAGAGGGCTTCCTTGGCTCTCTTAGCATCCGAGGCATCCTCAAACTCAACAAAGCCGAAGCCTTTTTTGATGACACGCCCTGTCTCATCTTTACCCTCGATCAACTTCACCGCGCGAACAGCACCATACTGACCAAAAAGCTCCTTGACATCATCTGATGTCGCCTTGTAATTGAGGTTGCCCACATACAACTTGTTAGAAACCATAGAAAAACCCTACGAGAAAAATTTGCGCACACAAGCGCTAATAAATTATAGCTGAAAAATTCATCTTTAGCAAGGTTTCATGGACTATTTGTTAAACTTTATGGATAAATTTGTAACATAAAGAGTTCAAAGCGTGTCCAATCATCAAGCGCTTGCAATCAAATACCGTCCTAAAAACTTCTCGGCGCTGATCGGACAAGAGTCAGTACGACAGACACTCGTCCACGCGCTTGATAAAAAAAAGATCGCTCACGCCTACCTCTTCTCTGGTCTTCGAGGTAGTGGAAAAACCTCAACAGCACGCATCTTTGCTAAAGCCCTCTTGTGTGATGAAGGTCCAACAAGTGAGCCATGTGATGCTTGTGAAAACTGTCTGATGGCCAATGAGGGGCGACATATCGATATTATTGAAATGGATGCGGCCAGTAACCGAAAAATTGATGACATCCGTGACCTCATTGAGCATACAAAATATAAACCTTCGATTGGCCGATTTAAAATTTTCATTATCGATGAGGTTCATATGCTCACGAAGGAGGCCTTTAATGCCCTCCTTAAAACCCTTGAAGAGCCCCCAGGATTTGTCAAGTTCATCCTTGCAACAACAGATCCACTGAAACTTCCGGCAACAATTCTTTCGCGCACCCAGCACTTTAGATTCAAAAAAATTAAAAAAAGTGATATCGTCCACCATCTTGAGCATCTTCTTAACCTCGAAGGTGTCGGCTATGAGCTGCCAGCCCTTGAGCTATTATCACGCAGTGGTTGTGGTAGCCTACGCGATACTCTCACGCTCCTTGATCAGGCGATCCTCTATGCCAAAGGTTTTGTCGATACGCAAAGTGTTGTTGAGATGCTTGGCATCATCAATCCTGAAGTTATCGAGGAGCTTTTAGCACTTGTCCTTGAGGGAGAGCGAGATAGACTCTTAGAACTTCTCTCAACCCTTGAAGATGGTGATCCTGAAACCCTCCTGGATGAAACGATCAACTATCTTAAAGAGCGACTCTTTAGCCATGATTCTCGCTTTTATGCAACAACGATTCAGCGTTTTTTACTTATCTTATCGGAAGCCAAACAGCTACTGGCGATCAATGCCGATGGAGGGTTTGTCCTTGCGCTGACCTTCCTAAGAATGGTTGAGGCAACCAAACTTGAGCGCCTTGATGAGGCGATCAAAAAACTTGAAAACTCCATCGCCCATCCACAATCAGCAGCAGCCTCGTTGCAACCTACAGCTTCTTTTCATCAACCAACACTGCCTCCACAAGAAGAGACACCTGAAGCCAAATTTGCAAAGCTTAAGCGAAAAATCGCTGAACGCGATGAGCAACTTGGTCGATGTTTTCAGGAGCATATCCATTTCCTTGGCTTTGATGGCCAGACGCTAACATGGGAGAGTCGGGCTAATGAGGAGTGTCGGCATGAACTTAAAAAGTACTGGCCCATTATTCGTCAGCTTGTGCAAGAGATCTTTGGGCTTCAAACACAAATTGTCAATCAACCCTCCTCTCGTCCCTCTGAGCCTCCCCAATCAACACCAAACACGACCATCCCACACGATAACGAAGCATCCGATGAGTCAGCCTCAATGGTTGAAGAGGCTGAATTAGGTAACCCTGCCTCTTGTCTACCTGCAATAGGAGGGTTAGCCAAAGAGATTGATGCTCAAGAGATTCTTGAGCATCCCTTTGTCAAAAAGGCTATTGAACTTTTTGATCCCTCAAAAGTTAAAATTTTTCCAAGAGTCTAATAATGTCACACAGCTGACATCAAAAGGGGATATACTTCCTTTGCAACCCAACTACTTCTCATACACACTCCGCGTGAGGGCTTCGGTCCTCGGGCTTTTTTAATAGAACCTCACCACATCAAAAAAGCGTTCTTGAAAGATCCCTCGAGCACTTTTTTGAGCTTCACGCCGTAGATAAATAATCGCTCGCCGTTCGATCACAAGTGAGAGCAGTGCCCCATACTCCAAATCAGCCAAATCGTAGGCAAAAGAGAGAATCTGACGACTTTCGGCTATTTTGGCAGCCTTCTCGATCTGAGCAGGCGTTCCTGATAGAATAAAGAGAGCAACAATACCATGTTCTCCTTCGAGTTGTGCATAATTATAGGGCACACCCCGTAGTCCCAGCTCACGCCCACGAAATGTGATCTTCTCGGCCACCTCTTTGGCAATCATCTCATCGCCTTTTGCATAACAAACAGCAACAATTTTTTCACCTTGCGCAATACGCTTATGACCATCCTTTGTTAGCGAAATGATTTTTGGCAAAACAGCGCTTTGTGTCTCTAAAAGCAAGGTATCATAGCCGTAGCTCGAGCTTATGAGAAAAAAAGCAATCACGACCAAAAGCCGAAGCATTAGAACTTCCTCCCAATGCGGACAAACCAAGTACGACCGACAACAGGATAGTCATCATAGGTATTTGGCTCACTGGGTGAAGCAATATCCTCATCTGTGAGGTTCATCACACCACCACGAATCATCCACTCTTTATCACTCCACCCCAAGGAGAGATCAAGCGTAGCGTACTCTTTGGTTGGATTTCTAAGATCACCCGCAATTCTCTCTTTTGGGCCTACATAGACTCCTCTTGTTCCAACAAACCACCCTCTCACAAGCGGAGTCGTATAGGCCATTTTAACCAAATGTTCACTAACAAACGCATTATCACCAAAGGAAGAAGTCAAATGCAACCAAGAGTAATTAAGTAATAGAGTATCGCGCCCTATCGGAGAGAATGTTCCTTCGGCCTCCAATCCATAGGTTGTTGATTCTCCATTATTTTGATATTTTCGTTCGCTATTAAGTCGATTAATTTGATGATTAGCCTCGATTCCATAGAGCGTTAGAGCCACTTTAGCTCGCTGATTGAAGTGATAGATGTGCTGGATCTCAAGACTATACATTCGCTCAACATCAAGATCAGGATTACCTACGCGACTGGCCCCAACTACGGCTAACTCTTGAGCAGCAGGCAAACGGTAGTTGGTGCCCACGATCACTTTACTCATCTGTCGCACTGAGTGTTGCCAAATATAGCCAAGACGAGCAGTGGGCTCTACCCCTGTTTGTTGCTCGTAATCAAGACCAAGAGAGGCTTCAAGTGCTGCTTGATCATCGATATTCCATCGTTCTTGTAAATAAAGTCGCGTCTGATCACGATTAATCCGATCCCCTATAAAAAAAGGTGTCTGTGTATCATGAAACCAGCCAACGCCGAGGTTTTTATATGTTTTAACTTCCTCATTGCGCTCAATTCCATGATAAAGGCCAACAGTCACAAAGTGGTTATCAAGGCCGCTATAGGTTGTACGCCATGAAAAGTACAATAGTGAATTTGTCGTCTTCAAATCAACCCAGTAGCCGATGGGTAGTACGCCCTTGGATGTTGCATAACCTACAGGTAAGGAACGCACCATTGAGGCCCAACTATCTTTCATATAGCCAATTTTTGCATCATGCCTCAGTTGGTGATCATTATGACGCCACGATCCCTCAACATACCAGGTTGGCATTTTTTGATAGGCATCCTCATTCGGAAGGGCATTAAGATTTCCAAAGGCATCACCGCTTTTAAAGCCAGTATATCGGCCAATCAAACGGAACTCATCATAGATTACTTGAAGGCTGGTTGAATAGATTTTTGAGGAGAGATTGGCGCGTCCCGATGCCGCAAGAGCACGATTTGACGAATTTGAATCAAAGCGCAACCCGTCAGCCGATAGTGTTTGAAGTCTCAGATCATCGCGATCGCCAAAAAAATCGAAGGAGATCCTTCCTTTTTGTAGAGGAATAGAGGCCAACACACCGCCTGAATAGGCCGAAAAACTTCCAGCGCCTACCCAAACACTTCCTGGTGTGCTACCACTTGCACTTTTGGTTATGACGCGAATTGTTCCGGCATAGCCTTGATCATCCCATCCATACCCAACGCCTCGCACAATCTCGATTCGCTCGATGAGCTCAACCGGTAGATGCAAATAGGGGGAATAGCCATTGAAGGTGCGGTCATTAACGGTAACACCGTCGATAATGAGTTTACTCTGACCATAGGCAACAGGATTAGAACCACGAAAGATAGGGGTTTTATAATTGATTGAATCAAATGCTATATCAACACCTGGAGCTAACATGAGAGCATCCTCAAGTGTTCTAAGCCCCATTCGCACAAGCTCATCGCCACGATAGACATTCATCGTATATGGTTGATAATCAACATTCCTTCGCTGCATCGTAGCAACATAGCTACTCTCTTCGAGTGTTTTTTGCAAACTATCAATCTCATCTGCCCAACCAAAGAGAGTGACGATTAAAATCAGATAACGATACAACACGATCTTCTTCCCCTGCTTCATTGGACTCTGAATAATATAAAATTTTTTCTTATGGAAATCTTTAGCTAAACAAAATTCACTTCTTTTCTGACTGTTGAGCAATCAGAACATCTTCGATCATCTTATCAAGATCACCATCTAAAATCGCATCAACTTGAGAGTAGGCCTTCTCGGATCGTGTATCTTTGACCTGTTGATAGGGAGCAAGAACATAGCTGCGAATCTGATGCCCCCAACCAATATCGCTCTTTTCGATTGTATCGACGGCTGAGCGTTTCTTCTCTAACTCCAGCTCATAAAGCTTGGATTTGAGCATCTTCATCGCCGTCTCGCGATTTTTGTGCTGGCTTCGATCATTTTGACACTGAACAACGATTCCGGTTGGGATATGGGTGATGCGAATAGCCGATTCTGTTTTATTGACATGCTGGCCACCTGCTCCCGAAGCACGATAAGTATCGATGCGAAGCTCCTTATCCTCGATGACAATATCGATATCATCATCGATTTCAGGCGAGACAAAGACAGAGGCAAAGCTCGTATGGCGACGCGCATTTGAATCAAAGGGGGAGATACGAACAAGTCGATGGATCCCATTTTCAGCCTTCAAATAACCATAGGCATTCTCACCACTAACAATAAAACTCGCATCCTTGATACCCGCCTCTTCGCCAGGCTGGTAGTCAAGGATCTCCACCTTAAAGCCACGCCGCTCAGCCCATCTAAGATACATACGATAAAGCATACCCGCCCAGTCATTCGATTCTGTTCCACCAGCTCCTGGATGAATCGTTACGATGGCATTTTTGTTATCATGCTCTCCGGAGAGCATCACCTCGACTTCAAGCTTCTTGACTGTCTCTTCAAGATGATCAGCTTCTGCAAAGAGCGCCTCAAGTGTCGCACTATCCTCCTCAGCCACCCCAAGCTCAAAAAGCCCCTGAGCATCCTCTAAGGCAGTTGCAGCTTCACGGTATTTGGCTAAGAGTGCTGTTAATTTATTTTTTTCTCGCTGAATTTTGGCCATCTCCTTAGGATCATTCCAAAACTCAGGATCCTCCTCAAGCTTCGCAATTTCGGCGAGTCTTGCCTCAATTACATCGGGCTTGATGATATTTTTGATATTCTCAATTTTTTGCTCAAGCGTCTTTAGAAGTTCACCATATTGATAGTTATCCACACGCGCATCCTGCATGATTTTTGCGTAATTATACCTGTTTAGGGCTTATAGGGTATAATTACGCATCAAAGAGCCCCATAAAGGAGTGGCATGCAAATTATCACCAAGGCCACCGAGCTACGCGCGTGGCGCCAACAACAAAAAGAGTCGATCGGATTTGTCCCGACGATGGGTGCATTGCATGAAGGGCACCTCTCACTGATTCGCCAAAGCAAGGCTGAGAATGCCATCACCGTCGTCTCAATCTTTGTTAATCCTACCCAATTTCTGCCGGGTGAAGATCTGGCCAAATATCCCAGACGCCCTGAAGCCGATAGTAAAATTTGTGAGGTGGCAGGGGTTGATATTCTTTTCATGCCAACTGCCGAGGAGCTTTATGAGAGCGATCCGATCATGATTCAAGCCCCCGTAATTCGTGGCTATATCTATGAGGGGGCGGTTCGTCCTGGCCACTTCAATGGGGTGCTGACTGTTGTTTTGAAATTTTTTGGACTCATCGCACCAACGCGCGCCTATTTTGGGAAAAAGGATGCCCAACAGCTGCTATTGATTTCTCAGATGGTTCAAAGCTTCTTCCTTCCTATCGAAATCATCCCTATAGAAACCGTCCGTGATGCTGATGGCTTGGCTCTCTCAAGCCGCAATATCTATCTAAGCCCAGAAGAGCGCATAGAGGCACTGAAGATCCCTCGTTCACTTAAACATGCCGCCAAGCTTTGTGGCAGCGGCGAGCGCGATACAAAGCTCATCAAAAGTCGCATGGAAGAGATCCTCTCACCCTTAGCCATCGACTACATCGCCTTTACCGATCGCCAATTACGCCCCATCGATACCATCACCCCAAATGAAAGCTTGATTTTGGTCGCAGCACGCGTTGGCTCAACACGCCTGATCGATAATATTTGGCTCTAACGAAATGAACAAAGAGGCTCCTATGACCAAAAAACTCCATATTGTCTCTCTTGGATGCAATAAAAATCTTGTCGATACCGAAGTGATGCTCGGACGCCTTCGTGAGTATGAGATCACGCCAGAAGTTGGCGAGGCTGATCTTGTTATCGTTAATACCTGCGGTTTTATCGGTCCTGCCAAAGAGGAGAGTATCCGAACAACCCTCGAACTTCATGCGCATCGAAAAAAAGGGTCACTTCTTGTAATGGCTGGCTGTCTATCTGAACGCTACCGTGATGAATTGGCACAAGAGCTTCCTGAAGTTGATATTATTGCTGGTGTGGGCGATTATGCGCGCATTGATGAGCTTATCGAAGGACGACGCAACGCAACCCACGGGGAGGTCTTTTTGATTGGTGATGAAGAGCGTGTTATCACAGGCTCAACAAGCCATGCCTACATCAAGATTGCTGAAGGGTGTAATCAGACCTGTAGCTTTTGCGCTATTCCCGGTTTTAAAGGAAAACTCCATTCACGCTCACTTGAAAGCATTGTCAAAGAGATCACACGACTCAAAGAGCAAGGGTTTTATGACTTTAGCTTGATTGCTCAAGATAGCTCAAGTTGGGGGCGAGATATTGGCATCAAGGATGGTCTACTTACACTGATCGATGCCATTGAGGCAATTGGGGGGATTCGCGCGCGCATCCTCTATCTTTACCCAACAACCGTCACCAAAAAGCTGATTGCTCGTATCGCCCAAAGTTCCGTTTTCCTTCCCTACTTTGATATACCGATCCAACATATCCATGATGGTATGCTTAAAAAGATGAAACGAGGCATGGGCAGGACAAAAACAGTTGAACTCCTTGAGACAATGCGTGCGATCCCTGGAAGTTTTGTGCGCACAGGCATTATTGTTGGGCATCCTGGAGAGAGCGAAGAGGCATTTGAGGAGCTTGTTCGCTTTATCGAGAACTTCGGATTTGATCGTCTCTCTGTCTTTGCCTATTCTGACGAAGAGGGAACGCCTGCGTATGAGATGAAGGATAAAATTGATCCTAAGGAGATTCGTCGTCGCCTCAAAATCATCGAAAAAAGTGTTGCTAAACTTCACCGAAACAACGCCAAAAAGATGGTTGGCCAAAAGATCCTTGCAACACTCACAGGCGTTAGTGATGAGGGCGACTATTTTTGGGAAGCTAAAGCTCTCTTGTGGGCGCCAGAGATTGATGGAAAAATCCTCATTAACGATAGTGAGGTTGATGCCCCCGAAACTGGTCGCCTCTATGAGGTAGAGATTACCTCTCATGCCGGGCAGACACTACTGGCTACCTTGCTTCGACCCGCTACACTCTCATGATCTCTGAGGTAACCCTATCACTTTTACGAGCGCGTCGCAACCTACTCGCCTTTTCAGGTGGCATCGACTCAACAGCTCTTTTTCACCTTCTATCCATGCAAGGGATCTTGTGTGATCTGGCGATCGTTGACTACAATCGCCGCGCCCAAAGCAAAAAAGAGGTTGCTTATGCTCATGAGTTAGCACAACGCTTTGGGTGCAAGCTTTTTATCAAAAGTATCACCCTACCTGAATCAGACTTTGAAGCGACCGCTAGAAGAGCACGCTACCAATTTTTTGAGGAGCTTATCGCCACGCATCGATATGATCACCTCCTCACAGCTCATCAGCTTAATGATCGACTTGAATGGCTTTTGATACAACTAACCAAAGGTGCCGGGACTGTTGAATTGGTTGGCATGAGAGAGATTGAAAAGCGCGCGGGGTATCTCTTGATTCGCCCTTTGCTTGAAATAACAAAACAAGAACTACAACGATGGCTTGATAGGCACAACATTCCCTACTTTATCGATGAATCCAACCATGACCCCCACTTTATGAGAAATAGAATCCGTCCGATCGCCCAAGCCCTCTTGGCAGAGCACACTCAAGGTATTATCCGATCTTTGGTCTATCTAAGCGATGATGCCCTTCGCTTATGGAACAAACCTAAGGAAGCAAGAGTTGGCAAGGTAATCATTATCCCCTTTCGTCCTGAACTTTTTAGACGCGATCTTTTATGGCTTGCCAAACAACAAGGGATTCTTCCTTCATTTAGACAACAAGAGATGATCATGGCAGATAGCGGGGGAGTCCTGGCCGGCAAGATTGCCTTTGGGGTTGGTGGAAAGTTTCTTTGGTCCTCCCCCTATCACCCTCTTGTTGGTGCATCAAAGGCCTTTAAAGAGGGGTGTCGCCTCAGAAAGGTTCCTCGCTGGATAAGAGGCTATTTATGGGAGCTCTCGCCTGCATGGGAGGTGGTTGATTGTGCCTTAGCGTCACTACTATGATTACTCTCTATCGGCGTAACAGGTATCATGGTATGCCCGCCTGTGGAGATCGCAGTTTTATTGATCTCATTCAACCGCTCATAAACAATTAATTCCATGATTGCTTGCAGGCCACCTTGTGATGATGAAATCTCAAGTTTCTCCCCCAATCCAACCACATATTCACCATGTTCCAGATTTTTGACAAAAGTAAAAAAGATCGAGGGCGATGAGAAATAGGCAACCGCTTCGTAGTGGCGAAGTACAAACCCATCGTCTATTGTTGTATTAGTCTCGACAAGACGTGTAAAGGTAAGCTCATTTTGGTGGGTGCGCTTGAAACGCTCCGTATCAAAATGGTTACCCAAGGCAGAAAGAATCGCTCTCTTTTCCTTTTTGAGTCTCTCTAATGTTTGATTTTTTAAGCTCTCTAAGGCGGTAGCCTGCTGATGTTGACGACGCGCTTCCTGAAGGCGCACATCGGCCATCCGATATCCATGCATATCGCTTCGTATCCATGTCAACCCATAGAGTAACCCAACAATCAGTGTCAAAAGAAGAAAATAGAGCATCTTCACTAGATCAACGTATCCTACCATCACCTTTTTCATTGATGCTTTTCCTTCTGATGGCTATGTGCACCACCACTCTGGTTAGCATCACCTTGGATGCTTAGGGTATGATCAGAAGAGGCTTGTGTTGCATCCTCACCCTCTAACTTACTTATCGAAACAAAATGAACACGAGAGCCCGCTCGGTAAAACGAGGTCTGTGTTGTTGTAAAGATCGATTTGAGGGGTGGATAGAGAAGATAGTCATAAACCTCCTTGCTCGGAGCCGATCCATAAAGCACAAGTGTGCGAGGCTCCATCACAACTTTGGTTAATACAATTTCATCGGGTATCAAATCAAAAAGATTGCGAAGGCTATCGATCATGATGGTGTTGTGGGTTACCACCTTATCGGCTAACTCCGCCTCTTTGGTTACTTGCTGGATCTCACGCTCAACTTTCTTGATGCGCTCTTGGGTCACACGGGTTGTTTGTGCCAACTCCTCAATCCATTCATTCGCATGCGCCTGCTGATAGCGTATGTAAGTATGAAACCCCCCAAGCATCGTCATGACGGTAACAAAAAAGAGTATCCAAAGCTTTGTGTCGGTTTTTAAAAGTTTTTTTGAGCGAGCTTTAGTAAAACTATACTTCATCACTCACTCTCCACACGCGCAAGCTCGGCAAGTGCTTCAGCCAGATCAAAACTATCAATTTGTGTTGTGATAAATAACTCTTCTTCGATATATTTCTTAAGCATCTCTGCGATGCCAACCTCATCAATCAAGATGATTCGCTCAACAAAATCCCCTTGATAAACCTCATTTGTATAGTACTCTTCGAGTGAGCGTTTCAAAAAATCCTCAATTTTTAGAAGAATTTCGAGAGTTCGCTCATCTCCTGTCTGAGAGATTATTGATCCAGGGATTGTTGGTTCCATCTCGCGGATGATCACATCCTTATCCAAATCAACATCAAGGTCTTCGATTTTAATACCACCTAACTCATCAATCAAATCGATATCAAAAAGCGACTCTGTCGCCTCATCTTCCCCTTTTTGCTCTTCTTCAAATGCATATGAGAGTGGATAGTTCGAGCAATAAAGGAGTTTTGATTCCGAAAAAATAGCCAATGTGGCTAACGCAGAGCGCATAAAAAGATAGAGTGTTGGTTTTTCTACCAGCTCCTTGGCGTAGTGATTAAAAATGAGGACGGCTGGGGAAAAGAGATAGTCGATCCCCTCAACAGGAGCAAATTTCTCTTGCGCCTTCTTTAGCTCCTCAAGACCGACATAGATCGACCAACCCTCAGAAAGACAAAGACGGGCAATGGTTGACATTTTAATGCCAAGCTCTTCATAAAGGGTACGACTGCATGAGGGAAGAGCTCCTTGATTCACTGTATCTAACAGTGTCGCTGTATAGGTGTAGGTATAGCGCTCCTGAAGGTCCAACAAAAATGAGATCACCTCTTGCGAAAGAGAACCATCGGGTGTCAAAAAACTTTTGCGTTGCCTCTCTAAGATACGACCACGCTTAACAAAGATGGTAGCTATGTCGATCTTGTCGCGATTGATAACAATACCGACATAGACCTTTTTAAACATTTAGCGTACCTTCTTGCCACATAAAGGATGGGCTAACTTATAGTGCTCCATCGTTGTCTGCATCCCAAGCGCTGTATAGATTTGGGTTGTCGCAAGATGGGCATGACCCAAGAGTGTGCTCACATCATTAATTCGTGCCCCCTCAGCCAATAAAGAGGTCGCAAAGGAGTGGCGC
>JAINCO010000136.1:0-6944 GCA_036574095.1 Campylobacterales bacterium | reverse complement strand
CGGCAAAGTAACAATAGAGCAGTGCGAAGCAACATTGCAACGCAAACAGATCGATCGGCGCCACCTGCGTCCTGGCGTCAAAGTAACACCCTCGGCCACAGTGTCGATTGTTGACTACCAACTTAATGGTTACGCCCTTGTTCCTTAAAGATGTCAAACGCTCATTCAGATCTAGCCAAGTAGTGTGATGCCCTGTTCCCCATTACCTTCAGACGTTGACTATATTTAAGCGACATCGTCATTTCTTAATAGAATCGATACTCTGCAGGATAATTTAAGACTCTTGAGTCAATCTTTTATCAGCAACAAAAAATACAATGAACAAAAAACCTTACACAAAGTTGTAAATCTAAAGGTTCTTTTAAAAATGAGTTACCTATAATCTCTCTAATGAATAAGAGCGGGAGTATAGTGCATGGGCCAAAAAGATCTCTCTTATCTTCTTGTTGCTTCCATCGTTACCTTACCTGGCATCGCCGCCGAAAGTATCAGTCCCTTAACAATATCAGTTGCCCCAGTCAGTATCCAAAAAAGTGAGGCTATCTCCCTTTTTAAAGCTAACAAACACCAAGAAGCTTGTAGAATCGTAGAGCAGCTTTACGAGCAACAGACTGATGATAAGGATATCAACTACTATCTTGGGCGCTGTGCTTTTGAAGCCAAAGATTATGATAGCGCTATTGCCGCATACGAACGCGTTTTGATTGTTGAGCCAGAAAATGTCCTGGCACGCTTTGAAATGGCCAGAAGCCTCATGGAGTCAGGGCAAGATAAAGAGGCTATTGCTGAATTTGAAGAACTTCGTGAGCTTCCCCTCCCAGAGGATTATCGAAAAGTTGTCAATACTTACCTTGAAGCACTTGTTGCCAGGCAACAAAAGCACTTCATCACAGGTTTGGTGATGGCTGGTATTCAATACGATAACAATCTCAACAGTGGCAATAACAAAACGGCAAGTACTCCTAAGAGTGACTACTCTTATACAGGTATCGCTTACCTCGCCCACACGTATAGCCCTCAAGGAAAAGTTAAAGGACTTTTTTGGAATAGCTCTGCCATGATCTACCAGCAGCAGTATGCCAAAAGCTCAAACCAATCCAACGATGTCCGTATGCTACAACTTACAAGCGGTCCTCAGTGGAAAGGAATTAAAGCCAATATCTCCTTTCCATTCGAGTATAGTTACCTTTGGATCGGGGAAGGCTCTTTCTATCATACTTTTGCTGTTGGACCAAAAATCACTTTTCCCATGGAGAGCCGTACAATCGACCTCGCTGCCAAGATCACCCAAAAAGATCATCTACGCCACCCATCTTATGGCAAAATGAGTGAACGCGACTCCTACCTCGTTGATGCCAGCCTCTCTCTTCAGCAAATTTTAATGGATGGAAGCATTATCATCAATGGTTCCATCGCATGGCAACACGAGGCATGTCGCGAAGGATACGCCCCCATGGTTGACCAAAATAACTACACACTAACAGCTGGTTTGACCTATATGGCAACAGCAGCCCTCAGTGTGAGTGCTTCGGAAAGTCTCAAATATAGCCGATATTTTAACGATGCCAGAGAAGATTATAACAATGCAACTACACTTTCAGCAACATGGAAGATGACCAAAAGTTTGTCAGTCGTTGCCAATACCACATATACGGCCAATAATTCAACAATAATGAACTATGACTACACAAAAACTGTGGCGAGCGCATCGCTCATGTATCTTTTTTAAGCTGCTAAAGGATCGAAGATGCTTAGATTATTACCTCTGGTCATAGCGCTCACTCTCTCCTTGTGGGGCGGGGTTGGAAAAATTGCGGCCCTCAGTGGACTGGTAGCCGTCGAGAGAAGCGGCAAAACGCTCAAACCCTCATCTGGATTTAAGATCGAGCAACAAGACACAATTATAACCCAACCAGGCGCGAGAGCTCAAATTGTTTTTTCAGATAAAACAACAATAACAATTGGACCTGATAGTGAATTCTCGGTCAAAGAGTATCTTTACGACGAACAAAAGGCACCCAAGGCCTCATTTAGCATTGCCAAAGGAGCCTTTAAGGCAATTACTGGGCAGATTGCTAAAAAATCTCCCGAAAGTTTCTCTCTACAAACTAGAACTGCCACGATCGGTATTCGAGGAACTAGATTTCTTGGTATCATTCCTCCCAAAGGACCTGAAACAATTGCCTGTACTCAAGGACTCATCACGGTTGCTCCCCTGCCAGCACCTGCCATCACTACCCAAGTGCCTGTAACGACGGCAGCACCTTCTGTCGGAGCAATTCGAGGGCCAGAGACACCGCCTGCCGCAACCCCAACACCTGCACCTGCAGCGTCGACTCCCGCTCCTGTGGTTGTTTCCGCTGGTATGGTAACAACAGTCGATGTTGGTCAGATTTCTGCTCCTCGCCCCTATACACCAGCTGAACTACGCAAACTTGAACAAGCAACTGGCGGTGGTGCAAGTGCACAGGCGAAACCAGCCGCAACAGAGCAGAAGCAGGCAACCAAATCTGAGAGTTCGAGTGAGCAACAAACCACGCAGACAGCCAGCACAGAAAAGCAGCAAAGAGGAGAGGAAAGAGGAGAATCACCGAGCCAGCAAGGCCAAGTTGCTCAAACAGAGCGAACAACTGGAGGTATAGCAAGCCAGGCTGCGTCAGCTGAAACATCACAAGTTGCAACTCCAACAGCAGAACCAACCACTGGGGTCACAGCATCGAAGCCAGATAGACCAACTCCATCAGCTGCCACACCAACACCCCCTACACAAGTACCTTCTATTGCTTCTACACCAACTCTTGCAACGACACCACCTCCAGCCATGCAACCCCCAGTTGTGTCGACCCCACAAGTCGATACCACAACCATCCAACAGACAATCACCCAGGTCACACAAACAGCACAGGAGACACAGCGCACTATCACACAGACGATACAACCCGCTACCCCAAAAAGCAGTGTGATCATTAATATCAGGTAGGCTTGTGAAAAAACTTCTGCTTCAGGCGACTGTTGGTATAGCAGTCGCTATACTGATGACACTACTCTACCTGAAACTTCCCCAGGAGTTTGCAACATTCGACTCAACATTACGCGACTATCTCTTTAAACTCCGTGGACCTATTCCGACAACAGACAATATTGTTATCATCGATCTTGATGAAAAAAGTCTCAAAGAGCTCGGACAGTGGCCGTGGCCTCGGCAACAATTTGCCCAACTCCTAACTAATCTTACTGAGGCAGGGGTAGGTATTATGGATTTTTGCGAACTAAAAGCAAGAATAGACCTAACTAATCTTACTGAGGCAGGGGTAGGTATTATCGGTCTTGATATTGTTTTTGCAGAGAAAGATAATAGCTCACCTAAAGAGGTCTTTAGACGCTTAGGACTACCTAGTGATCATGTGCCCGACTATGACCAAATTCTTGGCCAAACGATTGCCCAAACACCAACAATTGTTGGCTACTTTTTTGCCCTCGAAAATGATGGTCTCAAACCTGATGGTCTCACTCCTAATATCCCTGCCATCTTTATTGAACGCAAAGGAGAAAACCAGGAGTTTTTAATCCAGCCCTATCGCCCCATCCTCAATATCCCGGCGATCCAAAATCAAGCCTATTCAAGCGGCTTTTTCACAATGATCCCAGATGCTGATGGTATCGTGCGAAGCGTTCCCCTTCTGCTCAAATATGACGGGATGATCTTCCCCTCACTTGCTTTTGAGCTCATTCGTATCGCCAGCGGTGTCAAAAAAGTTACGATCAATTACTCAGAAGTTGGAGTTGAAGAGATCACCTTAGGGAAATTGGCAATTCCAACTGACCGAAATGGCCGTATTTTTGTTAATTACAGGGGACCAAGCCACACTTTTCCCTATATTTCTGCCACCGATGTTATCAACAAGCGTATCGATCCTAACCTACTTAACGGAAAAATTGCTCTCATTGGAACATCAGCTGCCGGTCTTTTGGACCTCAGGTCCACACCCTTTGATAATGTCTTTCCTGGCGTCGAGGTTCATGCCAACATCATCGACAACATCATTGCTAAAGACTTTATCGCCCGCCCTTCATGGATGGTGGGTGTTGACCTTACGCTCATCATTGGCGCTGCACTTATCATGGCAATCCTCTATGCCTTTACCCCAGCCCTTATTGCCCTTACTCTCGCGCTCTTAGCAGCCGCTGGATTGTTAATTTTTGATTATTGGATGCTCTTTTCTCAGGGGCTAATCGTCAACATTCTCTTTCCGCTGACTACCCTGCTGGTCATTTTTCTTATCTCAATGGTTCTAAGCTATCTTCTTGAAGCCAGACAAAAAGAGCTGATTAAAAATAAATTTGCCAAAAAGGTCTCACCAGCCGTTGTCGAAAAGCTCATCAGTAACCCTGACGATATGATTCTTGACGGTGAAGAGCGCTATGTGACAATCTTTTTTAGCGATATTCGAGGCTTTACAACTCTCTCAGAGGCCATGGGCTCACCTAAGCGACTTGTTCAGCTACTCAACCGTTATATGACACCGATGACCGATATCATTATCGCCCATCAAGGCACGATTGATAAATTCATCGGTGATGCGATTATGTCTTACTGGAACGCCCCTAACGATGTTCCTAATCACGAAGATGAAGCGGTGACAGCCGCTATTGAGCAGATCGAAAAGCTCAAAGAGCTTAATGCAGAGCTTGCAGCCGAAGGAACACCGCCAATCGATATCGGTATCGGTATCAATACCGGCCTCTCGACCGTTGGAGAAATGGGCTCAAAAGGTCGCGCAGACTATACAATTATCGGTGATCCTGTCAATCTTGCCTCGCGTCTTGAGGGATTAAACAAACCTTACGGTTCGCACATCATCATCTCTGAATTTACGAAAAAAGGCCTTAAAAAAGAGTATGTCATCCGCCATCTTGACTTAGTACGAGTCAAAGGTAAAAACAAGCCTGTTGAGATCTTTGAGGTTTTAGGTTTTGGTCCTGTCACGCCCGAGCAACAGGCGATGATTGATCGCTACCATGAGGCAATCGCCCTTTATAATGCCAGTGATTTTGCTGGCGCCAAAGCAATTTTTGAAGAGTTAGAGGCCAAAGAGCATGATCAACTCTACACTGTTTATATTGAACGTTGCGACCATTTCATCAAAAATCCGCCCGTAGCATTTGACGGCGTCTTTACGTTCACAACTAAATAAGAGAGGAATTACGTGGAAAGCATCCAAATTCTTGGAGCCTATGGCGGGAAAAGCGCCGAACATGGAACAACAACACTTCTTCTTAGCGACCACATCACTATCGATGCAGGCAATATTATGCGCCCATTGGGCCCTTTAGCCCAACTTATCGATCATATCTTCTTGACGCACTCCCATCTAGACCATATTGCCGATATCCCATTTCTTATCGATGCCTTTTTTAATGAGCGCACAACACCACTTAACATCTATGGTCTACCCGCAACAATCGAAGCGATTAAACGCTATATCTTTAACTGGGAGATCTGGCCTGATTTTAATGAAATCAACCTGATCAACCAAAACGATAAAGCTGTCCTCTTTCATTCGATTAGCATCGCCGAGCAATATACAGTCAATGGAATAACACTTGAACCTTTTGCAACAAACCATACCGTCCCAAGTTGTGGCTACATCATCAAGAAGGGCAACAATAAACTGATGTTCACGGCCGATACTTACAAATGCCCTTCGATTTGGGAGCGACTCAATAATGATAGAGAGATCAAAGCCCTTATTATCGAGGTCTCCTTTCCCTCACGCTTTCCAAAATTGGCTGAAGATAGTCGTCATTTAACACCAGCACTCCTCAAAGAAGAGTTAAGTCATCTATCACGCAACGATATCGCGCTCTACATCAACCATCTTAAGCCTGTCTATATGGATGAGATTAGAAATGAACTGGCAGCACTTGGAATGAACAACATCGTAACCATCCTTCACGATAATTACAAGATTATTTTTTAGCGCCCTCTAAAATTTTGATACGTTGCTCCATCTGGGCAGCCTCGGCACTCCTGCCGAGACGCTCATACCAATCTTTAGCATTAGCTAGCCAACAGGCAAGTGCCGCCGTGTATCCTTCGTGCGAGGCTCGCGCAATAACCTCACGATAGATAGCCTCGCTCTCAATCCCCCGTTTTTTAAGCACCGCTGCCGCAACCAAAACAGAGTGTGACGACTCCATCTTTGTTAGCAATGTCGCCACACGCTCAATCTCACCAGCAAGAGCAGCCCGCGCAATAGCTTCATACTCTTTGGGAAGACCAAGAGCAAGTGCTTTATGCAAATCTCCCGACAAAAATGCCTGATACCCCTCTTCGACCCCCTGAACATCCCTCTCAATCTCAACGGGACAACCCAAAGCCGTTGTAATGCCATACCTGATAACCTCAAGCCGTCCAAGGACAGCTGGATCGGCGCTTGTACGGGCGATCGATTCGGCTTTTTGCCATGCAAAGGCTGCCAACGCCTTATCTCCTGTTAAAACAGCCCGTTTGTAATCTCTGATCCACAACGCGCCATCTCGCTGCCATGCTGCCTCTTTGGAGGCGCATCCACCCATGAGTAGTACAATCGCCACCAACCACATAACATAGTTCATGGAACCTTCCATTCTTTGGCACCTTCAGGCCCCAGTCGTCTATCGATCTGCTCAATGAGCCCACTGGCCCGCTTGATGGCCATATCAACCTCTTCTCTTAGTTTCTTGAGATTACCAGTCGATTCTGCAGCATCAGCACTCATCTTCGCACCATTATCAAGAATAACACCGACCTTTTTAAGCTCAACAATCAACTCACCTAAAAGCTCTTTGGTTAGTGCCATCGCCCCACCCCTACCCAAAAGCTCGCTCTCGATCCCATCCATTATTTTTTCGCTTTTAGCGAAGCTGCGAGCAACACTCTCAGCGCTTCGAGCATCCCCTGT
>JAINCO010000135.1:0-8655 GCA_036574095.1 Campylobacterales bacterium | reverse complement strand
GAGTCAATCGATGAAGGATAGAAGTTGAACTTACTAAAAAAGAAGCCCGCGTTGTGCGAGCTTGAGATTAGCGCTGCTCTTCGATGCGTGCAGCTTTACCTTTGCGTGTGCGTAGATAGTAGAGTTTGGCACGGCGAACACGACCGCGGCGAACAACCGTAATGCTTTCGATGCTATCTGAATAGACAGGGAAAATACGCTCAACACCAATGTTATTCGCACTGATTTTGCGTACTGTCATCGTTCGACCTGTGCCTTCGCCATGAAGCGCGATACATACACCTTCGAAGTTTTGTATGCGCGTCTTCTCACCCTCTTTAATGCGTACAGCAACACGGACGGTGTCGCCGGCTTTAAACTCGGGAACCTGTTTGCCGGCAAGTTGTGCCTGTTCGAATGCCGCAATATACTTATTTTTCATCTCTTGTCCTTCCAAACGACTGCGTTTGCGATCTCCGGCCTGTGGAAGCGAGTCTTGGCGACTGCCAGTCGGCTTTTTAAGGCGGAAATTTTACTATGATTTCCCTTTAAGTATTCTGAGGGAACGCTTAAACCGAGATAATTATTCGGTTTACCAAATACAGGAGCCTCCAACAGCCCCTCACTACCAAAGCTCTCGCCCTCCAGACTCTCCTCATTGCCCAAAACACCAGGGATCTGTCGCGCGATCGCATCACTCATCACAAGGGCTGCCAACTCCCCTCCCGTTAGGACATAATCGCCAATCGAGAAGAGCTCATCAGCATGAACTTCGATAAATCGCTCATCAATCCCTTCGTAGCGACCACAAACAAACATGATCGATCTCTTAGAAGCGAGGCGTCGAGCATCGTTTTGTCTAAAGGGTTTGCCAGCAGGTGTGGCAACGATGATATGTACATCGGGGTCTTGTTGGCGAATGTGATCGGCCAAATCAAAGAGTGGCTGTGGCGAGAGGACAAGTCCTGCACCCCCACCCGCCTGATAGTCATCGACTTTGCGATGTTTGTTGGTTGTATAGTCGCGAGGATTCTCAACGACCACCTCGATAACCCCCTCGCTCTTCGCACGACCTAAAATCGAGGCATCAAAGTAGGGTGTGATCAACTCAGGAAAAAGAGTCGCAAAATAAAAGCGCATCAACTCGCTTCAAGAACATCTTTGGCATGACGGACGATTACCGCCTTGCCTTCAAGATCAACATGATCAATAAATCGATCGATATAAGGAAGCACGAAATGTTTCGCCATCCCCTGTGCCACAAGTGCACCATCGGTAGCAATCAGCAACATCTCTTGACCCGCAAGCCGCTCAATCTCCTTCACAACGCCCAAAACCTCACCATCCTCAACAACGCTAAGCCCGATAATATCAAACCAAAAATATTCATCACACCCAAGCTCACATGATGCTCGACTCTCTTCAACTGTCACATAGAGCTTGGTGTTGGTGAGCATTTTGGCGCTTTCAGGCGTTGTGTAGCCTAAAAAGGCGACGAGCTGACGCTCCTCATCGTAGCGCAAAATCTCTAAATCACCCTCATCGGTGTGAAATATCGCCCCTTTTTTGAACTGCTCCGGAAAATCGGTATGCAAGTGAAGCTTCAAATCTCCCTTTAGACCAACTGTTTTGCCAACAGTTGCCACCAAGAGTCGCTCATCACTCGCCATGCGCCCTCACAACCACGCGATAGCTGATACCATCTTTGGCCTTACAGCCAGAGATGACTGTTTTGATCGCACTAATCATCTTTCCTTCACGACCGATGATCTTTCCAACATCCTCACTGTGGGCAACAATAACAATCTCATGAAGCGTTTCATCAACCTGATGCCGACTCACTTGTACTTCATCAGGGCAAGAAGCGATCAGTCGAACAAAATGCTCAACAAACTCTTCAACCATCAACACAATCGCAATTAGATCTTTTTGATCAGTGAAGCAACCCGCTCACTTGGCTTAGCGCCAACACTTTGCCAGTATTTCAAACGATCGGCGTCGATTTTCACTGTTGTGGGCTCTGTCAAAGGATTGTAGTAGCCAATCTGCTCAATCCAGCCACCATCGCGGCGTTTGCGACTATCGGTTACAACAATGCGATAAAAAGGGCGCTTTGTGCGACCCATACGTGTCAGACGAATTACAGTTGCCATATCATAGACTCCTTCGTAATATTAAAAATAAGGTCTGAAGAAAAAGCGTCTTAGCGCCTTTTCGTCAGGCCTTAGCGACCAAATCCAGGAAAGCGATGCTGACTCATCAGTGCTGCTAAATCCTTCATACCTGACTTACTTGAGAATTTTTTAGCAATTTTAGCAGCCTTTTCAAACTGGTTAAGGATACGATTCACCTCAACTTGTGATAGACCGGCACCCTTGGCAATACGGCGTTTGCGCGAGTTGTTGAGCAGGCTTGGTTGTTGGCGCTCTTTGGGTGTCATCGAATTGATCATCGCCCGTATGCGCTTGATCTCCTTCATATTCTCAAGATCAACATCTCCAATCTGCTGGGCCACACCACTCATGCCAGGCACCATACCGATAAGGTTCTTGAGGTTACCTAACTTCTTGACAGTCTCAAGTTGCTCGATAAAATCCTCGAAGTTAAACTCACCTTTTCGAATCTTTTGGTTGATCTTTTTGGCATCTTTTTCATTAATAACTGCGCCAACCTTCTCGGCCAATCCCACGACATCACCCGCACCCAACAAACGCCCCACGATACGCTCGGGAACAAAGAGCTCAAGATCGGGCATCTTCTCGCCAGTACCAATAAAACGCAAGGGGACACCTGTTTGCTTGGCGATCCCCAACGCAACACCACCCTTGCTATCACCATCAAATTTACTAAGAATAATGCCTGTCAGGCCAATTTTTTCGTGGAATGTGACGGCCGATCGCACACCATCTTGACCTGTTAACGAGTCAGCGACATAGAAAACCTCATGGGGAGCTAATAATCTCTTGACAGCCGCAAGCTCATCCATCAATGCCTCATCGATAGCCAAGCGTCCGGCTGTATCGACGATCAAGACATCAAAAAGCCCATCTTTGGCGCGCTTGAGGGCTGCTTCGGCTACCTTCAAGGGCTCACTCACCCCATCAAGCGCCAATACCTCAACCTCAATCTGGCTACCAATCTGCTTAAGCTGCTCAACCGCAGCAAGTCGCTGAAGATCGGCTGCAGCTAAGAGAACCTTTTTACCGCGCTGCTTGAGATAGAGAGCCAATTTACCGCTTGTTGTTGTTTTTCCTGATCCTTGCAATCCCGCCATCATCACAACAGTTGGCGGTCTATCGGCAAAAACAAACCCTTGATGACCCGCGATCTCAAGTGTCTCTAACAAGACCTCCTTGAGTGCCTCGATAAATTGCGATTTGCCAATGCCTTTTTCTTTTGTTTTGTGTTCAACCTGGGTAAGCAGCTCTTTAAGAAGCTTATGGTGGACATCTGACTTTAGAAGTGACTTCTTAAGCTCCTCAATCGCACCTTTTAGGGCACGCTCATCATCGGTGTGGCGTAAGCGGTTTATAGCATGTTTGAATGATTCGGTTAGGCTCTCAAACAACCGGCAATCCTCTCATTAAAGTCTATCGTAATCGTGAATTTTACCCAAATTATCATTAAGAATGAGCAAATTGGCTAAACTCTTGGGTTGGTTCGGCCTCAAATTCTAACCCCATAAGCGAAACTTTCCACGCATGCAACATCATTCTCTTAGCCTCCGGCCCACCATAGAGTCGATCACCCACAATAGGATGGCGAATATAGGCTAGGTGAACGCGAATCTGATGTGTTCGACCAGTAACAATCTTCACAGCAAGCTTTGTCCGCCCTCCAGCAACCTCAAGCGGCTCATAGATCGTTAGCGCACACTTACCCTCTTTGGCTACACGACTTTTAGCAAAATGACCCTTTGTTGTCACGATTGGCTTATCGATCTGCCCACCCTCAGCAACAATCCCCTGGACAATGGCCAAATACTCCTTAGCTACCTCTTCTTTACGAAAGGCCTCGATCGCTTTTTTTTGAAAATCGCTATTTTTAACGAGCATCAAGACACCGCTTGTCTCTCGATCGAGTCGATGCAGCAAAGGAAACCCAAACTCTTTGGCTATCTCCTCGCTATCGCGAAAAGGAGGCTTATTGACAACCAACAGGTTCTCATCCTCAAAGATCACTTGTGCCTTTGGTGGCTGCTCTACCTTAAAAACAGTATGTTTGGCCATCATGGCGCGCGCGATGAGAACTTTTCGTCCGTGGCTAAAGACAAGCCCACGATCAATCAATGCTTTTGCTTCAGAATTGGAGATGCCCATCTGTTTAGCAAGAAGCTTATAGGCCTTCTCGCCACTACCAGCCTGAAGGGGCTTTTCACTCATTCTCTCGTTAGCTGCAGGCTCCTGTCGCATCTTGGTTGGTCGATGCTTAGACTGGGCTGGTCGTTTGTTAGAGGCGGCTTTTGTGTTTGATTTATTGTGCGGTTTCATCCCACTCCTTGATCTTCTCTTCACCTATCGGCGTTAGCGGCAGGCGAACTCTTTTGGTGCGTGCGTTCTCTCCTGCCACGATCGCGATTGTCGATTTGGCTGTCTTCATCTCTTTTGATAGCAGGTGGATGAGCTCCTTGTTAGCGCTACCATCCACAGGCGGGGCGTTGAGCTTGATGCGTAGCATCCCCTCCTTCACCCCCTCAATCGCGCTCTTGCTTGATCCTGGCGTAACCCTGATGGCCAAAAGAAGCCACTCCCCCTCACGCGTGTACCAAGCCATCCAGATCTCTCCATAGTGTACTATAATCAGCTTCCACTTTTAACCTCGGGGGCGGTAGCAAAAGCGCCTCATCAATCGCCTGCGCAAGTTGTTCAGGTGTTGTTACGATCACGCCCTCAACAAGCTCCAGCAACGCCTCTTGATTAAAAAGATGCTCCCCGGTCACCACACGACATCCCAAAACAACAGGCTCTAAGAGGTTATGCCCCCCAACCGGTACAAAAGCTCCCCCGAGGATGACCAAATCAGAGATAGCATAGATGTTGAGTAGCTCCCCCATCCGATCAACCAGCACAACATCGCTTTTAGCCGATCCCCCCTCTTGCCAGTAACCAAAAGAGAGTCCTACTTGTTGTGCGCGCTCTTGAAGCAAGAAAGCCACCGCCTTGAAGCGCTCAGGGTGTCGAGGCACGATCCATAAGCGATTTTCCACGCTCTGCTGAGCACGCCACATACGCCACGCCTCAAAGATTATGATCTCTTCCCCTTCATGCGTA
Organism: Campylobacterales bacterium; assembly: GCA_036574095.1. Classification (GTDB taxonomy): domain Bacteria; phylum Campylobacterota; class Campylobacteria; order Campylobacterales; family UBA6016; genus JAINCO01. The sequence goes on along the minus strand of JAINCO010000135.1, from coordinate 3,406 downwards.
CTCGCACCAACAATCGTCAGGCCTGGCTGTTTGGGATAAAAGCGGGTTGGCTGGTGGCGCACCAATGCTTTGATATTCCCTGCGATTCGAACATCATGTGCACCCAGGCTTAAAAATCTTTCATGATCGATGGGGCGCTGCACTAGCAGATAGCTACACGCCGCGAAAGCCGCACGATAAAGAAAAGAAAGCCGACGATACCCTGCCCACGAGCGATCTGATATCCTCGCACTTGCCATCACCACACGAGCACCACGAAGTCTCGCCGACCAAAAGAGGATCGGCCAAATTTCAGCCTCCACCACAACAAGCATGCCAACCTGAGGCGCCCACCATGGCAAGAAGGTCTCAAATGGGAGAAAATGGGATTCGACACCCTTGTAGCGTTTGGCTTCTTCATAGCCTGTTTGCGTCATGACGGTTATGAGGATCGAGAGGCCCCGCGCCTTCGCTTCATCGACAATCGCCGCAGCCGCCTTCACTTCACCCAATGAGCAGGCATGAATCCAAAGATCATAAGAGGGCTTCTTAAGCGACGCTGGCTTCCAAAAACGAGCAGGCAACGAGAGGTGGTATTTTTCTTGGCGCGAACGCCAAATAAGATATGGTAGAGCAATAAGATGAAGTAGTCCCGCCAGCAGATACCAGCCGACGAGAACAATCAGATTCACTCTCCCTCTTTCTCCATAAAGAGAATTCGTCCACAACTAGGACACGTCACGATCTCTTCGGCCTTGATAACATCGGCATAGACCTTGTCAGAGATCACCATATGGCAACCCATACATGCCTGTTTGCGCACAGGAACAACGGCGCTGTTACCTGCCCAGCGGCGAATCTTTTGGTAAAAGGTCAAAATCGCTTGGCTCATCTGTAGCGAGAGGTTATTTTTGCGCTCATAAATTGAGCTTTTTTGAGTCTCAATCTCAGCCAATGCCGCGGCAACCTTAGCGTTTGCACTATCAATCTCGCTTTCAAGCGTAGCGATTTTATCCTTAAGAGCGGCAAACTGCTCTTTTCTGTTCTCTTCAACCTTCTCAAGGCGCGCAATCTCTTCATTGGCGTAATTCATCTGCTCGCGCATCAAATCCTCTTCGATCTGAAGGGCCTTGAGCTCTTTTTCGCTCTTAATTTGCGTCTGCTTCTTCTCAAGCTCTTTGAGCTTATCGCCAAGCTCCTTGAGATAGGTCTCATTCTTGGCTTTTGACATATGGAGCTCTTTAATCTCCGCTTCCAGCGACTCGGCTGACCCTTCAAGTTCGCGTTTTTTCTGTACGAGGGCGGTAACTTCGGCCTTAAGTTCCTCTTCACGAGGCACAAAACCATCGAGTTCCTGATCGATTTTGGCCAATTCGACCAGCTGTTTAAGGTGTTGGTTCATCTCTATCCTTGGAGAAACGGATTTTCTGAATTGTATAGTATAACATTAAGTGGCATAGATTTCACTTGATCGGCCATCAGCGGCACAAACCACCGTTCACTGGCATAATGACCGATATCAATCAATCCGATGCCCATCTCGCGAGCGGCAACAGCATCGTGATACTTGATATCACCTGTTAAAAAACAATCGGCACGCACTTGCGAAAGCAACGAAGCACCCGATCCTGTCGTCACAGCAATCCGCTTCAACGCTCTGGCAGGCTCAACAACTCGCAACGCTCCATCAATCCCCAATCTCTGACGCACCAGCTCTTTAAGGCTCTCAAAATCCCCTGACCATGAGGCATAGGCGACAAACCCCTCCTCCTCAACTGATGCAAACCCAAAAACCTCCTCGGTCACATAGCGATTAAGGTGGCTTTTATCAAAGTTCGTATGCATCGCAACCAGCGAAAGCCTTTTTTCAATCAATCGTCGAATCAGCATGGCCGGATAGGTTGCATAGTCAAGGTTTCTAAGAGGCGAAAAGATCAGCGGATGGTGCGCGATAATCAATGCCCCCTCAGGCGCTGCCTCGATGCACCCACCATCACACTCAAGGGTGATGACAAGATCACTGATCTCTTGAGCAAGATCGCCAACTTGCAGCCCGCAGTTATCCCATTTTTCAGCAAGCATCAGTGGCGAGAGACGATCAAGAAAGGCGATAACCTCTGAGAGCTTCATGAACGACGATATTTGGCTAAGCGTTTGATACGCTCAGGCTCTTGCTCTTTATAAAGGGTCGCACACCCCTTGGCAAGCTCACGAATCTTGAGGATATAGTTGGCACGCTCAGTGGCACTGATTGCTTTGCGAGCATCGAGTAGATTAAAACAGTGCGAAGCGATAATACACTGATCATAAGCTGGCAGCGCCAACCCCGCCTCCAGACAGCGGCGACACTCATGTTGCGCATCCTCGAAGTGTCGAAAGAGCATGGTTGTATCAGCGATCTCAAAGTTGTAGCGGCTAAATTCATACTCAGTCTGCAGGTGCATATCGGCATAAAGAGTCGTCTCATTCCACTTAATCTCATAGACATCCTCAACACCCTGCAAATACATCGCTAACCGCTCTGTCCCATAGGTTATCTCGACAGCCACTGGATCACAGGCTAATCCTCCAACCTGCTGGAAGTAGGTAAACTGCGTTACCTCCATCCCATCTAGCCACACCTCCCAGCCTAATCCCCACGCACCAAGTGTTGGTGACTCCCAGTTATCCTCAACAAAACGAATATCATGCTCTTTGAGATTGAGCCCTAAATATTCGAGGCTTTGGAGATAAAGCTCTTGGATATTGGCAGGACTAGGCTTAATGAGTACTTGAAACTGATAATAAGCTCCAAGGCGGTTGGGGTTCTCACCATAGCGCCCATCCGTAGGACGCCGACTGGGGGCAACATAGGCAACACTCCACGGCGTTGAATCAAGGCTTCTTAGCAGTGTCGCAGGATGAAAAGTGCCCGCACCCGCGGGAAGATCATAGGGTTGAACGATGTTGCACCCTTGATCTTTCCAAAACTCCTGAAGCTTGAGAAGAAGGTCGGAAAAGGTGACCACACAGATTCCTTTCATGATGCTGATCTTTAGTTTAAGTATATCATACGCCTGGTAAAAACGGGCTTCGATAAGCACCCAAGCCTTCTTACTTCAATCGATCATGGCTTTTTGCTACATAACAAGCAGACCTCTTTTAACTGATCTTTGGTTATAAAACCATTCAAGTAAAGATATTAGCTTGTAAAATGGGTCGGTGTCATTTTATGAGAGGCATGAGCCAGTATAACCTGGATCTTTTCTATAATCTTTTACCTCACAAACAACTCGAGTGCCTTCATCATGATCAAAATAATACCAGTACCACCAATATACCACTTGATTGTGCTATTGATTGTTTCTTGCATTTTTACTTGTGCTTGTTCAAATTTTGTTTCAAGTTGAGAGAATTTGACCTCTAAGTTGGCCATTCGTTCGTTCAT
>JAINCO010000134.1:0-13871 GCA_036574095.1 Campylobacterales bacterium | reverse complement strand
GCATCGACATCAGTAATACCAGAGACAAAAGAGACAATATAGACCCCCTTATCACCGACATGAGTTTTGGCAATCGTAATGAGGGCGATAATAGCACCAAAGATTAAACCAAAAATAAGTGCTTCACGTAGATCAAATGGGTTACGAAGTTTCAATGTCTCTTCAACCGCTTGAGCTCGACCATCGCGCCCGAGCCAAAAAAGAAAGAGATAGCCAGACAAGAGAGCCATCATAAGTGGTAGAGCAATGGTTTTAGAAAGCTCCCAATTTACTAAAGCAATCTCAACATAGGTTCGTGCAAACATCACTGAACAGGCAACCGCAATGCCTGCAGCTAAATCTCTCGATAGGTCGGGGTTATCACGCGCCTGCCTTGATAGTGAGATCGATACAGCCGTCGAACTCGCTAATCCACCCAAAAATCCTGTGAGCATCGTTCCTCGACCTGCTCCAAAAACGCGAATAAGAATATACCCCAAAAACGAGATACCAGCAACAAGGACAACCATAAGCCAAATAAGATAGGGATTGATGACCCCCCACGGATCGATAGAATAATTTGGCAGCAGGGGTAAAACAGCAAGCGTCATCACCAAAAAAAGAACAGCAGCATTTAGCTCATGAGGTTCGATGAATCTCTCAATCTTCTCGATCGATGCTTTGCTATGGAGCAAGAAAATCGTAACAATGGCAAGGACAACGGGGTATTTCATCTCAGTAACATAAAGAAGCAGACCGATACCAAAGGTAACAAGGGCGGCAATCTCAGTTGTTAAGCCACTACGACCACTTTTGACAACATCGATCCAATAAGCAACGCCCATCAACAGACCCACAACCATTAACGCTACAGGTGCAAAAAGAAAAGAGATGGAATTAATCCATCCAGCCAAAAAGCCTAATAACCCCAACAGGGCGAATGTTCTTGCCCCGCCAAAATCGACATGTTTTTTGTAGAGGTTGTGCATTTCACGCTGTAAGCCAATCGCAAAACCCAACGCTAAGGCCAGGAGGGCCTTGATAAGGAGTGTTTCATCCATCGATTATCCCTTGAGTACATCTGCCACCATTACGACGATCTCGATACCAATGAGCACGATGATTGTCCACTCCAGTGTCTCCATACGGCTTTGATCGATAGCGGTCACAACCGTTTCGATTGTCTCACTCAACCGAGAGAGTTTATAATCGATCACCTTAAAACGCTCTTTAAGTTCAAGCCAAGAAGCAACCCCGTCGTAGAGGTGATCAAGTTGTTCACTCTCCCAAAGAAAATCGGGCTTATCCAATAATGAGAGGCTAGCTGTTGCTTCATGGCGCAATCTAAGGGCGCGAGCAATAAAACGGATAAAGGGATCACGACGCCATGGGATTTTTCTAAGACCTTTTTGAAGCAGCTCCCCCTCGTTCATAATCTCACCAACACTAATTTCGATGGCTTCAAGCGCTGTAGATTGTGCTAAAGCATGCGCAACGACACCTATGGGATAAAGCTCAGCTGATGGTAGAATCAAGGTACCTTGTTCAATAGCCCATCCTCGTCCACCAGACAAAGGGGCGATTGTAACCGATAGATCCTGCCAAATGCCGTTTTGTTTTGTACTAACAAGATCGACCTCAAGATCAAGCTCTTGTTGGATCTGGCGCAATAACTCATCAGTGATGTTGCGCGTCGTAGCAATTGTAAGTGTCGAAAAGCGAGAGAAAAAGAGCCATCCCTCTGCACATGGGCGATAATACCCCCCCATCGGAAAGCGATTCCATCCATTAGGCTTTTGTGTGTTTGGTAGATTAAGCGAGAGGAGGTTCATGAGGCTCCTCCTAAGTGAAGCGATTCAATGATGATTGCGAGCAAAATGAGAAGGATGATAAGTATCGATTGAAATTCAGCCTTAAAATGATACGAAAGACGCATGACGATCGTTCCCTCATCATGCAATAAAGAGAGCTTTTTTTCAAGAGACTCAAATCGTGAATCTAATTCGAGCCATTGCGAAAGGGCACGATAGAGTCGGTCAGCTTCGTCACTCTCCCAGGTAGTTTCGGGTTTATCAAGTACAAGAAGTCGAACATGAAGATCGTAACGAAGTGTGGCAATACGCCAGAAGAGATGGTAAAGCAGTCGTTGTCGCAAAAGTCGACTCGATTCAAGCTGTGAGAGTAACTTATTACCAAGATGCCAAAGATGTCTACTTTCGCGCTCGCACTTATCTAATCCCGCACTTCTTGCTAATGCAATCGCCGCGACCAAAAGCATCTGCGGCGAATTATCCCTTAAACAGAGTTTTCCGTCGGCAATTGCCCACTCTGTACATCTGTGATTATAACTAATTTCAATCGTATCATGCACCACCCACCCCAACCGCTTGGCTAACGCGACAGGATCGGGCCACAAAACGACAACACCTGGGATGCCAATATAGGCCATCTGATGTTGATGGGCATAAAGCCTTCCTTCTTCGCTAATCGGCAGCAAGGCAAAGCCTTCTTGTTGCAGCTTCAACTCTGCATCATCAGCCACAAAACAAGAGGCGATCGCAGCTTGTTGCATTAGAATGGCCAAACACCGCTAAGAAACTTTGAAAGCCAACCTTGGTCGGCAACCCGCTGAATATCACCCTCGGTTTTGTAAAAGATTTTGGCATCAGCGATGTAGGTTGAATCGATCTTGTTATACTGATCTATATCATCAGCACGAATAACACCAGATATCTGAACGATTTGCTTTTGCCCATCGATAAGGAGCTCCCGACTACCCTCGATAAAATAGGTGTTATTGGCCATGACTTTAACAATTCGTGCTGAGATTGTCGTTTCGAATCTCTCATTACGCTTGTTGGTGCCTTGTCCAGTGAATGCTGAAGTGGAAGTATTTGAAAAACCAAAACTTCCTAAGCCAATTGCCGGGGCAGCTGTGCCACCTTGGGCGGGTGTTCGGTTCAAAAAACCTGTTTCAAGAGCAACTTTATCGCTTTTGGTTAAAGAGCGTTGACCACTCGACGATGCGGTAGCTGACTCTCGGATAATAACACGCACGATATCATTAACCCTCATCGCCTTACGATCAGAAAAGAGAGGACTCTCACCCTGTCCAAAAAGGCTTCCAGCATTCCCGATAACAGGCTCTTGCTCTTTGGAGGCCATCTGTTCGACATAAACAGGTGGCTTCATCGTCATCTGCGGATCCATCGGATGTTTTGCGCATCCGGTGATCAAAAAAGCAGCAAGTGTCGCCGCTGATGTCATCATGATCATCTTCATCGTCCACTATCCTTCATGCGGGTTTGCTTACAGACATAAGCAAGAAGCAGTCCATCACTCCTTTGTTCAAGTTGTTGTGGACGATAAGGGAAAAGATCCCTCGATGATGTACCTTGGACCTCTTTTTTAGTAGCTAAGAGAGTCGAACGCGTACACTTGCCTCATGAGCTGTCAACCCTTCTGTTGCAGCGATTAAGGCAGCAGCCTCTCCAACCTCTTTGATCCCCTTTTTGCTCATCGCGATAATGGATGAGCGTTTGAGGAAGTGCTCGACCGAAAGTGGCGAATAAAAGCGGGCTGTCGATCCTGTTGGAAGCGTATGGTTAGGTCCAGCGATATAATCGCCAATTGGCTCAGGGGTATTCTCACCTAAAAAAATCGCCCCAGCGTGTTTAATGGCAGGAAGGAGCTCAAATGGATTGGCCGTCATCACCTCCAGATGCTCTGGTGCGATTTTATTCATCAGATAGACCGCCTCCTCCATCGACCCGGCAACGATAATTGCGCCGCGCTCATGGATTGAACGCTCGGCTATCTCCTTGCGCGACAGCTGCTGTAGCCATTTATAGACTTCACTTTCAACTGCATCAGCCAACGCGCTGCTATCGGTGATCAAAATAGAGCTTGCCATCTCATCGTGCTCTGCTTGTGAGAGCAAATCGATGGCGATATAATTTGGGTTGGCTGAGGCATCAGCAAGGATACCAATTTCACTGGGACCTGCGATCATGTCGATATTAACATCGCCATAGACAAGCTTTTTAGCCGTAGCGACATAGATATTGCCAGGCCCGGTAATCACATCAACCTTGGGAATCGTTTGCGTTCCATAGGCCATGGCAGCAATTGCGCTTGCCCCACCAACTTTGTAGACTTTGGAGACGCCACAAAGCCAGCAGGCAGCAAGCAGCAGTTCGTTGGGTTCATTATCGGGTGTTGGGGTACAGACAACAATCTCATCGACACCCGCTACCAGAGCTGGAATCGCATTCATCAAAAGTGAGCTCGGATAGGCCGCCTTGCCTCCTGGGATATAAAGCCCTGCGCGCTCAACAGCAGTAACCTTGACCCCAAGCATCGAGCCATTCTCTTCAAAATCGAGCCAACTTTTGGGCATCTGCTTTTCATGATAGCTTTTGATGCGCTCGTAGGCTTGATAGAGTGCTTCACGCAATGAATCATCAAGATTATTATAGGCTCGCTCCATTGCCTCCTCGGCAATAAGCAAATCAGAACCTTGGGTAGGGTTCCATCGATCAAAGGTGCTAATATGGCGCATCAGTGCCTCATCGCCTTCGCTTCTTACTTCTTTGATGATGGTTCGAACGCGACTTGAAACCTCTTCGATATCCTGTGCTCCACGCGCTAAAATCTCTTCAAATGCACCCGCAAAATCGGGCTGCGCGGTCGTAAGCCGCCTCATGAAAACTCCTTAAATTTTACCAACACTTCCAAGTATCTCCATTCGCTCCATAATCACTTTCGTCACAGCCTCTTTAGCTGGTGTAAAGAATTTGCGAAGATCAATTTCACCAGGATTCTCATTGGCCACACGGCGAACTTCTGCCATAAACATAATGCGCAGATCGGTATCGGTATTAACTTTATTAATACCACCTTTGACCGCTTCTTGTAAGAAGTTAGCCGGAACACCTTTTGATCCTTTCAAATCGCCACCTGTCTTCTCAAACGCCTCGCGAACATAGTCAGGAATTGAGCTTGCACCATGAAGAACCATCGGGATATTGCAGCGGCGCTTTACTTCAGCTAAGCGTTCAAAGTCGAGTTTAGGCTCACCTTTAAACTTAAAAGCGCCATGGCTTGTTCCAATCGCAGGTGCCAGATAGTCAACTCCCGTTTCTTTGACAAAGCGCTCAGCTTCATCAGGATTGACAAGCACCGCATCGCGCTCGCTTACAACGATATTATCCTCAATTCCCATCAATCGTCCAAGTTCCGCCTCAACACCAACACCACACGCATGTGCGATCTCACAAACATGTTTGGTCATCTCAACATTCTCTTCAAATGGGTGATGACTCGCATCGATCATGACTGAGGTAAATCCGGCTCGAATGGCGCGAACGCAGCTTTCAATCGTTGTTCCATGATCTAAGTGAAGCGCAACAGGAATATGCGGATACTTTTCGGCCATTGTTTTGACCATAGCAACCAACATCTCAGCGCCAGCATATTTGACGGCACCTTCGGATGCTTGAATGATGATAGGTGACTCTTTGGCAACAGCAGCTGCATAGATCGCCTGAAGCATCTCAAGGTTATTGATATTAAAGGCACCAACGGCATACCCCTCTCGATGAGCCTTATCAAGGATTGTTTTTCCGCTTACAAGCATCATCAACTCCTCTGAGTGAAATTATTTTAGTTCGATTTTGGCTTTACTGCGTAGCTCTTTTGCTTTAGCCATCATCATTGCTTTGAATTTTTCCATCTTCTTCATCCGGACAATCTCATGTTTAACTTCAGCAAAATCGGCCGTACGCTCATCCTTGCGATCTTCAAGATAGATGATATGGTAACCAAAATCGGTCTTAGCAGGCTCTAATGTCATCTCGCCCTTGCGAAGCTTAAGTGTCGCATCACTAAAGGGCTTCACCATCTGCTGAGGCTGAAACCATCCCAAATCTCCACCACTTGCACCCGATCCTGGATCTTTAGAGTATTTTTTAGCAACCTCTTCAAATGCCGCAACAAGCTTCTCCCCTTTGTGGGTTTTTAGTTCCGCAATGATTTTTTTTGCCTCCTCTTCAGTTTTAACGAGGATGTGTTTGGCTTTGAGTTGTAAAGGTTGCTTGAAGCTTGCTTTGTTTTCTTCATAGAATTTTTTAGCCTCATCCTCACTAATCGAAATGGCTGCCAACTTTTTTTTCATCCATATATCTAGAGCCAGGTCATCTTCCATGTGTGCACGCGCCTTTTCAAACTCACTATCTTTTTTAATACCCGATTTGATCGCTTCATTCATAAGCAACTGGCGTTCAATCACCTGATCAAGGATGCGACTTTTAACTTCAGGGGGAAGAGTAGCGAAGTTGATATTAGGATTTACCTTCGAGAGGAAAAGGTTAATATCCTCCATTGTAACAGCTTTACCATTGACCACAGCTAAAGTATCAGCTGCCGCAAGCGAAAGTGTCGCGGCAAGCGCCAGCGAGGTTATATGAAGTAGTGTACGCATTGTTCTCTGTCCTTTATGGTGTGAAAAAATTGGCGCAGTGCGCGTCATAAATGATTATACTATAGATTAGATAAAGCTTGACCTATACCTAAGCGTCACCAATTTATAATACAGTCAGAATTTTGATACTAAAGGGTCCAAGCGTGACAACAACAGGATATACAATGTTAAGGGAAGATCATATACGCACACCCTCTATTCATGCCAAGCCCTATCAACTTTGGGTTCTTTACTGTAATGAAACAAAAAAAATCTCTTTTTCCCTTCCTCTTCCTGTTGCCCCTTCATTAACAACCATTGAGCAAGTACACCGAGCAACAAGACACCTTGTGGCCAAAATTGAGAATTTTGGACGTAGCGAAAATCTTCCTGATGAGCTTCTAAGTGATCTTTCAGACGATGAGCTTGATGGCCTTCTTTATCTTATCGCCAAGGGTCATGGCAATTATGCGTGCGATTTTTTTATCGATATGGAGAAGCTCGAGATTCCACCGCTTTACCTTGCCGACAGACATGAGGGGGAGATTTTTCGTCTTGCAGGCATCGGGGCACAGAGCGTTTATTTAGAGAGTATCGAATCGCCTGATAGTGTGATTGTTGACTATCTATTACTCCCTGAGCTTTATGACATTGAGCCTTTTGGCCAACACCATCCCTTCAAAAAGGCCACCCATGGCCTCTTCTCATCGTGAACTCATTGCTGATCTATGTGCCTCAGGTGTTCTTCGCACGCTAGAAATCATTGAAGCATTTGAAGCATGTGACCGTCGCCTTTTTCTTCCCAATCTTCCTCCGCACGAGCTCTATGGCGACTATCCGATTCCCATTGGAGAGGGGCAAACCAATTCTCAACCTACAACAGTAGCCATCATGCTTGAAATGCTCCAGCCTCACCAAGCAGATACGGTTCTTGATATCGGATCGGGGTCTGGCTGGACAACAGCTCTTTTAAGCCATATTGTTGGCCAAGAAGGATCGGTAATAGGGGTAGAGATTAGACCTGAGCTTGTTGCACTCGGAAGAAGAAATCTTTTACGAGCCGGGGTAACTAACGCACAAATTACCGAAGCATTTCCTGGCATCATTGGCTTTCCAGGTAGGAAATTTGACAAAATCCTCGTCTCGGCGAGCGCCCCCTCTTTTCCCTATGAGCTTCTTGAGCAAATCAAACCGGGTGGACGCATTGTCTTACCTATAGGCCATAGCCTCTGGTCGATTGATCTTGATACCTCAGGCAACCTCCGTCAATTTGAGCTTCCTGGATTTAGCTTTGTCCCTCTTATCGTGCGATAACGGCAGGCGTCTGATTGGTTCGGGCAGATTTAAGAAGATTGAGAATATTGGATTGGTTAGAGCAAACAGTTCGCCCCTCTTTCTTCCAGCCAATCATCCCTTCAGCAAGATGATAGAGATTTGTATACCCTTCTCGCTCAAGAACACCAGCGACAAGCTTGCTGCGCTGACCTGAGCGACAAACAAGAACAATCTGGCGGTTCTTATCTCCTTTGGTTAATTTTTCAAGTTGCTGCATAAAACCTTTTTTGTCAGGTTTCATAGACTCATCAAAATAGGTAATCATCGCAGCCCCCTTGATGACACCATCATTGATCCACTCTTTTTCGGTTCTCACATCGATAATTAATGCTTCACCCTCTCTTAACATCTCGAGTTCATCATTTGAAAGATCAGTCAAACCCCAGGATGTCGTGGTCAAAAGGGCTGCTATCAATATAGCTCTAACTCTCATCCTGTGCAAGTTCCTAATAAGTTATAGTTAATATATGAGTAAATTATAATCAACCAAACTTTAATAAAATCTTAAATAAGATCATTTGAGTCAATCACTCAGTCATCTTTAAGTCGTATCGTGACACAATGACTTTATTTAAAGGATGGAGATAGTCTAGATGAAATGTAATGTCGGAAAAAAAGATAAGTTTATCAGGGCAATTCTTGGCTCAGCTCTCATGGCCTATGGTGTAACGGTTGGTGTATGGCTTTTCTTTTTGATTGGTCTCATCCCGATGGCCACAGCGATCACCAATTACTGTCCACTCTATGCACTTTTAGGTATCTCAACAATCGAAAATGACACAGATCTTCCATGATTTAAAGCGCTTATTAAGAGGGTTAGGCTAAGATGCGACTTTTAATCACCTACTTGGTAGAAAGAGAATGATCGATTTTGAGAAGTTTACCCGTTTTTCACGCCCAGGTCCTCGTTATACAAGCTATCCCACTGCTGTTGAATTTAGTGAAGAGACAAGCTATGAGCGCTATTTAGCCAACCTTGAGGCATCCAACCGCTCTAAGCGCCCTCTATCGCTTTATATCCACCTCCCCTTTTGTCGTAATGCCTGCTACTTTTGTGGCTGCAATGTCGTCTTTACGAGCAAAGAGGAGAAGCGCCTGCGCTATATCGATTACCTTGCCAAAGAGCTTGCCATCTTGGCGCAACACCTTGATATGAGCCGTCCTGTGTCGCAGCTTCATTTTGGTGGTGGAACACCCACCTTTTTTAGCGCTGAGGAGTTAGATCGCGTCATCGCGCTACTTAAAACTCACTTTCATAATTTCCAAGCCGATGCTGAACTTAGCTGCGAGATCGATCCGCGTCATTTTGACGAGGAGCATATGAAAGTCCTCGCCACTGGAGGCTTTAATCGCATTAGTTTTGGTGTCCAAGACTTCAATCCCAAAGTTCAAGAGGCGGTTCATCGCATCCAAAGCTTTGAGATCACCAAGGCAAGTGTTGAGTTGGCTCGACGCTATGGGATCAAAAGTATCAATATCGACCTGATCTATGGTCTACCTTATCAAGACCTCTCATCCTTTGCCTCTACCCTCACACTCACCCGCTCCCTTGATCCTGATCGTCTTGCCGTCTTTAACTACGCCCATGTCCCATGGATGAAAAAAACGATGCGCAAAATCGATGAAACGACGCTACCATCACCCGCAGAAAAGCTAAGAATTTTACAATATACAATCGATGATCTAACAAGTCATGGCTACAAAATGATTGGCATGGATCATTTTGCCAAACCTGAGGATGAGCTTTTTCGCGCGATTGACAAAGGGGAGCTTCACCGTAACTTCCAAGGATATACAACTAAGGGTGGCGCTGATCTGATTGGTATTGGCTTAACGAGCATCAGTGAATTTGAACGCTTCTATGCCCAAAACTATAAAGAGATGGAACTTTATGAAGCGGCGATAGATGCTGGACGTCTACCCTATCATCGAGGTGTTGAATTAACTGACGATGATCTTATCCGAAAAGCGGTCATTATGGAATTGATGAGCAACTTTAAGCTTCATATCCCTGGTATCGAACAAAAATTTGGTATTGTTTTTGCCGACTACTTTAAAGAGGATCTTCCTAAGCTTGCTCCTTATGAAGCTGAAGCTCTTGTGAAGGTAAGCCCAACAGCCATCGAGGTGAATGAAACGGGCGCGATGCTTATTCGTAACATCGCCATGGCCTTTGATGCCTACCTCGCACGCCATGATGATAAAAAAGTCTTTAGCAAGACGATATAGGACCTAATCGACGATGTTTGACTACCGCCATATCACCGATGAATGTATCAAGTGCGGCAAATGTATTCCTGTTTGCACCATCCATCAAGTCAGTCCTGATGAAACAACGAGCCCGCGTGGTTTTTTGGAGCTTTTAGGTTCTTACCAAAAGGGAGAACTTGCGCTTGATGAGAACGCGAAAGCGATTTTTGAGAGCTGTTTTCTTTGTACCAATTGTGTTGATGTCTGCCCCAATAAACTTGAAACCGATATGGTCATTGAACAAGTACGCGCCGAGATTGCACAAGAGTTTGGCATCGCCTGGTTTAAGCGCCTCTTTTTTACACTCCTACGCCATCGCTCAGTCATGGATCTACTGGCTCGTTTTGGTTATGTGGCTAAATCCTGTTTTTTTGCAGAAGAACCCAATAAAGGGATGCGTCCAAGATTTTCGATGCCCATTATCAAAGCTGGCCGCATCCTCCCATCGGTGGCCAAAAAGAGCTTTCTCTCAAGCTATCCTGAGGAAATTCCTGCTGCCAAAGAGCGCAAGGTTGCGATCTTTATCGGCTGTATGGCCAACTACGCCTATACCAGCGTTGGCGACTCCTTAGTTGAGGTTCTAAGCAAACTTGGTCTTTCCATCATGATCCCAAAAAAACAGCTCTGCTGCGGTGCTCCCGCCTACTTTACGGGAGATTTTGCCACTGTTGATTATCTGATCAAACACAACATCACCTATTTTGAGAGCTTTATCGGCGAAGTTGAGGCGATTCTTATTCCTGAAGCCACATGCTCGTCGATGATGATCAATGATTGGGAGAAGTTTTTGCATGATCAGCCTGAGTGGCGTGAAAGAGCCAAAAAAATCACCCAAAAATGCTACATTGCCACAAAATGGCTCTTTTCTAATACCGACCTTGCCCAGCAGCTTGCCGCAAAAGGAGGCATGGGGCATTCCCTCACCTACCACGATCCTTGTCATGCGCGCAAAACACAAGGGGTCTGGAAAGAGCCGCGCGCCCTTCTTTCTCAAAACTACACCATCAAAGAGATGCGTGATCCTAATCGCTGCTGCGGTTTTGGTGGCGTGACGATTCAAACAGAAAAATTTCACCTCGCGCAAGCAGCAGGAGTACCCAAAGCCAAAATGATTGAAGAAACAGGTGCTGATTATGTTGTTGCTGAATGTAGTGCCTGCCGTATGCAGCTCTCTAATGCCCTCTACCAAAATTGTGTCCCCAAGACACTATTCAAAAACCCCATCGAGCTTATCGCTGAGGCACTGAGGCGATAATCAGGAGAAGATCATGGTCGAAGATGAGATCTATCAGCGCGTCCAAATGCAACTTGTCGCTCTTTTAAAACTTGGTAAACAGATCTCCCATGAAACAGATCTTGATCATATCCTGATTATCTTGGCCGATACAGCCAAAGATATCCTCAATGCCGATCGCTGCTCCATTTTTCTTTATGATAAAAAGAACAATGAGCTTTGGACAAAAGTGGCCCATGGGGTTAAGGAGATTCGCATTCCTGCGAGTAAAGGCGTTGCCGGTTATACCTTCGGAGCCAAAGAGGTGCAGATTGTTGTCGATGCCTATAACGATTTTCGTTTTTATCGCGATGTTGATCGAATTACTGGCTATGTAACCAAAACGATCGTTGCCGTTCCACTTCTTAATAGCGAGGGGGAGGCGATTGGGGTCTTTCAAGCAATCAACAAAAAAGATGGCTACTTTAGCTCCTTTGATGCCGAGTTATTGATTCTTATAGGCAATTACGCCTCAGTCTCTTTAACCAATGCCCTTCTTTATCGCCGCTTGCGTGAAACCCAAAATAAAATCATCACAAAAATCTCTTCAGCTGCTGAATTTAAAGATGAAGATACCCATCGCCATACCAAACGGGTGGGTCTATATAGTGAAACAATTGCCACAGCAACCGGGCTTCCTCTGACAACATGCCAAATGATTCGCCTAACAGCACCGATGCATGATACTGGAAAAATTGGTATCCCAGATCATATACTCCTTAAGCCAGGTCGCTTAGATGAAGCAGAGATGACGATCATGAAAACCCATTGTAAAATTGGATATGATATTCTCTATGATGAAGAGGATCCTGTACTCTCAATGGCAGCGACGATTGCCTATCAGCACCATGAGCGCTACAACGGCACTGGCTATCCCCTTGGGCTTAGCAAGGAAGAGATTGCCATTGAAAGTCGCATTACGGCTATTGCTGATGTCTTTGATGCACTTATCTCCAGGCGTCCTTACAAAGAGCCGTGGCCTATTGAGAAAGCAAAAGAGTTGATTCGCTCCGAGGCAGGTTCACATTTTGATCCCCATCTTGTTGCAATCTTTCTTGATAACTTTGAGAGGATTGAAGAGATTGTTCGGGAGAATAGGGATTGATGATCTCTTCAGGTAACTTCTGGTGGCCCGATCTTTATAGCAAGTTCGATCCGGTCGCCCTCCATCTTGGCCCCCTGCCGGTACACTGGTATGGATTAATGTATGTGCTGGCTTTGCTTAGTGCTTTTTGGATTGCTAAAAAGGTGATTGTGATAGATCGCTATCCCATCAGCGAAGCAACACTTGATGAGTTTGCAACATGGGAGATTATCGGCGTTATCCTTGGTGCTCGTTTGGGGTATATCCTCTTTTATGATACCCATACCCTCTGGTATCTAGCTCATCCTTGGGAGATCTTTAATCCCTTTGTAAATGGTGTATTTACCGGGATTAGGGGCTTTAGCTACCATGGTGGTTTTATCGGTTTTATTGTGGCAAGTTGGCTCTTTTCTAAGCGTCATCGGGTTAAATTTTGGGTTCTCATGGATCTTGCTGCCCTCTCTGTTCCGCTTGCTTATACCTTTGGACGCATTGGCAACTTCCTTAATCAAGAGCTCTATGGCCGTGCTACTGATCTTCCTTGGGCGATCTGGGTGGCGGGTGCTTATCGTCACCCCAGTCAGCTCTACGAAGCATTTTTAGAGGGGATCGTTGTTTTTGTGATCCTTTGGCTCTACCGTCGACGGCGACAATTTGAAGGTGAGCTTGCGACACTTTATGGATTTCTTTATGGCTTCATGCGCTTTATTGCTGAATTTTGGCGTGAACCTGACATCCAGTTAGGTTATCTTGCTGCAGGGCTTACCATGGGACAGTGGCTTTGTATTGCTGTGATGGGGGTGGCGGTATTCTTATGGTGGCGACTCTATCACACATCGCATCAAGCACATTAAATCGTCATGGAGATCTTCACCCTCGCCTCAACAATCGGTACTGTGAGCTTTGCTATCAGTGGCATGGCTGCAGGCGTGCGTAAAAAGCTCGATCTTTTGGGGATCCTCATCGCAGCAACACTCACCGCTTTAGGAGGTGGGATGATGCGTGATATTCTCGTAGGTCATATCCCCCGTGCCCTAACTGAGCAGACCCCAATGGTGACTGTTCTTTTCTCTTTGTTGGCGGCGTGGCTTTTGCGACTACATAAGCGTCCAGATGTTGAGGAGAAATTGCTCTTTGTGATTAGCGATACCCTTGGCCTTATCGCCTTTGCCATTACTGGGGCGTTGGTTGGGCTTCATGCTGGGCTTACTCTGTTTGGTGTTCTTTTGTTAGCATTGGTAACCGCTGTTGGTGGAGGGATCTTGCGCGATATCCTCCTCAATGAAATCCCTCTCATTCTCTCTTCGGAGTTTTATGGGAGTGTGGCTTTGGTCGTGGCACTCATTCTTTATCTTCTGCACCATTTTGATCTTTTAACAACACCTAATGTCTCTTTGCTCTTTATTGGAGGTGTAACCTTACGTCTGGTTGCCTATTTTTATCAGTGGCAACTACCAAAGCTGTAATTCGCTATAATCCGACCAAATGAA
>JAINCO010000133.1:0-11704 GCA_036574095.1 Campylobacterales bacterium | reverse complement strand
ACAAGAATAAAATCACCAACCGTCTCTCCATAGAAATCGTTAATCTCTTTGAAAGAGTCGATATTAACCAGAAAGACAACTGGATCATTGGTTAGTGGAAGATCGATAAAGAACTTATTGCGGTTTTTAAGTCTCGTCAAAGTATCAACATAGGCCTGTTGTTTGATCTTTTCTTCAGCCTCTTTCTGACTTGTATTATCATAAAAGAGCATCAAAATTCCCGCATGCCCATGGGTATCAAGAATTGGCGAAAAGGTATATGAGACCGAGAGTAGTTCACCATCACGACGGTGGATCTCTCCATCACGCTCATGATAACGCTCGCCATTTCTTAAGGCATCTTTGATCTCATTCTTAATCGAGATACCATACATCTCTTCCTCAGGTGTAGGAACAAAGAGATGCTCAAGCATTGGCCGACCAAGAACCTCCCGCTCCTCATAGCCAATCAACCTCAGCCCAGCCCGATTGATAAAGGTCACCTCCCAGTGCTCATTAAAGACAGCAAGCCCCTCCTCCATGCTATCGGCCACTGTTCGAAGAAACTGGCTATTCTTTTCAAGCTTTTGCAAGAGCGAGGAGAAACTTAGATCTAACACCAGATAAATAAACCAGATAAGCAGTATGGCCGCTACCAACCCCATTAGAATCTCGCGATAGAACTCTTCTTTCATTGGGGTAATATCTTCGTAGTAGATAATCCGTCCAATCGAAGAACCATGATACCCCTTCAGCTCTTCACTAAAAAGCAAGAGAAGACGCCCATCCACCTCAATCTTCTGAACTTTTTTATCAAGAACAAGAGTCGAAGGAAGACGCGAGAAAATCGGTGCGTTATCTCTTAAAAGAAGGTAGTCGCCAATCTCTTTACCGCTCAAATGAAGCCCTAAAAGCTTTAGTGCCTTGTGGTGGAAGAGAACGGCACTTTTACTGCCCAGCAACTCTTCAAGGCGGCGCTGAAGATAATCAACACTAACACCCGCTTGAAAAACCCCAAGAAATTCTTCTCCTCCGCCAATATAGTTAAAGACCGGAATAGCTACCATATAGTGAGGACCATAGATAGTCGCATCAAACCCTGATGTCATCGTACGCAGACGCACCGCATTTGCTAACATCGGACGCTTGTCGGTAAGACGATCTCCATATTTTGATGGCTCTTTAAGACGAAGAAAATCACGCTCATCACTACCAACAAACCCGGCAACATCAACACCTGACTGAGCAAAAATAGGGGCAACATAACGATATAGCCCCTCTCGATCACGCCGCAACAGCAACTCAGCAACTTTCGGATCGTGCACAATTTTATCGACAAATGCATAGGTTTTATCGTGAAGCGCTTGAACAATCAGATTATAGGCCACCCCTTGAGTTTGAGAGCGCATGGCAATTTTTTCTTGCAAATCACTTTGGCGATGTTCATACCACAAAAAACCAAGAAGTAAGGCCAGCAGGATCATAACACCAAGAACCATCGCCAACACG
Organism: Campylobacterales bacterium; assembly: GCA_036574095.1. Taxonomy (GTDB): domain Bacteria; phylum Campylobacterota; class Campylobacteria; order Campylobacterales; family UBA6016; genus JAINCO01. The sequence continues at coordinate 10,216 of JAINCO010000133.1, read as the reverse complement.
CGCTGCTTTAACGACACAACACCACCTCTTGTTCACTATTCTTGTCAATTATACCATTAATTTTGCTTAAAAACGCTCTACAACTACTACTCGCTCTGTAAAATCTGACGCGCCTCAACCTCGATAGCACGCCAAGCAGGATAGAGCCCCGCAACCACACCAACACCAACAGACAACAGCAACGATGAAGCAACAGCCCCCCACGGAATAACCAGTGGCCAGCTCGCCATGACCTCAACAACCACCAAGATTGTAAGGCTCACCATTAACCCGATAACCAAACCACCCACCGACAACATCAGCGCCTCACCAACAAACTGTAAAAAAATCGCTCGCTTCGTTGCACCAACGGCACGCCGAAGCCCAATCTCGACAAGACGCTCATAAACTGATAGGGTCAAAATCGCCAAGATCCCCAACGCTCCCACACCAAACGCAATCCCCGAGACAATGAGGCTTAGCCGCCCCACAATATCAAGCGCTTCAGCCGATGTCGCCGCCACCTCCTCGTAGCGAACAACCGAAAAGTCTCTTTTTTGGTGGCGGTGTAGTAATAGCGACTCAACCTCATGTAGCACCATCTTACCCCTTGTAACATCTGGTAACACCAAAAAACCATCGATATGGGTGATGTTGGCTAATCGTCGCTGGAGTGTTGATAACGGGACATAGACTCTCTCATCATAACTCTCTGATCCAACACTTCCTCGTGGCTCCAAAACGCCAACAACTCTATAGGGGGTATAGCCATAAAGATAGACAATCTGTCCAACTGGACAATCATGCCCAAAAAGCTGTTTGGCGATCTCAGAGCCCAAAAGAGCAACCTGAGCAAGTCTTTTATCATCATCTTCTTGAATATAGCGACCGCATGCTGGGTGGTTATCTGAAAGCTGCTCATAGATCGGGGTAATACCGCTAAGAGACACTGTCGTTGAGCCTAAACTCCCTTTGACCGGGGCCTTGAGGCTATAATGCAAGGGTGCAACAGCAAGTACACCCGGAATAGTTTGAAGCACGGCCTCGGCATCCTCTCGTGTGAGTGTTGTATAAGAGCGCCCCGATAGACGCCTCATCCCAACACTCTTAATCTCTGCTGAACTTACAAGGATCAAATCACTACCAAGCTTTCCAAGCTCATCGCGCACCTGTTGCGCCATTGCCTGAGCGATCCCTGAGGTGAGCACGAGCGCAAAAACCCCGATAGCCACCCCGAGCATCGACAGAGCAGCTCGTCTTTTGTTATGACGCAGATAGGTGGTAAAATAGCCTAAGCGCATCATAGGCGACTACGAAGTGATTCAATCGGATGAAATCGCGATGCCCTGTAGGCTGGCTTCCAGGCGGCAATCATACTAACAGTTAGTGAAAAGAAGAGAGCAATCAACAACGACTCCCAAGGATAGACTGGAGGGATCTGTAACATCGGCATTAAGAGCGCAACCCCACCAAAGCCAACAGCCGTCCCAAGCAATGCACCTACGCTTGCAATCACCCCAGCTTCAGCCAAAAAACGGCGCCTGATGGCCGATGGCGTCGCTCCAAGAGCTAATCTTAGCCCAATCTCCCATCGCCTGACATGGATATTGATATAAAAGATATTTGAGAGGACAAAACCACTGACCACCAACGCAGTTATTGATGCAATGGCCAAAAAGAGTGACATACCGGCTGAGAACATTGAGAGAAATTTCTTGACTTGTGTTTGTGAAATGATATAGATAGACCCTTCGCCATGGCGCTCTTCAAGCCATCTCTTGATCTGCTCTTCGATCTTTTCAAAATCATACCCCTTGCGCACCTTCATCCTAATCGCTGAGAGGTAGTGATACTCAGGCTCGATTGTCTTTTGATAAGTCGGCAGAGGAAGAAACATAATCTCATCCATACTATGCCCTTGAGGATTCTTTCCTCGTCGTTCATAAAGGCCAACAATCCGATAGGGAGTTTGCCCCACAAGGATAGCCTTTCCAAGGGGCTCTTCACCAGGAAAAAAGAGATCGGCAAGATCCCACCCTACAATCGTAACTTTGTTAAATGAGGCATAATCTTCAGGCGTAAAACCACGACCATGATCAATCCTAAAATCCCAAGCCGTCAACCACAAAGGACTCACGCCCTCAACAAGCGTCTCTTTACTTTCACCCTGGGCATGGATTTCAGTGCGTTGGATTAACCCCCACGATACCGACTCAAGATCGTTTCGCATCGACAAAATTTTGACATCCTCATGCGTAAGAACCTTCATACGCGGACGTGGATCACCAGGGCGAAAGCCACCAACAACAAAGAGGGCATTAGGACCAAGCTTTTCGATAACAGCATTGGCACGGGCATTACTCCCTTCGATCGCAGCGACAATAAAAACAAGCGAGGCGATCCCCATCACCATGCCTGTTAGAGCAAAGAGGGTGCGAATGGGATGAAAAAGAAGCGCGCGCACCACATCGCGCCACCAAAGCCCCCTCACCTACCCCTCCTCGCGGATACGGCCATCCTCTAAGATGATGCGTCGCTTTGCATAGTAGGCGGTTTTGGCATCATGGGTGATGAGAATGATCGTCTTGCCTTCTTGATTGAGTGAACTTAGAATCTCCATGACAGCCTTGCCACTCGCCTGATCTAACTGGCCTGTTGGCTCATCAGCGAGGATAATCGCAGGATCGTTCATTAACGAACGAGCAATCGCCACGCGCTGTTTTTGTCCGCCTGAGAGCTCATCGGGACGAAACAAGAGGCGCTCACCCATTCCAAGCTTCTCAAGAATCCGAACCGCTCGCGCCTCAAGCCCTTCATGGCCAGCTAATTTTGCTAGATGTTTGGGCGTCGCGTAGGTTGTAGGAAGCAAGACATTATCAAGCACCGACAGAAATGGAATGAGGTAAAACGATTGAAAGACAAACCCCAGCGTCTCGTTACGCCTAAGCGAGAGTGCATCATCATCCAAGGCCGCCACATCCTCACCATCCAGCCAATAGCGTCCAGAAGTTGGTCGATCAAGAAGACCGAGGATGTACATCAGCGTTGATTTACCACTACCCGAGGGGCCCATGATGGCAACAAACTCACCCGCCTCGATTGTTAGGTCAATCCCTTTAAGAACTGTTGTCAGGAGATCGCCTTTGGAAAACTCCTTCACAATCCCCTCAAGTTGAATCAGTGCCATCGTCGCTACTGGGGCTTAGGTTTGGTTTGGGTTGTGCGCACGATCACCTTATCGCCAGCTTTAAGACCTGAGAGGATCTGAGTCATCCCCCCTTCACTCACGCCCGTTTTAACCTCAACCTCCTCTTCTTGACCATCAGCCCCTTTTTTAGTCACCACAAAACGCCCCTCATGCCATTTAATCGCCTTGGCAGGCAGCAAGAGGGTGCGTTTGATCGAGCGCACGATCACCTTATTGTGGGTTGTCATCTCAGGTCGCAATAAATGGGCATCATTAAAGCCTGTGGCAACAGCGATAAAATAGACGACATTATTCTGAAGGATGGGGGTTGGATAGATTTGAACAATCTTGCCTTCAAACTGCTTACCTGGGTAGGCGTCAAGCGTAAAGATCACCTTTTGCCCTGTTTTAATGAGGCCAATCTCTGTCTCGTCGATATAGATGCGATTCTCAAGACGCGAAAGATCGAGGATCTTGACAAACTCTGGGGCATTAAGCCCTGCAACAACCGTCTCTCCCTCTTGTGTTGAAACAAACGAAACGATCCCCCCAATAGGAGCCTCGATACGGCTATACCCCTCCTTAATCGTATGTTGCGCCAACGCTGCCCGCGCCTGTGCTTCGCGACTTGCGCAACTTCTGCGCGTATTTTCAAGTAAAATCTCTTGTGTCTCTTGCGCGATACGAGCATTTGTAAAGGCTGTTTTGGCATTATCAAGGGCATTTTTGGCCTTGCGAAACTCCTCTTCAGGAATCAGCTTGCGTGGATGGTTGTATAACTTCTCTTTTCGCTCATAGTCCCACTGCGCATACTCAAGGTTACTACGGGCATTTGCAAGGCTCTCTTGTGCGCTAATAAGCTTCTTTTGCTCTACCTCAATCTGAGCTGGACAGGTTGTGCGAACCTCCTCCAGTGCCGCTCGTGCACTACCGACTTGTTCGCGCGTCTCTCGTGCATCGATGAGTGCGATCAGATCACCCTTCTTAACAAGATCACCAACTTTCACCTTTTCGCTAATAACAATACCCGTTGCCCTCGCGCCAACCTTCACCTCAGCGCCCACACCAGGTTTGATCACCCCCGTAGCTTCAATCGTTTGGCTTATTGGCCCTTCGGTGACGACAAACTCCTCAACCTTCTCTTCGCTTTTCTTCTGGCCTACGACCATCCAGGCGCCACCCGCACCTATCAAGGCAACAATCAATGCTACAATCATCCATCTTTTTTTCATGCTCATAGTATAGCGCACTCTTGCTGGGAATCTGATTGTTTCCATAACGCGCGCCAACGGCGATACCCCAACGCGCGCCTTGTTTGCCACACCTCAAGAGCCGCTTCGTAGCGTTCAGGCTTATCTAATGCACCCAAGAGCTGCTGAAGTTGCCCTCTTGCTGAAAGGGGCCATCTGATCTTTCTTAATGACTTAGGGGTAAGACGACGCGCAATCCAAAGTAGCAAACCTCCTAAGATAATCCAAAAAAGTCCCATCACCCAGGTAAGCCTTTGCTCTTGGTTGGCAATCGTTTGCGCCCCTATTCTCTTCTCTTGGGATACGCTCACCAATGGGCGCGGACGCATCGTAACAGACAAAGGAGCCGTTGTCGCATTCTTAAGACGACCTGTTAGGAGATCGTAATAGGTAATTGATAGCGGTGGAATAGTATAAGAGGCGTGAGCATTGAGGGTATAGCGAAAAAGAACTCTTCCTTGATAGCGACCCTCACGCCATGCCATCTCTTGAATAGGCGGAGCAGTCAGCACCTGAACACCCGGGATTGTTAGCGTCAAAGGGGGCGCCTCATGGAGGTTACCCCATCCTTCTATTGTTACAGTCAAAAATCGGGGTGAACCAGGAAAAAAATCGGATCGATTGATGGTGGCACTCAGGGTCATTTGCCCTGTGAGGTTGGCTTCGACAGGAGCAACATGCAACAACGAGGGAGAGAGGGGGAGCGAATAGCGAACAGCCTTCGAGCCAATCTGGGTATCTTTTTTATCGATTCCCAGCTCTTCATCCTTGCGACTAACAATTAACGCCTCAATCTGTGGTGCAATATTAAAGACTCCCGCTTTGCGCGGAAAGAGAAGCCAAAAGCTTTTGCCAACAACCCCCTTACTCTCATCGTAGCGCTGCTCATCAGAGAGCTTCATGGCACCCAAGTGGGGTAGAAAGTGAACCTCAAGGCGCGATGAGCGCCCCGCATCCTTGCCAAGGGCATAGTTTATCTCGACACCAACCCCCTCATGACACATCACGCGACTACGCTCAAGCGACAGCGTTGCTTGAGGTGCACCCCACGCCACAACTCCCACAAAGAGAAGCCATATAGCCAACGAAGCCATCCTCACCATGGTCTACTCTCCCTTCCAGCTCCTTCGCCGCCTAAAAGATAGATCTGGCGACCTGAAAGAGGCTTGGGATGGAGGGTCTGCTCCAAAAGAGCTTGATTGGGATCGAGCTTGGCAGGCTGCGTTCTCCCTCCAGCTGCACCTTCAGCTTCTCTGGTATTAGCCGCTCCGCCACTTCCTTGCTTAGGGCGTTCAACGCCTCTTTTATACTCCTCTTCAAGCTTCTTGACAATCTCAAGGTTATGAGCTACAGCAGGAGAGGCAACACGCCTTAGACTTTCACGATAGGCTCTCTCGGCATGACGATACTCCCCCCGTAAAGCCAGAGCATTGCCCATTGCCGCCTGAACCATAGCAAGAAACGCGCTATCTGAGGTACGAATACGCCCCCAAACAGCAATAGCCTTCTCATAGGCTCCTGTTTTGTAATAGCTTGCTCCCAGATTATAGAGTAGTGCGTTATTAGGATGCGAAGCAACCAACTTCTCATAGGCGACAACCGCCTCCTCATAACGACCATGTGCCCACGCTGATTGTGCCTTAGAAAGATAGTAAAAATCGAGCAATCCAGCCTCACTGCGCGTCGCGACGACCAAAAGAAGCAGAATGCCCGCCTGCTTCCATGGAAGTGTTGGCATCTCAAAGCGCGAAAGAAAGAAAAGGATGATACCAATCATCAACGGCCACATAAAGAGCTGAACCTCACCGACAACTGACGCATCATGGAGCCTGTAAGCCTCAAACTTCCCTCTGATAGCCCCCAAAATCCTCGTCACATCCCCCGCCGATGCGACCTCAAATCTTCCTCCTGTTGCTAAGCAGATCTCTTCCAGGGCAGGATTGAGTACTGAGAGGACAATATTGCCTTCTGCATCGACTATGGTCTGATTCTCCTCATCGCGAAGCGTTGCCCCCTGGGGCGTTGCAAGGCCGATCGCATAGACAGTCACACCCATCTGCTTAGCAACCTCAATCTCCCGTGTTAGCGTCTCGCTATCACCGCCATCTGAGAGAATAACAAGGATGCGTGGGGTATTTTTGGCCATCTTGGCCACTAGCGGGAAAATAACCCCGATATCTGTCCCCTTACTCACCACATCATCAACTTTTAACGAGTCAACTAGATAGCGCACCATCGCACTATCTGAGGTCATAGGAGAGATAGGAAAGGCTGTGCGCGAAAAGCCAACTACACCAAAACGCTCCCCCCTCCCTTCATTCAAAAAAGCATTGATACGCTCCCTAGCCGCTGCCAGTCGTGTTGGCGCAATATCATCGGCTGACATCGAATGGGAGAGGTCAAGAGCGATGAGAATATCAGCCTCCCGAACCTTGATGTTCGAAGAGGAGGCGGGTAAGATTGGCTTTGAGAGGGCAACAACAAACCAGGCTAAAGCCAGATAAAAGAGGGGACGACGCCAGCGGCTAAGAAGGGTTGCGCTCTCAACATTGGCAAGTTTGGCAAAAACCTCCGGGGCAAAGAGAGAGTTTAACACCGCCTCGACTCGTTCACCCATCCGCCAAACAAGCCAGATAAGAGGCAGCCCCAAGAGCATCAATGGCGCTTCAAAACTCATCGTACCCCCCTTAAGACCCGAGACAACGATGGTACAAGGAGTAACACAACTGCTAACGCTAGGGGATACTGGAAATAATACTCTTTGATAAGATAATCGCGACTTTTAATCGGTGATCGCTCAAGCTGATCGATCTCCTCAAAGACCTCATCTAACCGTGAGCGCTTATTAGCCAAAAAAAACTTGCCACCCCCAAGCCCCGCCATATGTGTCAAGGCACCCTCGTCCACATCCCCCTTCTTGCCTATACCAATAGTATAGAGCTTGATCTTTTTCGAAGCAGCAAGCTTGGCCATCGCCTCTGGTGATGCCTTTCCTCGGTTATTGATCCCATCAGTTACCAAGATGATGATTTTGGTTTTGGCTTGGGAACTCTCTAACAGTCGCACCGCCTGAGCTAATCCATCACCAATGGCCGTATGATCTCCAGCAATTCCTGTCTCAACATCACCCATCATCTCCTCCAACACCTCTTTTTCAAAGGTCAGAGGTGCCAAAATATAGGCGAAATCCCCAAAGACTACCAACCCGATATTATCATGGAGGCGATTGTGGATCAATCGCAAAGAGCTTTCTTTAAGAATATCCATCTTAGTCAGCGAATGGTTGCTCTCATCAAACCCAAAATCGCTCATCGATCGACTCGCATCAAGAGCCAAGACAATATCAGCACCGATGCGGTTGCGTGGATCATGATGTTTAACAACAACAGGCGATGCTACAGCAGTCACAAGAAGCAACACAGCAGCCGCCTCACTAAGCCATGACCATTGAATCAAAGAGCCTCGCGCCAGCAGTGCAGCATCAGGAAAGACAAAGGCGGGGCTACGCCTCGCACAGAAGCGATGGCACAAAAGATAGAGTAAAAAAATTGCGAATGCTTCTGGGTACTCAAAGCTCCACCCATCCCACCAGCTCATACCACCCCTTTAAGAAAGCGATGGATCGCTCGTAATGCCTCGTCACTAAAGGCAGCTGGCGGATGGGGGGTATATTTATAGGGCTCTAAGTAGCGTACCATCTCATGGTATGCCTCCTCGCTCGCCACAGATTTCAGACAAAAACCGATTTTGGTCAACTGATAGGCCGCCTCTTTGGGATGTGAAAGATCGATTGTCTCAAGGCGGTGGATCAGCTCCTCTCGATGCGTTTTTGTTACTCGACGACGCCGCACAAGCAAGAGTACAAAAAACAACAGCCCAATAAGAACCCCCACAACAAGCTCCCAAGGAAAGTGAACCTCAAGTGGCACGGGCTGGGAAATATCGGCTAATTGGCGAAGTAGCTCTTTGTCACTCACCACCAAAGCCTTGCAAGTTTTGTGATGACATCATCGTCGGTGTAGAGCTTGATTGCACGAATATCATGTTTCGCAAACGCAGCAAAAAGTTTCGCATCATGGGCGGCTAAACGCGCTTGATACTCCTTGGCTCCCCCACCCCAGTGATAGTTTTTTTGCGTGAGAGGATCGATAAGAGTATCAAAACCAAAGTAGCGAGGGTTTTCCTCCAGATGATCGCGCACCACGACAGCCACAACCTCATTTTTCGCCACCAACATTGAAAAATCTGGGATCTGCTCCTCTCTAAAATCCCCCAATAGGACAACAAGCGAACGGCGGGGAATAAGGCGCATAAGCCTATCGACCGAGCGAGCTGGCGATGCCATCACTCCTTGAAGGGGCCAAGATAAGATAGACTCAACGATGCGCTTCACATGGTTTGCTTTATTCGAGCGACCCCCATCCACCAAAAGCTCCTCGGCAAAAAGCAGAGGATGAAAGATATCGTTGTTAGCTACAACACTCTGCCCAATCGCTGCAACCGCCTCGGCCAACACCTCCTGCTTAAGCCGTTTGGTACCAAAAAAGAGCGTTGCCGAAAGCCACGCAACCACAACAACGCGTAGCCGTCGATCCTCTCGCACAATACGAATAATTGGCTCCCCCGCTTTGGCTGTTGCTTTCCAATCAATCGCGCGTACATCATCGCCTTCGATATAAGGACGCAGCTGCTCAAAATCGTAGCCCTGACCCCGAATAAGGCTCGCATGATTACCCGTCAAATCACCAAAGATGCGCCGACGGGTTCGGATCATGAGTGTCTGCGCATTCACGGCAGACGAACCCCCTGAAGCAACGCTGAGATGACCTGATCCGCATCAACTCCATCGCTCATCGCCTCATAACTTAAAATAAGACGGTGGCGCAAGATATGAGGGAGAACAGCGGCCACATCAACAGGGGTGACAAAATCGCGCCCACGCAGCCACGCCTCAGCGCGCGAGGCCTTTAAGAGATCGATTGTTGCACGAGGGGAGGCTCCAAACTCAAGCCAACGGACAACGGCATCAAGCTTATAGCGTGCAGGGTGGCGTGTTGCATCGATAAGACGCACAATATACTCTTGAACCTCTAAGTCAATATGCACAGCTGCAAGCTCTTTCTTGGCAGCTGCCCACCCCTCAGCCGTAGCAACCTGTTTAACCTCCTCAAACCCACCAATCGCCGCGCGCCGCATGATCTCTAACTCCTCTTGGGGCGTTGGATAATCGACCTTAATCTTCATCATAAAGCGATCAAGTTGCGCTTCTGGGAGGGCATAGACACCCTCTTGTTCAATGGGGTTTTGCGTTGCAAGAACTAGAAAGGGGCGCGCCATCTCAAAACTCTCTTCGGCAATCGTTACCTGTCTTTCTGCCATCGCCTCCAACAAAGCCGATTGAACCTTGCTCGGGGCACGATTGATCTCATCGGCAAGCAAAATATTGGTAAAGATCGGTCCTTTTTTGATATGAAATTCATTGGTACGCCGATCATAGACTTGAACACCAAGAATATCACTTGGCAAAAGATCGGGTGTAAATTGAACGCGCTTAAAATCAAACCCTAAGGCAGCAGCAAATGCCTTGACAGCTGTTGTCTTTGCAAGTCCTGGCACACTCTCTAAGAGTAGATGCCCCTCTGTTGCCAAGGCTATCAAAAGGGCATCAACCACCCTCTGCTGGCCGACAACCCATTTAGCAACCTCGTGCCGAATTTCTTCAACAAAACGACTCATCCTACCCTCTTTTGATCAACTGGGCGGATTTTAGACAAATTCCCCTAAAACTCCTCTAAGCCAA
>JAINCO010000132.1:0-34956 GCA_036574095.1 Campylobacterales bacterium | reverse complement strand
CTATAGATCTCTTCAAGGGTTGGATAAAGAGCAATGAGGGCAGCGGCACTTTTAGGGCCAATCCCTCGAACACCAGGGACATTATCACTTGAGTCCCCAACAAGCGCTTGAAAATCAACAAAGTGCTCTGGCTTGACACCAAATTTGGCGTAGCAGCCTTCACTATCAACCTCGCTTTTTTTAATCGGATCCCAGATGACGATGTTATTATCATTGATTAGTTGATAAAGATCCTTGTCATGACTGACGATGCGAACTTTCATCCCCTCTTCTCGAGCCCAGTGGGCAAGTGAAGCAATGACATCATCAGCCTCATAGCCTTCAACCATCAAAGGTCGAAACCCCATCTTCTCAAGCCAAGAAAGGGCGACGGGAAGCTGTTTTTTGAAATCTTCGGGAGCTTCGGGGCGGTTGGCTTTGTAGGCGGGATAAAGGGCAGCACGCCTGGAGGGAGCCTTTGATTCGATACAAAAGACGATATAGTCAGTGGCGTGCTCTTTTTCGATGATGTTGATAAAATTGATAAAGCCCGTGAGCAGGCCTGTAGGAAATCCTTCGCGACTTTTGAGTGGTGGCAGAGCGAAATAGTTTCTAAAAAAGAATCCAAATGTATCAATCAGCGTTATTGTTTTCTGGGAGAGTTGACTGCTCTTCACGGATGAATCTGCTTTTTAGTGATCTTTGATTACAATTCAACATTTTATTATAGACCACAAGGGCTAAAAATCACCCCTGCTGCATTGATCATCTTAGGAGTTTTTAGTTGAAGCTTCAAAAAACAGTTGTTCTTAAAACCTCTCCTGTTGCGCTGCAGGTTGGCGAGAAAGAGCTCTATGTATTGGGCAGTGAAGGAAGCTTCTATCGCATCGATACGACAGCACTCAAAGTAGTTGATGGTTTTAGGATTAAGCTTGGATTGAATCAGACGATTGCTTCGGCGGCGATTGCAAAAAATCGATTGGCTTGCTTGATTGCAGGTACCTCGTCGGTGATCGTATGGGATATTGCAAGAAAAGTCCCCATCGGGTCATTTAAAAGTGATGAAAAGACCATCACACAGATGGCATTCGCCAATGGTGGCGATTATCTGATTGCTGGGAGTGGTGATGGAGAGTTGCTTCTATGGTCACTTAAGTATAGCGCAAGAATGGCAGGAATGCCGAAGCTAGAAGGAGCCATTCGTCTCTTGTGCGTCTCTACTGATGGACGTCAGTGTATGGCAGCCAGTAGCGAAGGAGAGATTCTTATCCTCGACTTGGTGACGATGAAGAGCAAGGGACCTCTTCGTCTTTTTGGCCGTCATATTACAGCAGCTGAGTTTGTTGGCCCAGGCTATCTTTTCTTGGGGACTGAGTCTGGTCATCTCTTGATGTTGGAGATCACACATATGCGCCTTTCTGAGGAGATTGGGAAAGTTGTTGGAGAGGTTCAGAGTGTGACGATTTCTTATGAGGATGAAGAGTTTTATGTTGGTATGACTGATGGGACAATTGCACTTGGGGATCTTGCGCAAAGATCGCTTGTGACACCCACATACCTCAAGATGGAAGGAAGCGACCTTTTTAAAATTGTGTCGCTACATGCAGGGCAGCTTATTGGTATATCAGCTGATGGCCATCTTTCGATCTTTACCAATGCGATTGATGAAGCTGCTCTTGAGGCCTATATCCGTGAGGGTGCGTGGGCGGACGCCTATGCGCTGATTGAAGCAGATATGCAACTTGCCAAATCGCCCCATTGTGCGACGCTTGAAGGTATCTGGAAGAGAGAATTAGGGCGTGCTAAAGTGCTTTTGGAGGAGGGTAAGATTGAAGAGGCGAAAGCACTTTTGGCTCCTTTTTCAAAGGTTCCATCAAAAAAAGGATTGATTGCATCACTTATTGCCGATTTTGCAGAATTTGATAAATTCAAGAATGCCTATGAAAACAAAAAATTAGCCCTTTTTTACCAGATTGCCAATCAGTTCCCTTCGTTTAAAGAGACTTCTTATTATCGCAAGATTGAAGAGATTTGGGAGAAGAGCTTTGCGCGTGCGCGAGAGATTCTTTATGAGAATCAAAATATCAATGAGGCCAAACTGATTCTTGCTCCATTTGCTGGTATCCCTGAAAAGACAGCGATGATCAAAGAGCTGATGGAAAACCATGAGATTTTACTTCACTTCAAAAACCGATTGGTTGCAAAAGATTACAAGGGGGCTTTTGAGCTTGTGGAAAAAAAGCCGCTTCTCAAAGGGTTGAGTGAATACAAAAAGCTTCAGCGTTATGGTGAGATGTTAGCTGCACGCTCTAAAGAAGCACTGATCAGTGGTGATTTGGCTACGGCCATTCAGGGAGCCAAAGTCCTTGTCCGCTTTCCCGATTTTGAATGGCATGCGCGTATGATCCTTGATCGGGCTAACGTTTATGCCAACTATTTTAGTGCCCTCTGTAGTGGTAACAAGCACGCAGCATCAGAGATGGTTGCGAAATATCCCTACCTAAAATCGGCTGGTGGTACGATTGTTGTGGAGGGTGAGTGGCTTGAGAGGTTCCGTAATGCTCAGATGGCAGCGGAGTTAGGCGATGTGGCAGCGATTAAGCGTGAGCTTGGAGCCTATTTTGATGTCAAAGAAAAGGGCTTTGCAATACGATCGGTTCTTATGAAGGCTTATAAGCGCCAATTTGAGCAGGCAATTCAGGAAAAACATATTAGTCGACCCGATTTTACGCAAGGGGTAGCTACCTATATCTCCATATTTGGTTATGATAAGAATATCCGTCAAATTCTTGAACGTGCTAAAGAGGAATTAGGTTATGATATCTCGGTTAGTCAGTTTTGGCAAGGAACCCCAGAGTTTTGGAATCACAAGCAGCTTCCCAACCAGATCGTTTGATAAGCTTGCTTTTTAATTGGTTAGATCTTAAGAAAGGCGAGAACCTCCTCCTCGATTCTAGCAGGGGAGATGATGGTGCTATGAATGGTGGGTTGCGAAAAAAGTGCTGCGATGGGTGCAGGAATTGTCACGCCAAATTTTGTGGCAATAGCAGCCAGTGCCTCTTGATCGCGTAGGTGTCCCATTCCAAGAGCTTCACTGAGTGTTGGAGAGAATTTGGTCCACTCAGCCGTTGAGTAGAGGATGGCGGGGGCTTTGGTGGTGCGTTTGTGCTCAAAACAGGCAATACCGGTTGCCGTATGAGGATCCATCAAGTATCCTTGCGCGGCAAAGCGACGAATCACGCTCTTGATCTGCTCATCATCAGTAAAGGCTGCCGCAAACTCTTGACGCATTGCCTCTGCCTCGTCGCGTGAGAGCTCAAAGAGGCGTTCATGTGCCAACTGTTCCATAAGCTCTTTTGTACGCGCAGAACCAAATTTATCAAAGAGGATGCGCTCGACATTACTTGAAATAAGGATATCCATCGCTGGTGAGAGGGTTGGGATCAGTGTGCGGCCGCGTAGATCATAGCGCCCCTCTTCGATCAGCTCTGTGAGGATATTGTTGGCATTGGAGGCGATGAGAATTTTGGTGACAGGAAGCCCCATTTTTTTTGCGTAATAACCACCGAGGGCATTACCAAAATTGCCTGAGGGAACGATAAGATAGACCGGCTCTCCCAGTGATGTTGCTCCTTGACGAACAAGGGCTAAGTAGCTTGAGATGTGGTAGATCGTTTGAAAGATAATACGACCAAAATTGACAGAGTTGGCTGCCGAGAGCTTGATATTCGCTTTGGCAAGTCGGTCATTAAAGGAGGGGCTTGAAAGAAGCTTTTTAAGCGCGCTTTGAGCATCATCAAAGTTACCGTGAATACCCAGCACCATCTGATTGGCCCCATTTTGTGTGACCATTTGCAGGCGCTGGACATCACTTGTTCCTCCATCAGGATAGAGGCAGACGATGCGAGTGTTGGGACGATTTTTAAAGGTTTCAAGAGCCGCTGGGCCTGTATCGCCACTGGTGGCGGCAAGGATGAGGTACTCTTGTTGCTGGTGTTGGGCGAGGGCTGAGAGGATGATGCCAAACGGCTGAAGGGCCATATCCTTAAAAGCACGGGTTGGTCCATGCCAAAGCTCGCTGACATAAAGATCCTCTGCCACCTTGACAACCGGTACAGGATCGGCAGGATTGTCAAAATGGTCATACCGTGCAAGAGCTTGCGCGATCAGATCGGCTGAAATATCGATCTCAAAAAGCTCTAAAAGAGCCGTTGCTAACTCTTTGTAAGTGCTATGAAGATGATTGGCTAAAAAGTTGCTTGGAAGCTTAGGAAGTTCTTCAGGAACATAAAGTCCCCCAAAACTTGCTGATGGCGAGAGGAGAGCTTGGCTAAAGGTGACTGTGGTGGGTTTGATCCCATCATTGCCTCGAGTTTCGATAAAACGCATAGCAACCTCGTTTTTTTAGAGGTATTGTACCAAAACTCCGGTAAGTTTGGTGTTAGGTGGTATTTAAGTTTGGCGGGTCTTTATTTAGAGGCCTCGTTGCCTCTTTTTAAGACCATAAAATTGATAGATCAAGAGTCCAAGACCCGACCAAAGAAAGAAGCGCACCCAAGTCTCAAGTGGAAGTCCTGCCATTAAGAAGATGAGCATCAAGAAGTTGATCGGTAGCAAGAGCTTAAAGGCAGGCATCTTAAAGAGTGGCGCACTATTTTTCTTGCGACGCAACACAACAATCGAGATCGCAACAAGCAAGTAGGCAAAGAGAGTCCCGATATTAACAAGCTCTGCAAGTGTTTTGAGTGGGACAAGACCTGCAAGAAGGGCGAGTAAAATACCGCCAATCACCGTTGCCAGATAGGGGGTGTGAAACCTTGGATGGATTGTTGCAAGCGAGCGGGGTAACATCCCATCGCGCGCCAGGGCAAAGGTGATGCGTGTAAAGCCAAGTCCCATGACCAGGATGACCGTTGTGATCGTAACAACTGCTCCCAGGGCGATGGCATTGGCGGCAGCTGGTTCGCCAACTTTGTAGAGGGCAAAGGCAAGGGCATCAGGGACATTAAGCTCATGATAGGGGACGATGGAGGTTAGTGCAAGGCTAACACTAACAAAGAGAACGGCACCCAAAACAAGTGAGAGAATAATTCCCAGCGGCACTGTTTTGAGGGGGTTTTTTGTCTCCTCGGCAACTGTTGAAATGGCATCAAAACCAAGATAGGCAAAGATAATTAGCGATGTCGCATGCCAGACCCCCTCCCATCCAAAAGGAAGGAAGTTTTTAAGATTGGCTATATTGACATGGGGGAGGGCATAGATGATAAAAAGAAGGAGAACACCAATCTTAATCCAAACAATTGTTGAGTTGACGCGCGCACTCTCTTTAATACCAATTGTGAGTAGGATAAAGATAGTGGCGATAATCCCAAAGGCAAAAATATCGATATAGGTTCCTGCTGCCGGGTCAAAGGCGCCTGTGAGTGCTTTGGGGATAGCGATATTAAAGTTCTCTTCCAAAAATCGGCGAGCATACCCTGACCATCCTGTGGCAACGGCTGAGGTAGCTACACCATACTCTAACAAGAGATTCCATCCGACCAGCCATCCAAAAACCTGGCCAAGGTTCTCTTTTGTGTAGGTATAGGCGCTGCCGGCTACAGGATAGGCTGAGCTCATCTCGGCATAGATAAGCGCAGTGATGCCAAGTGCTAAGGCGCCAAGCAAGAAGGAGATGACGATACCAGGGCCTGCCATCGTTGCTGCGGCTTGTCCTGTGATAACGAAGATGCCAGCCCCGATGACAGCTCCAACACCAATAAATGTGACATCCATCAGCCCCAGTTGTCTGACAAACTGGCCATCTTGATGCTTTCGTTTCTCTTCCATCGCTACCTTTCCAAAAAGTTACGCTATTATGATTCATCAATGCTTTGACTCACCTTTTGGGGTTGTTTTCCAGCACGGTTTTGGTAGAATTACTGTTACTTTTTTGGTAGTGAGGCATGAATGGCAACAGAGTCTAAACATCTTTCTACCCTTTCGCTGCCAGTGATTGTAGCGGCACTGGGTTATTTTGTCGATATCTATGACCTCATCCTCTTTGGTATCGTTCGTGTGGCAAGCTTAAAAGAGCTTGGTCTTGAGGGAGAGGCATTAACCGAAGCTGGAGCCTATCTTTTAAATATGCAGATGGGCGGAATGCTTTTGGGGGGAATTTTGTGGGGTGTGATGGGCGATAAGCGTGGGCGCCTCTCGGTTCTCTTTGGGTCGATTATACTCTATTCAGTTGCAAACTTCTTGAATGGCTTTGTTACCTCCATCGAGCAGTATGCGTTGTTGCGCTTTATGGCAGGTGTTGGGTTAGCGGGTGAGCTGGGAGCCGGTGTAACGCTCGTAGCTGAGTTGCTACCGCCCCACCAACGAGGTTATGGAACAATGGTGATTGCCGGGGTGGGGGTGACGGGCGCGGTTGCTGCCAACCTGATCGCCTCAGTGTTTGATTGGCGGATGGCCTACATGATTGGGGGAGGGCTCGGTTTTGGTTTGCTTTTGTTGCGCGTGGGGCTAACTGAATCGGGAATGTTTGCATCAGTGCGTCGCGGAAGTGTTGTGCGGGGGAACTTTTTTGCCCTATTTACCAAAAAAGAGCTCTTTAGCCGCTATGCCAAGGCGATTGGCATTGGTATCCCACTGTGGTATATCGTGGGAATCTTGATCCTCTTTTCACCCGAGTTTGCCAAGGCATTGGGTATTGTAGGTGAGGTGAAGGCGGGTGAGGCGGTGATGTATTGTTATATTGGCCTTGCTATTGGTGATTTTGCCAGTGGATATCTGAGTCAAAAACTCAGAAGTCGTCGTAAAGCTGTTTTCGCTTTCTTGATCCTCTCGGCTGTTGGCGTTGTTGGCTATCTGGTGGCTTTACAGGGGGCACCGGCGTGGCTCTTTTATGCTGTTTCTCTTTATTTGGGGATAGCGGCAGGCTATTGGGCAGTCTTTATTACCGTTGCGGCTGAACAGTTTGGAACCAATTTGCGCGCAACCGTTGCGACAACCGTTCCCAATTTTGTTCGCGGTATGGTTATTCCTATCACATCGCTTTTTATCATGCTTAAAGGCGCAATGGGTATTTTGGGATCAGCAGCTGTTGTTGGCTTTATCTCATTTCTCTTGGCCTTCTTAGCTTTGGCGCGTCTTGAGGAGACCTACCACAAAAACCTCGATTATATTGAGATTTAACGATGATTGCTATTACTGGAGGAGGGACAGGTGGCCATTTGATGATTGCCGCTGCCCTCAAAGAGGCGCTTAATCACGAAGGGATCAAGCCTATCTACATCGGCTCAACGACAGGACAGGATCAGGTTTGGTTTGGCAATGATGACGGGTATGCGGCGCGCTATTTTTTACCGACGCGTGGTGTTGTGAACCAGCGGGGCTTAGGAAAACTCCTTTCCCTTGGCGCAACAGCCAAGGCGACGCTTAAGGCACGAGGCATCCTTGGGCATCATGATATTCGGGTTGTCTTTTCGGTTGGTGGCTACTCAGCTGCTCCTGCTTCATTGGCAGCACTTTTGTCAGGAAAAAAACTCTTTATCCATGAGCAAAATGCTATCCGAGGACGACTCAATAATCTCTTGTATCCATTCGCAGTGGGATTTTTTTCGGCTTTTGAGGAGAGCTCACCCTGTCCTGGCTATCCTGTGCGGAGTATCTTTTTTGAGATGGCGCGCACCAGATGCAAAGTTGAGAGTATTATTTTTCTTGGAGGCTCACAGGGGGCTAAAGGTATTAATGACTTTGCCCTTGCTGTTGCGCCTGAATTGGCGAGGCGAGGAATTCAGATTATCCATCAAGCAGGTCGGCTTGATGTTGAACGCGTGCAGGCAGCATATGCTGCAATGGGCATCAGTGCTGATTGCTTTGCTTTTGATCCTCATCTGGTGGCCAAGATAGCCAGAGCCGATCTTGCGGTAAGCCGTGCCGGGGCAAGCACCCTCTTTGAGTTGGCTGCCAATGGCTTACCCGCGCTCTTTATTCCTTTTCCTTATGCTGCAGGTGATCATCAGTACTACAATGCCCGCTATCTGACCGATCGCGGTCTGGGGTGGGTTGTGCGCCAAGAGCATCTTACCCCCGAGGATCTCTATTCTCTTCTTGATAGGTCACTGGATAGCATCAGTGTAGCGCTTAGGGGTCTTGTTGCGCCCGATAATGCCGTTTGTATTGCCAAGAAGTTGATGGATGCAGTGGGGAGGACTTGACAAAGAGCTTTCAATGTGGCTAATGTACAAGATAAAGTACTAAAAAGGTGCCTATATGCATGCGATCTTTGCCGACACGACGGCAAGCATCACCGAGCTGAAGCGTAGTTCTGCGGCGGTTTTGTCTGTAGCTAATGAGCGCCCGATCGCGATACTTAACCGTAACATTCCCAGCGCCTACCTTGTCCTCGCCAAGACATTCGAGCGAATGATGGAGCTGATCGACGATCAGCTGCTGGTGCAAAGCGTGCGGGAGCGGCTGGCTGAGGGGGCAAAGCCCGTCAGGGTTACACTGGATGAGTTATAGCCTCGCTTTTCTCCCTCAAGCCCTCAAAGAGTGGGAAAAGCTCGATAATACAATCAAAACCCAATTCAAAAAGAAACTCACAGAACGTCTTGATGCGCCCCATGTCCTGAGCGACAAACTCTCCGGTTTTGACAATGTCTATAAAATCAAACTCCGCACCGTTGGTTACCGCTTGGCCAATCAAGTCAAAGATACCGAGCTCGTCGTGATTGTCCTGGCCGTAGGTGAACGGGATAAAGATCGTATCTATACCGCGGCGCAAACGCTATGAAGAGTAGGAGTAGAGAGGCTTACGCAAAAAAGGGGGAGGGTTACACCTTTTGAAGTTTATAGGTGGTATAATCAATTATCACAATGTTAGGTGATTAGCCATCGTTAAAGTAGGGTTTCCTTCAAAGCGAAGCCTCCTGTAGTAGGAGTTTGAATGTCAATGTTGCCTGATCATTTAAGTGCGCGGCTTAATCAACTTGCTCAGCAACTCTCAATTGATCCGTCTGAATTGACGGTTGTTCGTCTGAGTGGAGAAAAAGAGAGTCGCCAGCGCCAGCTTCAGCTTCTTCAGGGTAGCTGGAATAATAAGCACCCATGGATTGTTATTGATGAAGCGGATGATAAGATCTATACGATCACATCCATGGAGTCGATGGCGCAGATGATGAGTATGATCTCAGGTATCCAAAACGAACTTTTTAAGATGAAACTTGAAAAAGCGATCTGGCAACGACTACCTATCGATTTTTATGATGTTTGGACAGTGGCAATCGATCGTATCCGTTCAATGGTTGACGAATCGCCTGGCACACGTATCGTCAATCTTGATTTGGATGCACTTTTAACTGATATCAAGCGCAATCATCCTAACCTTTTTTACCATCTTGAACATCTTCAATTAGATGAGTAATAGTTATCTTGAGGTAGAAGAATTACTACTCTCCACCTCTTGTGCCAGAGCAAGTTTGATGGTAAATCGTGCGCCACCATCAACATTATCAGCCTCTAAGACTCCTCCCATATTCTTTTCGATAATCATCTTGGACATATAAAGCCCTATACCAGTTCCCTTACCCTCCTCTTTGGTTGTAAAATATGGATCAAAAATTTTGTCGATAATCTCTTCTGGAATACCGCCAGCATTGTCTTGAATGATAGTGCGCGCCCATTTCCCCTCTTTGTCTAGTGTGATCGTGATGGTACGCTCGTCTTGATGAGAGTTGGCGAAGGCATCTTTGGCATTGGTGATAATGTTCAATATAACCTGCACGAACTCATTTGAGTAGCCTTGAACCATGACCTTGTCCATGAGTGAAGTTTTAATAGTGATGTGGTTGGCATCTAAGGCAGCCTTAATCAAACTAAGTGCATCTTGAATCCGCTCAGCGACATCGAAAAGAACAGCTTGTTTGTTAGGGCTGAAGAAATTTCTGAAATCATCAATTGTTGTTGACATCTGTCCAATGAGGCGCATCCCTTTGGCAACCTGCTCTTTAAGGTGCTCAGGTGTGAGCTCACCATATTGATAGGCGTCAGCAATCTCTTGAATGGTTAATCCTACGGCGTTGAGAGGTTGACGCCACTGATGGGCGATATTGCCAATCATCTCACCCATCGCAGCCAAACGACTTTGTCTAATAAGCATCACATCTTTCTCTCGGTTTTTAGCAAGTTCAGTAGCTACTCTTTTTTCGAGTTCGCTATTGTAGTTTTTGAGACGGCGCTGCTGCTTGATTAGTCGTGTGATGTTAAGTTTGATAATCAAATAGTAGGATTCATCTTTTTCATGAATAAGGCTTGCTGTTACGCGCTCATAATAAAAACGGCCATCTTTGCTTTGGTTTTTGAGGATGCCATGCCAATGACCTTCTTGTTTGAGTGTTTCTAAGATTCGTTCTACTTTTTCTTGAGAAAGAAGAGGAGAGAGCCATGGTGCCGATGAACTTGCATTGAGTTCCTCGGGGGTATAGCCACTACTTTTGATAAAAGCGGGGTTGGCATAGAGAACTTGATGATGCAAATTGATAATTAAAACAGCGTTGCTACTACCATCGAGCGCGTGCTTAAAACGAGCAAGTTGACGGCGATGGTGCTGGTCAAGCATGATTGCCCAACTTAAGAGTGAGATTAAGATGAGTGAGCTGGTCGCCAAGAGAACTGCAATGGCATTTCGTTGTTGTTCGATGTTTTCTTCGTTGGCTTTAAGTTTAGTGTTAATTGCATCTAAAGCTTGCAGTAAAGGGTTTGTTGTGTACTTTTCGGCAATCTTTTCAAGTGTGCGTGTGTTGGTGATGATGAGCATCGCATGTCTGGTAAAGAGGTCAAAATCGTCTCGTTTGAAGGTTGGAAAATCGGCATGACGTAATGAGGATAGGAGTTGTTGAAGTTCTTCTGTGATAAGCGTATCGCTTATTTCAGGTGAACTTAAGAGCATTAAAGCGATGTTGAGTTTTGCCGTATGGGTATTGGTATGTTGCTGGGCAAGCTCTTTATTAAGATCATAAAGATAGCGCAACGAGTTATTATTGATCGCATTCAGTGATTTATAGGATTCAAGAAGCTCTTTTTTGGCATTGTAGTGTTGTTGGATTCTCGTAAAAAGCTCATGCAACTCTCCTGATGACTCAATTGTATCAAGATGTGCTTTGAAGAGAGAAAGTTCATCCTCAAAAGCTTTTGTTTTCTGCTCTAAAATATCGTAATTAAGCGCTTGAAGTCGTTCATGAAAAAAGCCGTCAAGTTCTTTGTCGATTAGTTTTAGTGTAGCAATGTGTTCTTGTGCGTCGGCATAATTTTTCATACTCTCTTTTGTTTGAAGATAGTAAAAAAAACTAACGATCATGACAATTGCTGAGAGTACAAGAGCACTGTATTCTAAAGTTGTGACTGAAACTTTCAAGTTTTTCACTGACGACCTCTCAATGGAGCCGTTAATGCCTTTAGAAATAGAACAATCTTAGTAGCTTCATCTTGCGATAAAGAGCGTCCTAATTGATAGCGAGCCATCACTTTAACAACTTCGTCAAGAGTTTTGATCGATCCATCATGAAGATAGGGGGCTGTTAGCTCAATATTTCTGAGTGATGGAACTTTAAAGAAAAATTTATCCATTGGGTTTTTGGTCACATTGTAGCGACCCCAGTTTGAAGGGATATCGGGCAGACTTTTCATGATGCCAAATTTTTGAAACATGTTGCCACCAATGGCGACACCATTATGACAACTAATACACCCTTTGGCATTAAATAGCTCCCACCCTTTGACTTCATCAGGAGTTAAGGCTCTTTTGTCTCCTTTCAGATAACGGTCAAATCGGCTATTTGGCGTTAGTAATGTTTTTTCAAATTCTACAATGGCATCAATAACTGTTTGTGGCGTTATTCCTTCTGGGTAGATAGCCTTAAACTGCTTCACATACGAGGGATCTTGTTTAATTTTAGCAACAACTTCATCCAAAGATGATCCCATTTCAACCGGATTGGTGATTGGGCCTATGGCTTGTTCTGTTAAATCTTTAGCTCGACCATCCCAAAATTGACGAAAATGTAAAGCAGCATTCAAGACTGTTGGGGCGTTGACCTTTCCTTGTCGCCCCTTGATGCCGATCGACACTGGCAAACCATCGACACCCGCGTTGGCTAATGGGTGACATGTGGCGCATGAGATCGTGTTATCATGCGAGAGTTTTGGATCATGAAAGAGCTGTTTTCCTAAGGCGGCCTTCGCTGGGCTATGAGGTAGGGAGTCAGGAACTGGGGTGATCAGCGGTGCTTTAGCATTCAACTCAAAGAGTAGAAGAAAAATAACAACAAGATACCTCATCACTCGACCCCCATATCTACAATCTAAGAGTACCTTAACTCTATATGAGAGCAATCTCAAAACTATTATAAGACCGATTTTCTTTTTCTAGTGACAAACTTATTATAGCAGCAAAAATCTTTAAAATGTCATGAAATAGTCACATCTTTGCTTTTTATTTTTGCTGAGTAGATGAGCGATCGGTGTGACGACTCCTTCGCTCTACCGCCGGATTCGAAGGAGAGGTAGGATTTGAGAAGACGAATTTCCCATAGAGAACACATCCCTTGTCGCCTGGATCGCAGGGTTTGTTAAGTTTTATGCAATGGTCATTATATTGGTGAGGACAGCTAAAACTGCTCATGATCTCTACTCCTTGAAAGTTTTGCGAAGAAAATTACTTTGTTGTCATTGTCCAGATACCATCCCATATTGCTGGAGGTTTGGCTAAAAGATGGCGACAACGCTCGGCAAACAGTGATGATGGGCCATCGGGTTCGAGAGCTTCGAATGCCTTGAGGGCTTCTTGGAACTTTCCAGCAAAGTAGTATTCGAGTGCTTGAGCAAAGGCCTTGGCAAGGTGGCGATTTTCGGGGGTATCAGGAAGTAGTTCATGGATAACGACCGCATCATTTTTTCCTTTAACACGAACACGATCAAGAGGACGCAAGACAAACCCATCACCAAGTTGGCGTGCTGTGGCGTCGCTAATGATGATGTGGGCATGGTAGCTTTTGGTTAATCCCTCTAATCGCGACGCAAGGTTAACAGCATCGCCAATAGCTGTATAGTCGAAGCGGGTTTTGCTACCGACATTACCAATAACCGCTTCGCCAGTATGGATACCCACACCTATATCAAGCGTTGTTCCTAATTTTTCATTTTGGGTATGTAAAACACGCATGAGCGCAAGTGCCGAGCGGGCTGCCGCTGCGGCGTGATCAAGCTGATCGAGGGGAACATTATAAAGAGCCATGATCGCATCGCCTATGTATTTGTCAAGCATCCCATGTTCTTTGAGGATCTCTTCGGTCATGGGATCAAGAAAGTCATTCAGCAATGCTAACAACTGCTCAGGTGGCATCGATTCTGAGAGGGTTGTGAAGTTACGAATGTCGCTAAAGAGAATCGTGATCTCTTTCTTTTCGCCTCCGAGTTTGAGTGTATCAGGATTAGCCGTAATGAGATCAAGGATCTCGGGAGAGACATAGCTTGCGAATGCCTTGCGCAGCTCTTTAATGCGCGCTTCTGAAAAGAAGAGGTGGACCGATTCATTAGCGATGACGGCCAAGATAAGTGTTAGTAGGGGATAGAAAAGGGGAAGAACGGTGGCGTAGCTGCAAAAAAGCCAAACTGCGCCACCAATCCATCCTAACAAGAGAGCCATGTAGCCAGCAGCTCTTTCTCGAAAGCGAGCTCGACCAAAGAGAGCCAAAACAAGAGTTCCTAATAAAAGTGAACCAAGAGGGGTGGCGTAGGGTAGATGGCGCAAAAAACTCCCCTCAATCATGTTGCCATAGGCGGTGTAGTGGAGCCATACCCCGGGCGTGACGCTGTTGATGGGGGTAGGGCGCATATCGTAGATACCAATCTCTGTCACACCAAGAAAGACAACCTTGTTGCGGATGGCATCAATATTTTTCCCCTCAAGAATATCAACAGCTGAGACTGTTTTGATTGAGGCAGGGTGGTAGTAGTTAAGAGCGAGGAAACGTCCATTGACGGGGGTAAAGGTGCGATTTCCTTCGCTGACTTCCACGATTTTCTCTGGGGTGATGGTCATGTTGATTTCGTACCCTGTAGCATAACGCCAGCTTTGGAGGGCAAGATTGAGAAAAAAGAGTCCTTGATAGAGATAGCCAATCGGATAGTTGCGATAAAGGCCATCACTGTCAGGCTCAGCATTAAATGGGGCCGAGGCAAGAGGAGATGAGAGAATAGGGGGGACATTGACATTGAGTGAGCGCATCGAGGCTACTCCTAAGCTCTCGCCTGTAGCAGTATATCCTCGGTATTCACTGATGGCAAGCTCATCAAGCGCATCGGCCGAGAGGGTGATGTTGCTATCGTTTCTGCCAAAGAATCCGGCGATAACTCGTCCATGTGATGCGATTGCTTCAGCCAGTCTTGCATCAGCTTCAGGGCTTTGGGGTTCAGCAAAGACAATATCAACAGCGACAAGTTTAGCCGGGCGAAGTTTGTCAAAAAGATCGGCCATAATGCGTCGATCCCATGGCCAGCGACCGATTTTATGGATACTAAGATCATCGATAGCGACGATAACAATCTCCTCTGGTGCGCGTGGTGCTAACCCTAATGCCTCTCTTGCAATCAATAGCCCATCTTCACTCTTCAGTCTGAGTGTTTCAAGAAGATGGAGTGGATGGATGATAAATTGACTAATAAGTAGGGTAATGGCAAGATAGGCTACTACCAATACCCCGATACGTTTCATGATTAGAACTTCTCAAGCTCTTGAAATGCAGCTTCGATCTCCGGTGTGATCTTGGTGGCACGAACATTGTTGCCATCAATGCTGATGGCCATGCCGCCTTTCATTGTCACCTCATCAACATAGTGTGCATATTCTTTCATAATATTCGCTTTGTACTCATCAAACTCTTTGGCATACTCGGCAAATTCCGCTTGCATCGATTCTAAGTAGCTTTTGAATTGTCCTTTCCAAGGTTTGATGGAGAGCTCTCCTTCTTTGAGATAGATTGTTTGGTGATCTCCTTCGCTCGAGACAAGAAAGGTGGTACCCCGAACGCCAATGATAGCTGAGGGAGTTGTAATTGTTAATCCCTTTGTGTCTGTTTGTTTGGAGACTTTGAAGAGGATTTTGGGCCCAGTTGCTGCGATCTTTTTTTCTTCGATAAGCTCCAAAGCACTATTAGGACCGACGATGATCTTTGTGTTGTCGGTAAGTTTGACATTCGCTTTGCTGGCGAGGCGAGTCTTAAGAGTTTGCCCAACTTGAAGAGCCATTCCGGCCTCGGCGGTTGTTGGAGCAACAACTCCTTTGGTAAAGAGCCTCGCGCCTCCTGTGAGTGAAACAAGAGTTCCTACTGGCGCGGCAAAGAGTGAGAGAGCTAAAACAAATATGATGGCCAACAGACGCATGAAAACTCCTTGCTATGTGGTATTGGGTGAATCGGGTACCTTAGAACGATAGGCCTTGAGGGCACGTTGGCGCTCATACATGGCAGCCTCTTCTTTTTGTTTGGCTAACTCTTCGATACGAGCCTTTGTCTCAATCATCGAGGCTGTAGCAGCAACTTTAAGATCTTGCGGGCTTGGACTTGCAGGAGCCAGGGCGGCGGCTCTGACCCGTCTCATTTTTTGTTGCGTCTCTTCAGGTGTTGAGCCGGTGCTCATGTCGATGGGTACCTCACCACCGATGGCATACTGTTTTCCATCAGGACCCATTTGGTAAGTAAAACTCGCACCCCCCATCACCACACCCCCACCTGCTGCCAGATGGGCTGCCTCATGGGCGCGAACTTCGGCATCGCGCGCTTGCAGTTTGGAAAGGAGTGCTTTGATATCGGGGCGTTCAAGTTTTTTGAGAAGATCTTGCGACGCTTCGTTGTAAGTTTCCCTTTTTTGCTGTTCACCCTCCTCGATGACCGAAGAGGAGGCAGAAGCGTGTGTACTAAGAGAGCTGATTGGCTCTTTGGCTACTACAGAAGTCCCAGCTTTTTCTAAGTGCCCAAGCGAGCTTTTGTAGCTAGGCCAGTTTAACCCACTTCCGCCAATCTGCATCCTCGTGTCATCCTTCTGTTTTTAAAAGACGAATGCGACTCCAGCAAAAAAGCCTTTGAGGGTGGCATCTGAGGTAAAGCCGCCAAGATCATCGAGTTTGAGCTTCATGACACGATAGCCCGCTTCTGCTTTGAGCCCTGGGATCATGGGAATTTTATAGTCGGCTTTAAAGGTTGCGTCGCTGAGGCGATGACCGTTGAGGCCAATGTATTTATAATCTGCATGTGCACCAATGCCAATGAATGGGATATTAACAGTAGCACCCAGATGACCCATGGGGATGATAGCAGATGTTTTTTTCGCTTCGATATTTCCCGATGCAATTTCTGTCGTTGTGATTTCGGGCGTTAAGATCTTTCCCGTCAATCCTGCGCGCAGTTTGATAAGATCACTAAAAGGAATTTTGGCATTGTAGTAGAGGGAGAGATCAATCGAGTCAAGGGTAATTTTACTTGTTCCAAGACCCCCTGTGAATGAATGACCGCCTCCTGTTACTGTGATAGTGCTTGCCGTATTGAGGCGAATCGGCAGATAGTTAATAGCGATATTTGGAACGAGAGGAATAGGATGCTCAAGATAGATACCGCCAATTAGCTGTTTGTCAGGATCGCTTGAAAGTACTGTATTTGTGCGATAACCTGTACCTTGATAATTGATATAGCCACTTGCTTGGGGAATATTGTAGCCTAAATTTATCCCCAGATCCATTAGCGGAACGATACCTTCAGCCGTGAGGCTTGTAGCGGCAACAAGAGAGAGAAGGGAAGAAGCAATAATCTTTTTCATCTTTTTAGACCTTTCTAACAACCCGCAAAGCGGGAGTGAGTTTTCATATCTTGGAGTTATTATAACATAAAATTTTAAACTCCTCTACTACAAGAGAGACCAATTTCTTTGTATCAAAAGCCTTTTAGGATATAATCGCATCAAAAGACTGACCTGTTGGGTACTGAGGAACGAGAAATTATGGATATCCGTAAAGCCTTTTTGGATTATTTTAAAGAGCGTAGCCATCAGATTGTTGCTAGTTCGCCACTGGTGCCTGAGGATCCGACGCTACTATTTACTAATGCCGGAATGGTACAGTTTAAGCCTATTTTTACAGGTGAAGTCCCTATTCCTGCTATCCCTCGCGCGGCAAGTAGTCAGACTTGCATTCGTGCAGGCGGCAAACATAATGATCTTGAAAATGTCGGTTTTACAGCACGCCACCATACCTTTTTTGAGATGCTCGGTAATTTTAGCTTTGGTGATTACTTCAAAGAAGAGGCGATCGGGTATGCGTGGGAGTTTGTGACTGATGTTTTAGGGCTTGAGAAAGAGCGTCTGTGGGTCTCGGTTCATGAGAGCGATGATGAGGCTGAGGCGATCTGGTCAAAGTATGTGTCTAAAGAGCGCATTAAGCGGATGGGAGATAAGGATAACTTCTGGCAGATGGGAGATACTGGGCCATGCGGGCCATGTAGTGAGATCTACTATGATCAAGGAGCTGAGCACTTTCATGGGCCAGAGGATTACTTCGGTGGTGATGGTGATCGCTTTTTGGAGATTTGGAATCTTGTCTTTATGCAGTATAACCGCACTGCAGATGGCGTATTGCACCCATTGCCTAAGCCTAGTATCGATACAGGTATGGGATTAGAGCGAATTACGGCGATTAAAGAGGGGCAGCTTTCAAATTACGACACCTCTTTGTTTATGCCGCTTATACGAAAGCTTGAGGAGATTACACAAAAGCCCTACGAATATGCGACAGGGGCGAGTTATCGTGTTGTGGCCGATCATCTGCGCGCTGTCTCATTCTTACTTGCGCAAGGGGTGAACTTTGACAAAGAAGGGCGCGGTTATGTCATGCGCCGCATCTTGCGTCGCGCGGTGCGCCATGGCTATCTGCTTGGATTGCGCGAGCCATTTATCTATCGTATGGTTGAGACATTGGTAGGGATCATGGGTGAGAGCTATCCTTATCTTAGGGAGCGTCAGGGCCATATTGAAGAGATGATGCGCCTAGAAGAAGAGCGCTTTTTTGCGACGATTGCAGCAGGTATGGAGCTCTTTGACAAAGAGATGAGATCAGAACCCGCGCTCTTTTCGGGAGAGGTTGCTTTTAAACTCTATGATACCTATGGCTTTCCTCTTGATCTAACCGAAGATATGTTGCGTGGTACCTCCACAAGGATCGATTATGAGCGTTTTGAGCAGCTGATGCAAGAGCAGCGTGAGCGAGCCAAGGCAGCATGGAAGGGTTCGGGAGATGCGGCGGTGAGTGGAGATTTTCGCAAGGTTGCTGAAGAGGTTGGAGAGAATCGTTTTGTTGGTTATGAGACGACGATGGTTTCAACAACAGTTCTTGCCTTACTTGATGATGAGTTTCGCCTAACTGATAAGCTGGCAGCCGGAAGCCGTGGCTGGGTCTATCTTAAAGAGACACCCTTTTATGCAGAAAGCGGTGGTCAAATAGGCGATAGCGGTGCATTGGTCGGGGTTGGCAAGATTGAGACGACCAAAAAATTTCTGGGAATGAATTTCTCGCGTCTTTTGGTCGATCATGAGGTGTGTGTGGGGGATGTTGTCGTGGCGGTTGTTGATGCCAATCGTCACGATATTGCGCGTCACCATAGTGCCACCCACCTTTTGCATGCGGCATTGCGTCAAGTTTTAGGAACGCATGTTGCGCAGGCTGGTAGCCAAGTCGAGAGTGATCGGCTCCGTTTTGACTTCTCTCATCCTAAGGCGATGAGTAGCGAAGAGATTGCCCATGTTGAGGCATTGGTCAATCGCTGGATTGGACAGGCGATTGAGGGGGAAGTTATGGAGATGTCCTTTGATGAGGCCAAAGCGGCCGGTGCCATGGCGCTTTTTGGTGAAAAATATGGTGATAGGGTGCGCGTTGTCAAGTTTGGTAACGCCTCAACAGAGCTTTGCGGTGGGACACATGTGACAAATACTGCACATATTGGTGCTTTTATCATCACCAAAGAGAGTGGTGTGAGTGCGGGTGTGCGCCGCATTGAGGCTGTTGTTGGGCAGGCGGCGGTTGAATTGATGCGCCAGATGCGCCGTGAGTTGGATGAGGCCAAAGAGGCAGTTAAAAATCGTGATCTTTTGGCTGGTATTATCAAGCTCAAAGAAGAGATCAAAACGCTTAAGCAGGAGCTAACCAAAGCCAAAAAGGGGATCAAAGCCGAGCTTCCGGTGACGATAATCAACGATGCAGCGTTGATCGTGGCTGAAGTTAGAGTTGGTGAGATCAAAGAGCTTGTTGATGAGACAAAAAATCGCTATGAGAAGATTGCGGTTCTTTTGGTTCAGCCATCTGAAGAGAAGGTGATGATTGCGTGTGGGGTTAAAAATCTTCCCCTTAAAGCTGGAGCGTGGCTAAGAGAGGTTGCGGCAGTGCTTGGCGGTAAAGGTGGTGGACGCGATGATTTTGCCTCAGGTGCAGGCAAAGATCCTGCGCAGATTCCAGCAGCACTACGCAAGGCTGAAGAGATTGCACGAGAGAGTATTGGAGGATAAGATGACTGAGATTTTTGGTTCTCTTGCACCGATGGTGAAATTTCTTCATCTGATGGCCGCAGTGCTATGGGTTGGTGGGATGATTGTGGTACGCCTCTATTTGCACCCTGTCGCGATGAGGGTAGCGCTTAAGGAGCGATTAGCTTGGCAAATTCCCTTTTTGGGGAGGTTTTTTACAGGCGTTAGTGTTGCGGTGTTCCTTTTGATTCTAACCGGTGTGCTGATGGCAGTTGGTATGAACATTAAAGAGACACCCTTAGCACCCATTGTCCATCTTAAATACACAATTTGGCTTGTCATGGCTCTTATCTTTGGGGTGATTTTGACGCGTTATCGTCGCGCAAAAGCTGCATGGGAGGCAGGCGAGGTTGAGGAAACGGCACGACAGTTAGCCCCTATTGCTAAAGTTCTTATCCCCATCAACCTTATCCTTGGTGTGATTGCGATCTTTGCCGGAACGACGCTAAGGGGCTTTTAGACGATGATCCTACTGGGTTCATCCTCTCCTACACGCGCGCAGATACTCAAGGATGCCGGTATCGCCTTTGTCCAGAAGGGCAGCGCATTTGATGAGGAGTCATTACAAGAGCAAGATCCAATTAGGTTTGTCTATCAGGCAACGAAAGGGAAATTTGAGAGTGTTGTTAGGCTCTATGGGACGGCGTTGCCGATTTTGTGCGCCGATACTGTTGTTGTGGCTAACAAGAGGATTTTGCGCAAAGCCAAAACCATAGAGGAGGCTCGTGCCACCCTCTTAGAGCAAAGTGGTAATCGGGTATCGATTGTGACCTGTCTATATTATCAAGACCATCGCCATACCTTTATCGACCTCTCGGCGACCCACTACGATTTTGCTCCTTTTGATCGTGACGCGCTTGAGGAGTATCTTCAAACAAGAGAGTG
The DNA here is from genome assembly GCA_036574095.1 of Campylobacterales bacterium. Classification (GTDB taxonomy): domain Bacteria; phylum Campylobacterota; class Campylobacteria; order Campylobacterales; family UBA6016; genus JAINCO01. The sequence goes on along the minus strand of JAINCO010000132.1, from coordinate 14,487 downwards.
GGAGGGGAAAGCGGGTGCTTGTATGGTTGAAGGGTTTTGCAAGTCTTATATTCGCCAGGTGATCGGTTTAGAGAGTACCGCAATGGGACTTCAGATCGAAAAAGTTAGACCCTTTTTAGATGACACAGCTTTACACGCATGAGCTTGAAGCTCTCAAGCGCGCAGGCCGTTTTCGCAAGCGTCAGCTGACGAATGAATCATTCATTGATCTTGCCTCAAACGATTATTTAGGATTTGCAGCGCGCCGTGATCTTTTTGAGGCGGCCTATCAGAGGGTGGCGAAGTATCGCTACCACGCCCCGCGTGCCTCGATGCTCGTAGAGGGGTATCATCCGCTTCATCAAGAGCTTGAAGAGTTATTGGCGCATCACTATGGGATGGAGGCTGCTGCTGTTGTTGGGAGTGGTTTTTTGGCCAATATCGCACTCCTCGAAGCGCTTCCTAGGCGTGGTGATCTGGTGGTGATTGATGAGGAGTTCCATGCCAGTGGCATCCTTGCCTCAAAACTCTCCAAGGCCCAGGTTCGCTTTTTTAAGCATAACGATGCGCAAAGCTTGCTTGATGAGGTCAATCAGGCTGGTCAGTTTGCACGGCTTATTGTCGTAGCTGAGGGCGTCTACTCGATGGGCGGTGATCTTTGTTCGCTTGATGTGATCAAGGCGGCAGAGAGGTTAGGGGCATTGTTGATTTTGGATGAAGCGCATAGTGGTGGTGTTTTGGGAGAGAGACTTCAGGGGGTTCTTGAGCACTACCGCCTAACCTATGATGGTCCGTTGGTGCGAATGGGGACGCTGGGTAAGGCTTATGGAAGCTATGGTGCCTATCTGCTCTCATCGCATGAGATTATCTCATTTCTTGAAAATCGCGCTAAACCACTGATCTATTCGACGGCATTAAGCTTATTCGATACTGCGTTGGCGATCGAAGGGCTCTTAGCACTCGAACATGAGGCCAAAAAGCTGCGCAAGGCTTTAGATGAGAGATTAGCGGCTGCCTCAACAGTAACAGGACAAAGACACGATAGTCCAATCGTGATGGTTCATGCCGCCTCCAACGCCTCACTCATGGCTGCCAAAGCGACATTGGCTAAAAACGGTTTTGCTGTTGGCGCGATCAGGCCACCAACGACCAAACGACCGATGTTTCGATTGATTGCGGGTCTTGGGGCATCTATCGAAGAGATCACGCGCGCGTTAGTGATGGCGAGGGAGCTAAGCGGATGCTAAGGGTCTCTTCGTTAACGATTACCCATGGATCCGATTGTTTGGTTGATCTTGCTTTTGAGCTCAAGCGCTCACTGGCTCTCGTTGGATTTTCCGGGAGTGGCAAGTCATTGACACTCAAGGCGCTCCTTGGTCTGCTCCCTCCACCCTTAACGGCAAAGCTTGATATCGATGCTCCATTTAAACTCGTACCAGGCAAGACAGTTGGCTTCATTCCTCAAAACCCTTTTACCGCCCTTTCGCCTCTTTCAACCTTAGAAAAACAATTTTTTGCCCCACGTGATGAGGCGAGGATGATGATGGAGCGGGTTGGCCTAGATGGAGGGCTTTTAAAGCGCTATCCTTCCGAACTTTCTGGGGGGCAGTTGCAGCGAGCTATTTTGGCTATGGTTTTAGCATCAAGGCCCAAGCTTTTGTTGTTAGATGAGCCGACAACGGCTTTGGATGAGGTGAATAAACAGGCGGTGGTACAATTGTTGTTACAGCTACAAGAAGAGCTTGGGTTTTTGGTGATTTTTGTGACGCATGAGATTCATCTTGCTTCGCAATTGTGTGAGCGCATGGTTGTGATTGATAAGGGGCGTTTGGTCGAAGAGGGGGAGGCGCAGCATATTCTCTCTTCCCCGACAAGTGAGATAGCCAAACGACTGATTGAAGCCCATTTTGGCAGAAGGGAATTTCGCCGATGAGAATGAGAATAGTTTATGGAGTCATTATCTTTTCTGTTGTTGTTTTTCTTGTACTGGGTTTAATCTACTACCGCACGATTCATGTTGATCTTGATAAGCTGGTAAACTATAACCCTGCTCAGACAACACAATTTGTTGATAGCAAGGGGCGTTTGGTGGCTAATATCTTTGAGGGAGAGCATCGTATCTATGTCCCCTACGCCCAAATTCCAGGTCGCCTTGTCGAGACATTGATTGCTACTGAGGATACGGCTTTTTTTGAGCATGAAGGGATTAGTGGTGAGGCGATTATTCGCGCACTGATTAAAGATATTATCGCTGGAAAAGCGGTTGAGGGGGCGAGCACCATCACGCAACAGCTTATCAAAACGACCCTGTTAACAAGTGAGAAAAAGATCTCGCGTAAAATCAAAGAGGCAATTATTGCGATGCGCCTTGAACAGCTTCTGACCAAAGAGGAGATTATCGAGCGCTATCTTAACCAAATCTATTTCGGTCATGGTTATTATGGCATCAGGACAGCGGCTTATGGCTATTTTCATAAGGAGCTTAAAGACCTAACACTCAAAGAGATGGCGATGTTGATTGGCCTACCTAAAGCGCCCAATACCTATGATCCAACGCGCAATCTCCAAGCCAATTTGACACGCGCCAATAGTATTCTTTATCGTATGCACTCACTCGGCTGGATTGATGATGAGACACTAAGAGTGAGTTTGCAAGAGCTCCCTCCTGTTTATAACGAAAGCTTAACACTTAACAAGGCTCCATATGTTGTAGAGACGGCTATCAAGGAGCTAAGTAAAGATTTTCCCGATATTAAAAGGGGAGGCTATCGGGTTGAGTTGACAATCGATCTTGATTTGCAAATGGCTGCTGAAGCAGCTTTGAGGCGTGGATATGAATCAATTATTGCAAGAGCAGGTAAAGGCTATGATGCCTCCCAGCTTAATGGTGCGCTGATGTCGATGGATCAACAAAGCGGTGATGTTTTGGCGCTTGTGGGTGGTGTAGATTATCGCAAAAGTCCATTTAATCGTGTCACACAGAGTCTTAGGCAGGCAGGAAGTGCGATGAAGCCGTTTGTCTATCTTGCCTCATTCCGTCTGGGTTATACACCTAACACGATGCTTGAGGATGCGCCACGAAGCTATAACTTTATGCAAAATGGGGTTTTGAAAACTTGGGAGCCCAAGAACTACGATCGCAACTACACCGGGCCAATTTCACTACGTAAAGCCCTTGTCTATTCAAAGAATCTTGCAACACTGAGTCTTGTTGAGATGGTTGGTATGGCAAGGCTCTATCCGATCCTTGAATCTTATGGTTTTGTTGGGTTGCCCCGTAACTTTTCGATTGCCTTAGGAAGCATCTCGCTTTCTCCATGGAAGATGAGTGAAATGTATACAATTATCTCAAATGGTGGGGTACGAACGACACCACGACTGGTTAAGAGTGTCATATCGCGCACAGGTGAGGCAGTCATCATGCCCTTGCACAAGGCAAGTGTCGAAAGTGCCGAGCGTACAGCTATAATGATCGATATTTTGCGTGATGTTGTCCGTTATGGTACGGGAACAGGGGCCAATGTTCCTGGCATTGAGGTAGCGGGTAAAACAGGAACAACCGATGATTATAAGGATGCATGGTTTTGTGGCTTTACCCCCTCAACCCAAACGGTTGTTTGGTATGGTAATGATAATAACAAACCACTACCGCGTTTGACGGGTGGTAGCATCTCTGCTCCTACGTTTGCCAATTTTACACGAGCCTTACTGACATTGCGTCCTCAGATCAAGCGCTCTTTCTATATTCCATCAGTTGTCGCTGAGGATCAGAATGGAACTATTCAGCAACAAGAGAGTATGATAGTAGAAGGAAATGTGACCCAGTAAACAAGGAAGAGCGGCCATGAAAGTCGTGGTGGTTGATGATAGCACCCTTATAAGAGCAATTTTTAAAACAAACTTAGGACGCTTTAAGAGTATTACACACATTATTGAAGCGATCGATGGTCGGCATGCGTTACAGATACTTAGTACCAATACTGATACCAAATTGCTTATTACCGATCTAAAAATGCCCAATTTGGTTGGCGTTGAGTTAATCAAGAAACTTCGGGCGAATCCTAAACTTGCAAAGATCAAAGTTGTCGTGATTTCGAGTGAGATTAACGAGAGTGTTATGTCTGAGCTTCGTTCACTTGGGGTTCGCGATTTTGTCCAAAAACCTTTTAATCTTCAAAATTTTCTTGATGTTATTGGCCCAATTATTCAGGAACTGGAGCGTGATGGTGGCTCAACAATGCTCACACCAGAGCAAACACGTGAACTTTTTGCGACCCAAAAGCCTAATATTAAAGTTGCTAATGGAGCGATTGAATTTGATTTTTCTGATTATATTTTAAAAGTAGCGCCAGAGGTTATTGCACAAAATGCCGAAATCAAGATGCGTCTTGATGGAATGACAGCACAAGCTAAAAGAGTGGAGGTTTCATCCCAAGAGGAAGAGCAACATCCATTGGATGGTTAAGAGACATATAATTTTTTGCGTTTAAGTTAAGAAGGTTCCGGTTGCACCGGAACCTGAGGAGTTAGCACGAATAGTGCGTGTGGATCTCAAAGGGATGGGGTCGTGCTTCCCATGGCCAGATTTGTGTTTCAAAGAGGAACTTGATATAGGTTTTGATCATCTCCTCTTCAAAAACGCCAGTTTTTATCAAGAACTCTTTATCGGCAATCAGGTTTTCAGCTGCACTGCGGAGTGTATGAGGCATTTGTTTGATACCTTTTTCGCGAATCTCATCGAGTGTAAGCTCGAAGAGATCCTCTTCTCGGGGATCACCGGGATGAATTTTATTCTGAATACCATCAATACCTGCTAAGAGCATTGCAGCAAAGGCAAGGTAAGGGTTGGCTGTGCTATCAGGGAAGCGGAATTCAGCGCGTTTAGCTTTGGGGCTATTGACAAATGGGATGCGGCAGCTTGCTGAGCGATTTTGAGCACTGTAGGCCAAGATCGAGGGAGCTTCGAATCCAGGAATTAGGCGCTTGTAGCTGTTGGTCGATGGATTGGTGAAAGCCGCGAGTGCTCTGGCATGTTTAAGAACACCACCGATGTAGTAGAGCGCTGTCTCTGAAAGCCCCTGATATTGATCACCTGCAAAGGTATTTTCGCCATTTTTCCAGATTGATTGGTGAACATGCATACCATTACCATTGTCACCATAGAGAGGCTTGGGCATGAATGTTGCCGTTTTGCCATTCATGTGAGCGACATTTTTAACAACATATTTCAGCTTCTGGACATTATCGGCTGCTTCAACGAGTGTGCCAAACTTGATACCAATCTCACCCTGACCCTGAGCAACCTCGTGGTGAACGACATAAGTCTCAAGTCCCACCTCTTCAAGGACTTTAACCATCTCAGCGCGCAAATCAACCATTGTGTCGGTTGGAGCTACAGGGAAGTAACCACCTTTTGTACCCGGGCGATAGCCGTTGTTGAATCCATCTGGATAATCCCTGGCGCTATTCCATGATCCTTCGACAGTGTCAAGCTCATAGTATTGGCAGTTAATTTCATCGCGAACTTTAACATTGTCAAAGACAAAAAACTCGTTTTCTGGTCCAAAGTAGGCAACATCACCGATACCTGTTGATTTAAGATACTCGACAGCCTTTTTAGCAATCGAGCGGGGGCATTTGGCATACATGCGATCATTATAGATATCATAGACATCACAGATGATAACAAGAGTTGGATCGGCGGTGAAGGGATCGATAAAGGCTGTACCTGGTTCAGGAATTAGCTGCATATCTGACCGGTTGATTGGTTGCCAATAGGGGATTGAACTTCCATCAAAGGGGATGCCCTTAAAGGTATCCTCGTCAATCGAGCGGACATTGTAACTTACATGATGCCATGTTCCTTTGAAGTCGGTAAAGCGGAAATCGACAAACTCGATCTCGTGATCTTTGATCATTTTGAAGACTTTTTCGATGTCTTCACGCATTTTGTGCAACGACTCTTGCATTTAAAGCTCCCTTCCTTAATAAAGTACGCAATAGTGTATTGTAGCATAATCTCTTTAATCTTTTCGCTGTGAGGGGTGCCTAAATTTTAATCACAACCCGATCTTTACCTTCAAAATAGAGAGCGTGAGTGTAACCAACCGTGCGCGCAAGTTCATAAAGCTTCTCTAAGCCTGCCCCAACTTGCTTGGTTTGGTGGGCATCACAACCAAATGTAATCGGTATGTCAAGTTCTGCTGCAAGTTCAAGTAAAGGTAGCGAGGGATAACTTTCGCCGATAGGTTTGCGTATCCCGGCGCTATTAAGCTCGATTGCCATTCCAGCTTTTTTAATCTCTTTGAACGCTTTTTGGGCAAGGATTCTGATATCGGCGTGCGGGAGAAAATTAAAGACCTTTAAAAGATCGACATGGCCAACAATTTGAAAAAGACCGCTTCGAGCCATCTGGGCGATGAGGTTAAAATAGTCACGCCATGTCGCATCAGGATCTCGCCCTTCGTAGTGGCTTAGAAATTCCGGATTGTCAAATCCCCAGTCGTTGATAAAATGAACCGATCCAATCAAATAATCGACATCAGCCTGAATAACATGCTCATCCATATAGCCTGGAAGCCAGTCAACCTCATATCCTAATAATATCTTCATCTTGCCGTGATAACTCTCTGTTAGGTTGCGAATTTCTTGCTCATACTCGGTCATTTCATCATGCCGCATTCTCCACTGAGGATCAAACGCCATCGGAGCATGGTCACTAAAGCCATAGATCTGAATCCCTTGATTGAAGGCAGCTTGTGCATACTCTGCGGGTGACCCACTGGCATGATGACATCGTGGTGTGTGATTATGAAGATCAATCAACATTTTACTCTCTCTTAGGCTCATTTCAAATTTCTTTGACTATAATACCTGTGTAATCTGAAAAGCGCGTTAAAGGACTCCCAATGACTCAAGAAGAGCTTGATGCTCTCATGAATGGCGAACTTTCGCTTGATGAGGTGGAGACCCAGGAGGCTGTTACTGAACAAGATGGTCAAGTAGATGCGGCAGCCGACGAGGACTATCGTGTCAGCCCAAAGAATTTTTGGCCACCACCCCCACCCAGCCGTGAGCACCAAGTTGTTAGTCAGCTTGATGATGTGACGCGAGAATCTGAGGAGAAGGCGTCAGCAATTTTTGATATTCTTGATGTCATTTCATCAGAGGCGGGTAGCTGTGAAACTGGATTGAAAAAGGCTGATGAGATTCTCAAACAGACGCAAGCGATGTTGGCAACACTTAGTGAGCGTTTTCCTTCGATCCATAGTTTTAGCGACCATCATGCTAAAATTGGTGAAGCGCGTCAATTTGTTGCCCAGGCGATTGAAAAGCAACAGCAGATCGCCGACCATACACTTAATGCGATGGATATCATGCAGTTTCAAGATATCCATCGCCAAAAGATCGAACGGGTTATCAACGTCATGCGCGCTCTGACCAACTACATGAACAAGCTCTTTGAGAGCCGTATCGACGATGACAAGCGTGTTAGCTCCGCAATACACATTGCTGGAGATACTCATACTGAACTGGCTGATGAGGATGATATCGAAGCCTTAATTGCTGCTTTTGGAAAAAAATGAGCATTGAGCTTCTCTCGCCGGCCGGTGATCCTGAAAAACTCAGGATTGCGCTAAGCTATGGTGCTGATGCTGTGTATGGAGGCGTAAGCCATTTTAGCTTGCGCATCCGTTCGGGTCGCGATTTTAACTACGAGACTTTTGCCGAATCGATTCGGTGGACTCATGAGCGTGGCAAGAAGGTCTATGCGACTGTTAATGGTTTTCCTTTTAACTCTCAGGTTGCATTAGTCGAGGAGCACTTAGAGCGTATGGCAGCGATGCAAGTTGATGCCATCATAGTTTCAACACCTGGGGTTATTAGGATGGCGCAACGCCATGCGCCGGGCATCCCCTTGCATCTTTCGACGCAGGCCAATGTCCTTAACTGGATGGATGCGGCGTTTTATCGAGATATTGGTATCAAGCGCATTATCGCTGCTAGAGAAGCAAGCCTCAAAGATCTTGAGGAGATCAAGGCAAAGGTGCCCGATGTCGAGCTTGAGGTCTTTGTTCATGGCTCGATGTGTTTTGCCTACTCTGGGCGCTGCTTGATTAGTTCATTGCAGATGGGGCGTGTTCCAAATCGTGGTAGTTGCGCTAATGACTGTCGTATGCCCTATGAGATCTATGTCAAAAACCCTGAGCATAATGTCTTGATGCGTGTCGAAGAGGATGAAAGTGGTACCTATATCTTCAATGCCAAAGATCTTAACCTCGCAGCTCATATCAAGGAGATCTACGATAGTGGTGTGATCGATAGCATCAAGATCGAAGGGCGCACCAAAAGTGCCTATTATGCCGCTGTAGCCACACGCGCCTATCGGATGGCTTTGGATGATTGTGTGGCTGGCACCTTTTCGCCACAAAGATATGAGGCTGAATTAGAGACCCTCAAAAATCGTGGCTATTCTGATAACTATCTCTTTAGTAAGCCGTATGAACGCACTGATACCCAAAACCTTGATTATGCTATCAGTGAGGGCGAGTGGCAGGTCAATGGTATCGTTCGCGATGATGGTGTGAGTTTTATGTGTAAAGATCGCATTCTTCCTGGGGATGTGATGGAGTTGATTACCCCTTATCAAACCCAACCCCATTCAGTGACCAATGATATCGGAGCTATCTGGCAGGAGGGGGAGAGGTGGTATATTCGTTTTGATAAAATTATCACCGAATCGGGCAAGGAGCTTGCGAGTGTTCATTCTGGCAATACTAACCCCATTAAGTTGCCAACCTCACTGCCGCCTTATAGCCTATTTCGAAGGAGCCTTGTATGAAATTTGTTTCGATCATCATGGGAAGCAAGAGCGATTATGATATCATGAAAGAGTGTGCTGCGACATTAGAAAAATTGGGTGTTAAGTATGAGATGATTATCGCCTCTGCTCACCGCACCCCTGAGAGAGCCAAGAACTATGTCCATGAGGCTGATGCGCGTGGGGCACAATGCTTTATCTGCGCAGCTGGCATGGCAGCTCATCTTGCAGGAGTAGTTGCTTCTGAAACAACAAAACCTGTGTTGGGTGTGCCGATGAAGGGTGGGGTGATGGATGGCGTTGATGCGCTCCTTTCGACTGTACAGATGCCTGGAGGTATGCCAGTAGGCACGCTTGCCGTTGGTAAGGCTGGTGCAGTTAATGCTGCCTATTTAGCGGCGCAGATCATCGCGCTATCAGATGAGAGAGTGGCTGCAAAGTTGCGCGACGATCGTTTAGAGCAGATTCGCAAGGTTGAGCGCGATTCGGCTGAAATTGAAGTTCGACTCTAAGATTTAAACAAAGGGGTGAGAATGCAGACCTGGCTAACACTCGAGGAGTTCGGAAAGCTTGTCCAAAAAAGCGCTGAGGAGATTGAGGCGCTTTGTGCCTCGGGTGAACTGGCACATAAAATTGAGAATGGGGTGATCTATATCGAGGCTACTGATGGCGCCAAGGTTCTGCTACCAACTGTTGGGGGTGGGGCTGTTCTTGATGAGATGCCTGTGACGACCAATTTTGTCGAAAAGACGATTGGTACGATCTTGACACTCCATGAACGTGTCATGGATGCCAAGGATGAGACGCTTGAGGCGCTCCGTAATGAGAACAAGTTTCTTAAAGAGGCACTTTTGTCAATGCAAGAGCTGTATGAAGAGGAGCGTCATCTGGTTGCTGAGTTAACGAAGCAACTCGAGATCGTCCGTACTGAACTTGAGCTTCAAAAGCGTAAGTATCGCTTAATGTGGGAAAAAGCTGTCGAAAATCACACCCGCTAATAGTATCGACTGGCTGGATTCTCGCGCCATTCTTGAAGCATTTCAACAGCCTGGGTGTGCAACTTTTCATCAACGATGAAGTGTTGCTTAGCACAAACCTTCTCATAAAAAAGCGCATTGTCAAAGCCCGCATTGGCTGCATCATGACGCGTGGCACCAATGACTATTTTTGGGATACGCGCCCACAAGATCGCACCTAAGCAGATGGGGCAGGGGTTGCATGTTGTGATAAATAGACAATCAGAGAGATCAAACCTCCCCAGACGAGCCGCTGCATCTCGGATGGCAACGATTTCCCCGTGGGCTGTTGGGGTTGTTGGTTGCAAGGACACGGTTGTGACCTCGTCCAATAATCTTGCCATCCTTCACAACAACAGCCCCAAAAGGACCCCCGTCGCCATTCTCTACCCCTCGCCTCGCCTCAGCAACCGCCTCATGAATATAGTCGCTAAATGTTTCCACTTAGTGATTATAGCAGATTTTTGATCGAATAAGGATCTTTTCTGTGACAATGGCTACAAAAGAGATAAAGGGATCTGATCAATTTTTGATCAATCCGATATGCTTATAACCCCAAGAGCGGCTTTGCCTCATGTTGATCTCTTTATGACTGATGCTGGCTTTGATGCAAGAGAGGATCTTCTTTTTACGCTCTGTCCATTAATCAAATGTTGATCCTAAGAGAGTGGCAGATCCTGATTGGTTCAACCAACCTTACAACCAACGGCTCTACTGCCCACGCTAGAAAATCGAATCGGTCAATTCTGTTATCAAGAGAAAGTTTGGTGAACTGATTCGAAGTAAGAAAGAAGACAACAAAGTAAATCTGGATCAAGCCTATTAACTACAACATCCATCGCTTTGTCAAGCTATTTATAGATGGAGGGTGGTAACTGAGCATTTTAAAGTTAGTTTTATCTTTGATGTGATGAGTGCCACTGCAAAACCTCTTTATTAGCAAAGTTTGGAAGAGCGTATTTTAGTTTCGCTTAAATGGGGTTTTATCCTTGTTAGTTAAGCAAGGTTGGGTCTAAGATCTGGTTGCTGGCGCAGAGAGAGTCGTCAAACTGACCTACAAAAAGCGGACATTTTGTCCGCTTCCCCTTTGTTACACGCGTCGTGATCGTTTGCTCACCTTTTTTGGTCGTCGATCGTCATCGTCTTCTTTTCTCTTTTTTGGTCGTCCACGTTTTCTTGGGGTTAAATCATCGCCAACGGTGATATTGGCACGGGCAATAAAAGCTTCCGAACCGATAGCAGCTCCAGAATTGATCGCTTGTCGTATAAAAAGAAGATCGCTCTCTTTGATTGGTATCAGGGCAGCTTCTTTATATTTTTCACACCGTTTTAGCCGATTTTTGCTATAGGCCAAGTAGACGGGATGGGGTGTGATGAATGTGTTATGCTCTCCTTCGGCATTAGTATGCCAACTTGACCATGGATACTCCTTTGGATGGCTGACGATGCCTGCGCGAACCGGATTAAGCTCGATATAGCGCATACAGGTGATGAGGTAGGTTTCGCTATCGACTAAAGATGATTTAAAGCGCCCCTCCCATAGCGTTCCACTGCGCTGATGTCGCGTGTTAAAGCGCGCTACATAGGTACGCCCAACTGACTGAATCCATCGGCTGGCAGCCTCTTGGTTGGGGGTCGTGACCAGAAGGTGGACGTGGTTATCCATCCAAACATAGGCATGAATCGCGATCTCAAGCTCTTTAGCATATTTGGCAACGGTTTCTTGCCAAAATAGCCTATCACTATCATCCATAAAAATAGGCTGTTTGTTGTGGCCGCGTAGAATAATGTGCTGAGGAACGCCAGCAATCCAATGACGAAGCTTTCTAGGCATAGTTCACTCCCTCGTTGTAATGATTGATGATACTATAGCATATTTTTCATAAAATAAAATGACTCTGACCCGTTTATGGTTTTAGGAAGAGTAGCCCATGTTGAAAGAGAGTTGGATGGGCAAGTGGGCTTGACAAGCAAGTAGCCCTCTGATATAATCGATCCATGATGCGACGACTTTTTGCCAACCGCAGTATCAATCAGATCAATTTGCTGGGGGCTCTTTTTGCAGGGCTTTTTATCGCGGCATTTGCTGGTTTGATGATCTATGATGAGTATCAACGCTATCGCCATGATCTTGATGAGATATCTACCTCATATCTGGCAGAACAAAAAGCAGCGATTGTGCGAGAGACCAAGCGAGCCTTGCGTTTTATCGATTATAAATATCGCAAATATCGACATCTTCCGCGCAAGGATTTAGAGCGCCATATTGTTGAGGCTGTTGAGCAGATGCGCGATGAGCGAGATGGTAGTGGGTATGTCTTTATCTATACTTTCGAGGGGGTCAATGTTGCCGATCCTATCCTCAAGCAAAACGCGGGCAAAAACCTTATCAATTTCACCGATCCTAAGGGGAAGAAAGTTATTAAGGAGCTTATCGAAGTCTCTAAACATCCTGAGGGTGGATTTGTCGAATATGTCTGGAATAAGCCCACGACCGGCAAGCTTGCCCCAAAAATTAGCTACGCAAAGGCCTATGAGCCTTTAGGATGGATGGTAGGAAGCGGTGTTTACCTCGATGATGTCCAAAAAGAGATTGATGCAAGGCGACAAGCCTATGAGACGGAAGTTCTTAATTTTATCTACAAGCTTTTGATTCTTGCGCTGGTGATTGTTATCGTTGTCGGGTTATTGTCGCATATTTATAGCTGGTTGATTGGGCGTGATGTTAGCCGCATCAGAGAGTTTTTTGCCCAAACAAGCAAGGGGTATGCCAGACTATCAAAAGAGGATTTTTCGATTCGTGAGTTTCGAGAGATTGCTGAGCATGCCGATGCGATGGCAGAAGCAATTAGAATACGCGATGAGGCACTCAAGCAGCTTAATGCCGGACTTGAAGAGAAGGTACGCGAAAAGACCGCAAAGCTTGAAAGGGCCAAAGAGTTTGCCGAATCTCTTGTAGCAGCACAAGACCGTTTTGTGAAAAATGCGATCCATGAGATTAATACACCACTGGCCATTATTCAAACCAACATCGATCTGATGCGCTTCAAAGGTGAGAGATCGCCCCACTTAGCCAAGATTGAAGCAGCGATCAAAATCATTACGACAGTGTATGAGGATCTTGCCTATTTTGTGCGGCGCGATCGATTGGTGGTGCGCAAGGAGTTAATCAACCTATCTGCTGCCATACGCGAGCGGGTTGACTATTTTCGTGAAATTGCGGAAGCGAATCACCTTAAGCTATTATTGGATGTGGCTGAGGAATTATATGTTCATATGGATAGCAAACAATTACAGCGCCTAATCGATAACAATCTATCCAATGCCATCAAGTATGCCAAAGAGGGAAGTAGCATCGAAGTGCGGCTTTCTCGCCGTGAAGAGGGTATCGATCTGGAAATCTCTAATGAAAGCCATACGACCATTGATGCAAGCGACGTCTTTGAGCGCTACAAGCGTGGATCGAGCGCGCGTGGTGGGTTTGGGATTGGCTTATCGTTAGTGGCGCAGATATGTGTTGAGAATGGTATCACTTATGTGGCGCGTAACGAGGGGGAGAGAGTGGTATTTACCTATGTCTTTCCCGATGCTTATGATCATGTACTCGCCTATCGATAGGAGGGATCATGCGGATTTTGCTGCTTGAAGATGAGGTGATGTTGCGCGAAGCGATCAAGGAGTATTTGGAGAGTTGGGGGGAGATTGTGACGAGTGTGGGGGATGGGGCGGCTTGCCAAGAGGTGATGCGGCGTGAGAGTTTTGATCTCTATCTTTTTGATATCAATGTGCCTATTGTTGATGGCTTTGATTTGTTAGCAGAGCTTAAAGAGCAGCGCTGTCAAGCACCAGTGATTTTTATCACAGCGATGACAGAGATCGAAGAGATCACTCGCGCTTATGAATTAGGGTGTGCCGAGTATATCAAGAAGCCTTTTAAACTACCCGAACTTAAACTTCGTATCGATCATCTCTTTAAGCTTTTGGGCCAGGCCAATGTGTCACGCGTCAGGCTTGGGGCAAGAACACTTTTTGATCGACGAGAGCGAGAGCTTTATATCGACTCAGAGCTTGTTCCACTTACTAGACGGCATCGCGATATCTTGGCACTTCTTGTCTCGAGGATTGGGCATGTTGTTAGCTTGCATCGATTTCGGCTTGAAGTGTGGGGTCGCGATGATATTGACGATGCGACGATTCGAGCCGAGATTAACCGTCTGCGTAAGCTCTTGGTCGAGGATGTTATCCATAATATCAAAGGAATCGGATACAAAATCGAGCGTTATTGATAGCTTGTTACCAATCTACACATTTGATAGCTAAAATTTCAACTCCGTCACGAAATCGTAACAATGCTATGATTTTGCTATGTTAGACCGTTATACTCCTGTTGTCTATAGAGGTCACCTGTTATCTTATCTTCTTATCAATCTTCTGTGAGAGAATGAAAGTGGCAGGTGGACTCATCATATCAGATGGGAGATGTTCATGAGAAAGAGAGTCTTAAGCCTCGCTGCAATCGTTGCACTAAGCCCGATGGGCTTTGCAGCAGATAGTGTTGAGGGGATGTTTAAAGAGGGCAAAGTGAGCGGCCAGGTTCGCGCGTTTTATATCAATCGCGATATTGATGCGGCGACTGATTATACCCGTGATGCGCTGGCGTTGGGCGGTAAA
>JAINCO010000131.1:0-7736 GCA_036574095.1 Campylobacterales bacterium | reverse complement strand
AGCTCCTCTTTGATATTTTGAAGATAGAGTGCCAACAGATTGAGAGGTTGGCGCCAATGGTGGGCAATAGTTCCCAGTGTGTCGCTAATGGCGATATTGCGACCTTGCTGGATAATAAGCTCCTCTTGTTGGCGCCGCCGGCGCAGCTCTTCCTCGATACGCTGCTCAAGCGTGGCATTGATTCGAAGAAGCTCCTCTTGTGCTTTTTTACGCTCTGTAACATCACGCGCGATTCCCAAGATACCAATCACACTCCCCGAAGCGTTTCGAACGACACTTTTGATAATCTCTAAATAGATCGTTTCACCTGAGTAAGGGGATTGAAAGGTTACTTCGCTCGTTACTGGAAGAGTACTTTCGAGAACTTTTTTATCTTGGGCATAAAAAAGATCAGCCGATGCTTCAGAAACAAGGTCATAATCTGTTTTGCCTACTATCTCAGCCTCGCTCTTGTTGACAAGTTGAGCAAATGCTTTATTACATGAGATAAAAACGCCTTCGAGATTTGTAATCCAAACCGGGTCAGGGATAGTGTGAATGAGTGTATGAAGGCGTTGTCGTTCTTCGTCAATTTGGGCAGTTCGCTTTTTGACCTGCCATCGAAGCATTGCGATCCACAGTAAAAAGAGGAGAGTGAGTATGAGTGCTGCGGCAAGGATGTAGAGGGTGATTGTTTTCCATCTTCCATTAAGAGTCGTTGTACCAAGCCACTGCTCTCTGATATTTTCAATCTTACTTGCTGGTATGGCACTAAACCCCTTTTCTATAAGAGGCAGAAGCTCTTCTTTGTTGGTTGCAACAGCATAATGAAATTGCCCTGTATAAAGATGCAGGGCGTGACGAAACTCCTCGCTGCGCCCTGATTTGGCTATAAAGTAAAAGGCTGGCGGCTCATCCATACAGAATATGTCAATTTCATTGTTGAGGGCTGCTAAGATAATCGCTTCGTAGTTAGGATAGGTGGTAAAATTGTCAATCCCATGGTGTCTAAGATAGTTAATGTTCGCATCTGCTTCCTTGACACCGATGCGTTTTCCTTTGAGTGATGAGATATCATCGATATCACGATCAATATTGTGCGTAAAGATAGCAACAGGCAGATCGGCATAGGGTTCAGAGAATCGGTAGAGTCCTAATCTCTCTGGAGTTTTAAAGATCGTATCAATAACATCAGCTTTTCCCTCAAGGACAAGTTGCTGCATCTTGGCCCAATCGCCGTAAATAAAACGCACTGGAATCTTTGTGTAATGACTCCAAAGCTTCCAGCGTTCAATTGTATACCCTTGAAGCTCTCCATTTTTTCCGATAAAGGCATAAGGAGGGTAGTTGCTATCAACAGCGACAGTAATGGATGTAGGAGGTGATGCCAGAGCACAAAGCGAGAGAAGCAGGGCTACTATCCAGTGTCGTGGCATTAAAGCTCCTAACTATTTTTTATCAAGATCAATTGTAGCACGCCTTCTCTTACATGTGTCTAAGTCCAATTGCGCTACAATCGTTAAAAATATTTTCAACGAGGTGAAGGATGGCACTCAACGTCTATTATGACAAAGATTGTGATTTGAGCATCATTCGCTCCAAAAAGGTGGCGATGATCGGTTTTGGAAGCCAGGGACATGCCCATGCTGAGAATCTACGCGATAGCGGTGTCGAGGTTGTCATCGGTTTGCGCAAGGGCGGTAGTTCGTGGGCAAAGGCTGAAGCTAAAGGCTTCAAGGTCATGGAGGTAGCAGAAGCTGTTAAAGTTGCTGATGTTGTGATGATCTTGTTGCCTGATGAGACTCAAGCTGAGGTGTACAAAAACGAGATTGCTCCCAATCTTAAATCGGGTGCGACGATTGCTTTTGGTCATGGATTTAATATCCACTATGGACGCATCAAACCAGCAGCTGATATCAATGTCATGATGGTTGCCCCCAAAGCACCTGGCCATACAGTTCGTAGTGAGTTTGTCAAAGGGGGTGGAATTCCTGACTTGATCGCCGTCTATCAAGATCCAAGTGGCACCACTAAGCAGCTTGCTCTTAGCTACGCTTCTGCGATTGGTGGAGGTCGCACTGGTATTATTGAGACAACATTTAAAGATGAGACCGAAACCGATCTTTTTGGTGAGCAGGCAGTTCTTTGTGGTGGTGTGAGTGCTCTGGTGATGGCAGGTTTTGAGACGCTGGTTGAGGCTGGTTATCCTGAAGAGATGGCCTATTTTGAGTGTCTTCATGAGTTGAAATTGATTGTTGATCTGATGTATCAAGGTGGCATTGCCGATATGCGCTACTCGATCTCTAATACCGCTGAGTATGGTGATATGGTCAGTGGTCCTCGCGTTATTAACGAAGAGAGCAGAAAAGCAATGCGCGAAATTCTCAAAGAGATCCAAAATGGTAAATTCGCCAAAGATTTCATCCTTGAAGGTATGAGTGGATATCCACGCATGAATGCCGAGCGTGCGAACTTGGCAAACCATCCCATTGAAGTTGTTGGACGCCGCTTGCGCGCGATGATGCCTTGGATTGCGGCAAGCAAAATCGTCGATCAGAGCAAAAACTAAAAAGATGGGGGATACGATGGGAGAGGTGATTACTGTCACAAGCGGAAAAGGGGGTGTCGGTAAATCAACGACAACCGCTAATATCGCTACTGCCCTTGCATCAGGAGGTAAAAAGGTTGTTGCTGTTGATTTTGATATTGGTCTGCGCAACCTTGATATGATCTTGGGGCTGGAAAATCGCATCGTCTATGATGTTGTTGATGTGATGGAAGGCGTGTGCAACCTCTCTCAGGCGCTTATTGCCGACAAGCGGACAAAAGGGCTCTATTTTATCCCCGCCAGTCAAACAAAAGATAAAAATGTTTTAGACAAAGAGAAGGTACGAAAACTGATCGATGATCTTAAGGATCAGTTCGACTTTGTCATCATCGATTCGCCTGCTGGAATTGAGAGTGGCTTCGAGCATGCTATATTCCTTGCCGATACGGCACTAATTGTAACAACGCCTGAAATCTCAAGTGTCCGTGATGCCGATCGTGTGATCGGGATTATTGATGCTAAATCAGATAAAGCAATCAAAGGCGAAGAGGTCAAAAAATTTATTATCATCAACCGTATACGCCCAGAGATGATCAAAACCGGAGATATGCTCAGTATCGATGATGTATTGCAGGTTCTTGCTCTTCCTCTGATTGGTATCATTCCTGATGATCAAGGGATTATTGTTGCAACAAATACTGGTGAGCCTGTTGTGTTGAATAGTAAGAGTCTTTCAGGTGAAGCGTATCGGCGTATTGCACGCCGTCTTTTGGGTGAAGAGGTTGAATTCCTTGAGTTTAAAGCAAAAAATGGCTTCTTGGATAAACTAAAGGGGATCTTCAAATGAGCCTCTGGGAGAAGATTTTCGGGAGCGAAAAGAAGAGCGCTTCAACGGCTCGTGATCGACTGACAATGGTTCTGGCTCACGAGCGAGCAAGTGTGGCAATTGAAAATATCGATGCGATGAAGGCTGAGCTGATGCAGGTGATTCGCAAGTATGTCCCTGTTAAAGATATCAAGATCAAATCCGAGAAAAACCAAAATATCGATATTCTCGAATTTGAAATTTTTATCGGTAATCGTTAGTCATCATCGATGCGTTGCCTCAGTGCTTCCCTGCCTCTTAGAAGGTAGTGGTGGCTTTGTTGGTTGGTGCAACTTTATTGTCATCTCGCGTAAATTGATTAGGAGCGCGCGTGTCTAATAGACAAGATTATCGCAACCTCATCTATCAACTCCCCTCAATTCCTAAGCCATTACAAGAAATCAACCAGCCACCCAAAACTCTTTACGCAATTGGTAATCTCTCACTCTTAGAGCGTCCAAAGGTCGCGATTGTTGGGAGTCGGCGCGCATTACGCTATAGTATCGATTACACGCGCCAAATTGCTTCGGCGGTGGCGACGGCTGGAGGGGTAGTTGTCAGTGGGGCGGCAATGGGAATTGATGCGGCTGCTCATGAGGGGGCATCAGCGCGCGCAACAATTGCCATTATGGGGAATTCTCTTGATCTACTTCAACCAGCTGCTAATCGTTCGTTGATTGAGCGCATCTATAATGAGGGGTTGGCTTTAAGCGAATACCCCGTCACAACTCCCGCGACCCGATATAGCTTTGTGGCGCGTAATCGCCTTGTGGTTGGGTTGGCTGATGCTGTTTTGATTGCCCAGGCTGATGAGCAGAGTGGCTCGATGCATTCGGCTAAACTTGCTTTGGCGATGAAAAAGCCTCTTTTTGTGCTGCCACAACGCTTGGGTGAAAGCGATGGAACAGTGCGGCTTGCGGCCAAGGGGGAAGCGAAGTTACTCACCAGTGTCAATGAGTTACTTGAGATATTGTCGCTTACAACCCCATCTGGACCCAAAGATGATGATCCATTTTTGGCCTATTGTGCTACCTCGCCAATTTATGATGAGGCATTGGCCCGTTATGGTTCCAGGTTATTTGAGGCGGAACTACTTGGCATCATTGAGATCAAAGATGGAAGGGTTCGCCTTGTCTAAGCGGATTGCTGCAGTTGATGTTGGATTAAAACGTATCGGTGTGGCTGTTTTACTTGTCGGGGTGGAGTTACCGCTTAATCCAATTTTGCGTAAAAACCGCGATCAAGCAGCGGCTGATCTCTCAAAGATTTTAGCAGAGCATCGCATCGATCTGCTGGTGGTTGGTTTGCCGATGGAAGGGGCGAGTAGCGATGAGATGCAGCGGCGTATTCGTCATTTTGTGGGTTTGCTCGATTTTCAAGGTGAGATTGTCTATGTCAATGAATGGGGTAGCTCTAAAGAGGTGGCATCGATGGATCATGGATTGGGGATCAAAGAGCGCGGCAGCGGCAAAGCTGACTCATTGGCTGCCCTTATCATCCTTCGCCGCTATCTTGACTATTACAAGGGATGAGATGAAACATTATTCGTGGCGGATGACATATAGCGCCTTCGCTTGCTCTCAAGAATTTTGCTCACATCAACGACAATAAATCCATCGACACAATTTCCAAAATCAGGATCTATACCAAAATCAAGAAATGAGACACCAGAAGGTTCTGTGAGTTCAGTATAGTGTTTAAAAAGCGTCGGGATAGTTGTTCCCATACATCGCAGATACTCTTTGAGTATTCTTAAATCTTGTGCATACTCTTGCCCGGAAAAAATCGATGAGAACCGTTTTTGTTCATCAGGTGTGAGCGTAAAAGGGTTTTTTGAGCGCACAATCATTTTGCTGCCAAAATAGTTCTTATAGAACCAAACGAGCGCTTTTTGCGCCTCTTCTGGTATTGCCCCAGAGATTGAAACAGGACCAAACATATAGCGTATCTGCGGTCGTGAGGCAAGAAAAGCACCGATACCTTGCCATAGATAGTCCAAAGCACGACTTCCCCAATAAGCTGGCTGGACGAAACTTCGTCCTAATTCGATGGCTTGGTGCAGATAGGGAAAGAACTCCTTAGAAAAATCAAAAAGGGTTGTTGTGTAGAGCCCCTCAACTCCTACAAGTTCGATGATTTCTGATGCGATACCGATGCGGTAGCTCCCAACAATCTCTAATTGATCATCATCCCAGACAAGAATATGTTTGTAGTAACGATCAAACTGATCAAGATCGCGCCGTCGTCCGCTTCCTTCTCCAACCTGCCTAAAGGTCACCTCGCGCAGTCTGCCAATCTCCATCAGAAGAGGTGAGGTCGATGTGCTATCATAAAGATAGATCATTTTGTTATCAGAGGTGCGCCCTAAAAGCTCACACCGTCTAAGCTCCTCTTTTAGTAGGCGCCGTTCAACAGGCAGAGCAATGGAGCGTTCTGTCGCAAAAATCAATCTTTTACCATCTTTAAGATGATAGAGGTGCTTGCGTAGTAGTTTGAGCTGGCTCTTGCGATCTAAGAGTGTAAAGCCAAGATTTTTAAAGGGGATAAGATTGCCAATGGTCAAATCAATCGCTTTGCCAGCCTTGTTGAACATTTCATAGGCTAATAGGAGTTGACTGATTGGTTTGTGGATGGCTGAAATGGTGTAGAATAGCCATGAATTTCGACCGCCGATATAGATCGGCAATATGGGACTTTTGCTTTTTTGAGCTAATTTGAGAAAGCCGCTTTTCCACTTAGTATCGCGCACCCCGACAGGGCGTAGACGACTAACCTCGCCAGCCGGGAAGATAATCAGAGCCTTTTCTTGCTTCAGGGCGCCAAGCATTGCTTTATAAGCCTCTTTACCCGTATGTCCACCTAAAACATCAATGGGGATAAAAAACTCGGAAAGAGGCGCAAAGGCTGTCAGGAGTTCATTGGCGACAATTTTCACATCGGGGCGTACACTCGTAATCACCTTGATTAGAATAAGCGCATCCCATGAACCCAAAGGGTGATTTGCGATAATAATCACACGCCCACTCGCAGGTATCTTTTCAAGGTCTTTGTGGCGAAGTCGAAATGAGATTTGCATCGCCTCAAGAGCTTCATCGATGAAATCGACCCCTTTGAGATCACCATGTTTGGCAAGAAAATCGTTGATTTTATCTTCATAAAGAAGTCGCTTCAAAAAACTTGATGTTTTTTTGGCAACTGGTTTGGGGAGTTTATTATAGGCGGGAATTTTTTGAGAAATAAGCCCTTCAATACTAATCACACCAACATCCTGTTGTGGTCTTATAACTGTGATGATAGCATGAGGCTGTTACATTTAGGCGACAGTCTCCTAAGAGATTGGAAGATGATGATCGCTAAAGGTGTCGTGGATGAGGTGAATTTTATCTTTGTTAGCAAGGAAGGCATCGACACATGCTGGATCAAAATGGTGCCCGCGTTCCCGCTCAATTAAGGCAAAAGCCTCATCAAAAGGCCATGCTTTTTTGTAGGGGCGCTCTGATGTGAGAGCATCAAAAACATCAGCCACAGCAACGATACGCGCAGCTAATGGAATATCTGTCCCAGAAAGCCCCGTAGGATAACCTTTGCCGTCAAATCGTTCATGGTGATACAGGGCAATCTCTGCGGCGAATTTGAGCAGTTCTGATGGACTATCCGAGAGGATCTCATAGCCTATTTGCGCATGGCGTTTCATGAGCTCAAATTCGCTATCATCGAGTTTGCCTGGCTTGAGTAAGATGGCATCAGGGATACCAACTTTGCCAATATCATGCATCGGGGCAGCTTCGAGTAGCATATCGCAGAATGAGCCATCTTTTCCTAACTCTTTGGTAATCAAGCGGCTATATTCGGCCATTCGGATCAGGTGGGCGCCTGTCTCAGGATCACGGTATTCAGCTGCTTTCGAAAGACGGATGATAATTTCACGTTCACGCTCGCGTAACATGGCCGTTGCTTTGCGTACCTCCTCTTCAAGCCAGGCTGAGCGATCTTCAAGAGCAAGCTGATAGCGTCGAATCATGAGCATGTTGGTGGCGCGGGCAGTTAATTCGCTTTTGTTAACAGGTTTATTTAAGAAGTCAGTAGCTCCCGCCTAAGGGCAGTATGGCGAACGGCAGCGTCGTGGTCAGCGGTGATCATGATTACGGGAACTTGCTTATGGCGATCGATGCTCCTGAAAATCTCAATAACCTCAATCCCATTCATCTGCGGCATATATTGTCGACTCCCCCAAAAATCAGACCACTTAAAACCTCACAGTTTCTGCTACAATAATTTCTAAAAGAAGCAAGGAGAGACAGATGAAGAAGAGCAGGTTTACAGAGAGTCAAATCGTCTCGATTC
>JAINCO010000130.1:0-8540 GCA_036574095.1 Campylobacterales bacterium | reverse complement strand
TGGTGGCCATTATTTAATGGTAACGCAACGATTAAAGAAGCTAACATTGTTGTTGACAAAACGCCACCTTATGTGGCAGTTATTGCCAACTCCTATTCGATTGCCCATGGAGGATCGGCACTGGTTGTTGTTGAGGCGCGTGATGAGAATCTCAAGGATTTGGCAATTACTGATGGAGCAGGGCATCGTTTTGAACTCTTTCCATTTGTGCGTAACCATTTTTATGCCGCATTGATCGCGTGGCCAATTCGCGCTCAAACATTTCGTGCCCAGGTTGAGGGTGTTGATGCCGCAGGTAATCGAGTTGCTGTCTATATTCCCTTCTTTCTGCGTTCGATGAATTATAAAAACTCAAATATCACTATTGATGACAAATTCCTCAATGGAAAGATTGCCGAGCTTGCTATGAATGAGCCTAAAGCGGCCAACCTTGATCCTGTTAGTCGCTTTAAATATGTCAATGAAACGATGCGTCAAGCCAATGAAGAGCTCATCTATCAGCGCGCACATCCTAAAGAGCGCGAGCTAATTAGCGATTGGTCGATACAACCCTTTTTCCCTCTGCCCAATGGGCAAGTTGTTGCAAGTTTTGGCGATCACCGCTTCTTTTATTATGGCGGTCAGCAAATTAGTGAATCGTGGCACTTGGGTATCGATTTGGCAAGCACGCAAGCGGCCAATGTCATCATCTCCAATGCAGGCAAGGTTCGTTTTGCTGGTTACAATGGTATTTATGGTAATATGCCTTTAATTGATCATGGCCTTGGATTGGCGAGTCTTTATGGTCACTGTACGACAATATCAGTCAAAGAGGGGGATGTTGTTAGGCCAGGTCAAGTGATCGCCACAACAGGCGTGAGTGGGTTAGCGCTCGGGGATCATCTGCATTTTGGGCTTACTGTTCAAGGCTATGAAGTTCTTCCCTTAGAGTGGATGGATGCGCGCTGGATCAAGCTAAATGTGAGTGATGTTATCGCCCAGGCCAAAATTATCATTGCAGGACGACCTCAGTGAAAAGCAGACAGCGAACAATTCGCGTTTTTGAGATCGAATGTGACAATGCCGCGGAGCTTGAAGGGTATTTTGAGAAAAACCGTGAGTTGGTGGCCGATTTTTTGATTATTGCCCGAGGTAAAGCAGCTGATGAGGTTGAGCGGCAGGCGTGGCAAGCTGGGCTTTGTGCGCTATCTATCGAGGGGTGTGGTGAGCTTAAATTTAGCTTTAGGCGCGAACAAGAGGCTGCTTCATTAGAGGTGTCAACTCAGACTCAAGAAGTTGCGCGGCCAATGGAAAAAGTTGAGATCAAACATGCAACAATAGCCATGCAGCGTCCCGTTGCTCTTAATGTCGATGATTCCAATACATCACCAAAACGGCGCACCCAAAACCTCTATGATCGCCCCATTCGTTCAGGTGAAGAGATTCGATGCTCTGGGGACTTGGCAGTTATGGGGCGTGTGAATAGTGGCGCGAAAGTCTATGTTAATGGGAATGGAGCCTTCTTTGATGTCATTGATGGTTGGGTAGAATGTGAAGGGGAGTATCTTCTTTGTCGTGAATTAGGGAAGGGAAGCATCATGCTTAAAGGCAATCGGATCCACCCAGATTGGCTACGCAAGCACGATCCCAAGAAAATGAAAAAAATTACGCTGGTTAATGGACAGATCAGCGTCAAGGAGCTTTCATGAGACAGCGCACAATCGGTCGTAGGGTCGAAGCAGTAGGTATTGGTTTGCATAAGGGCGTTCCTGTTAAGATGGTTCTTGAGCCGATGGAGGCAGGTAGTGGGATCTCTTTTTATCGCGCTGACAAAGGGGTGAGTATCGATGCTACTCCTGAAAATGTTGTTGATACAACAATGGCAACAGTCTTGGGGCGTGATGGGGTGACGATTAGTACGATTGAGCATCTCCTCTCAGCTGTGGCCGGACATGGGATTGACAATCTTCGTATTATTGTTGATAATGATGAAGTTCCTATTATGGATGGATCAAGCGTTGGATACTGTATGCTTTTGGCTGAGGCTGGCCTTGCTGAGAATGATGCGGGTAAAAAGGTAATGATCATTAACAAAGAGGTTGAGGTCAGTGATGGCAAGAAGTTTGTGCGCCTTACCCCCTCACTTACACCCGAATATCGTTTCGAGATCTATTTTGACCATCCTGCGATTAAAAGCCAACGTTTTACGTTTAAACTAACGCGAAAAAACTATATAGAGCAGATTGCACGGGCTCGTACTTTTGGTTTTGTGCAAGAGGTTCAATATCTTCGTAGCAAAGGATTGGCGTTAGGCGGTAGTCTTGAGAATGCGATTGTTCTTGATGATCGCAAAATTCTCAAT
Source organism: Campylobacterales bacterium (assembly GCA_036574095.1). GTDB lineage: Bacteria > Campylobacterota > Campylobacteria > Campylobacterales > UBA6016 > JAINCO01. The sequence continues at coordinate 6,199 of JAINCO010000130.1, read as the reverse complement.
CCTGAAGGGCTGCGCTTTGAGGATGAGTTTGTGCGCCATAAAATCCTTGATGCGATCGGCGATATGTCGCTGTTGGGGATGCCTTTTATCGGGCGTTATGAGGCATTTGCCGGTAGTCATAAGCTGAACCATGAACTAACAAAAGCGGTGTTGGCTGATCCAGACGCATTTGAGATCGTTGAGGTGACGACAGGGAATGCCAAAGAGTTGGAGCCAATCTTTGCCTGAGGCTGCATTGCTTGTGATTGGCCTCTCGTCACCTTTGCTGGTTGGGGTCTATCAAGAAGGTGTTTTGTGTGAAAGTTATGAGATTAATGAGCAAAGTAGTGATGCCTTGCCGGTGCTATTGCGCGATCTTTCGCGGCGCTATCGCCTCGTTGATTTGGCTTATGCTAATGGTCCCGGAAGTTTTATGGCGATTAAAGTTGTTTATGTCGCCCTCAAAAGTGCTGCTATTGCGACGGGTGCGAGGCTTTGGGGAAGAGATGGGTTTGCTTTTAATGGTGGTGCACCCATTCGTGCGACGGGAAAGCGATGGTTTGTCTTTTCGGCTGAGGGGATTCAAACGGTGCTGATGGAGGATCAAAAGCCCGCGACTTTTGCCCTTCCTCAGTACCTTACACTAACAGAGTTTGAGCCTGATGCTGGGCCACTCTATGTTCTGGATGCTATTTAAGGAGTTTGTTTGACTATCTCTGTTCCTGCTACAAGTGCAAATATGGGTCCCGGATTTGATACTTTAGGGGTTGCATTAGGATTATACAATGAAATTACGATTCGTCCTTCGAAGTTTACCTCGGTCTCAATTAAGGGAGAGGGGAAGCAGATACTCAAACTTAAGGGTGGCAATATCTTTGTTCGCATTTTTAATGAGTATTACAAAAACCTAACAGGCAAAATCGACTCATTTAAGTTTGAATTTATAAACCGTATTCCCCTTTCGCGTGGTCTTGGAAGTTCATCGGCGGTTATTGTTTCGGCAATTGCAGCAGCTTATGAAGCAGCAGGTGTGCATGTTAGCCATGAAAGGATCCTCTCATTGGCACTAAATTATGAACCCCACCCTGATAATATCTCACCAGCTGTGAATGGGGGATTTAATATCGCTGCTGTCGATCGCGACCAAGTTGTTTTTGTGAAGCATGACATGCCCGAGGAGGTTCGTGCTGTTGTTGTCATTCCCGATAAAGCAGTCTCAACCCACCAATCAAGAACGACATTGCCGCGCAAATTAACACTTGAAGATGCTGTCTTTAACCTGTCGCGAAGCTCACTACTCACGGCCTCGATTATGACAGGTAAGTGGGAAAATTTGCGATTAGCTTCACAAGATCGTATCCATCAAGAGATTAGGATGAGCAAGACACCTGAGCTTTTTAAGGTTCAAGCGATTGCTCTTGAGAATGGAGCTTTAATGAGCACGCTCTCAGGAAGTGGATCGACATTCTTTTCGATGGTCTATCGTGACGATGCAAAACGTGTGGCAGCCGCACTTCAAGAGGCATTTCCTGCGTTTCGCGTCGAAGATCTACCATTTGATAATGTTGGTTTGGTTGTCAGAACAGATTCATAAGAAAGATTCGGGTATAATGTTAACCACCATGCACCGACCCATCCGTATGTGCATAATCTGCCGTCAGCGATACGGCCAAGGGGAACTACTGCGCCTTCAGTGTTTGAATAAAACTCTTACTTCCTTTACCGGTCGCGGGCGTAGCTTCTATCTGTGCCCGACCTGCCAGGGGCGCAAACCCCAGGATCTTGCCAAAAAGATTGCTCATATATGTAAAGTAGAGAAAGACGAGGCCCTGCGCATGGTCCAAACAATACAAGGAGTTAGCTGTTAATATGGAAAAAGTCAGGATCAAAGAGATCGCCGAAGAGCTCGGTGTCAAGCCTAAAGATGTGCTTGATGCCTGTAACGAGCTGGCCATCGGTGCCAAAAGCCATGCCAGTTTAGTGAGTGAGCAAGATGCGGAAAAGATCATGCAGTACTTTATGGGTGGTTTGAAAAAACCTGCACAGGTCGAAGCGCAACCTAATGCAGTAGCACCCTTAGCTACCTCAGCAGCCAGCGAAGTTAAAGTACCACAAACTCCAAGGAGCCCAGCCAAGGCTACCCCAAGTGATGCAAATAAGACCAACACCGTGGCGGCGGCAACACCCGCGGAACCCGAACCGGAAGCAGAGCCCAAAAAAGGGGTTCGTCGAGGTCTTGTGATTGTTAAGAAAAAACGGGAAGAGAGTTCTGAAAGTGCTATAGCGACACGGCGTGAGCCGATGATCCGTCATAAGCCCTTGACGGAAGAAGAGGAGCGCTTCCTTGCCTCGTCTAAAAAGAAAAAGGCTAAAAAAACTCTTGCAGCACCAGCGAAAAAAGAGAAATTAGAGAAGATCGAGCTCTTTAAAGACCGTGATATCTCCTCGGATGTGGATGAGGAGAATGAAGAAGTCATTATGCTTCCTGATTTTGCCAACTTTCAGACAGAGACGATCGATGAGGATCTGATTGATATCAGAAAACCGATCATACCCACCCGCAATAAAACGAGCTCGAAAAAACTTTCAGCTTCATCATCAGGTACGATCAATCTTGCCAGGGTACGACGCCGACGCAGACCACGCGATGAGAAAAATAACGAAGAGGTGACATCGGTGGAGATCCCAGAAGAGATTCGTGTTTATGAGTTTGCCGAAAAAATCAATAAACCGCTTGGCGAGGTGATCAAGGTTCTATTTAATCTCGGTATGATGGTAACCAAAAATGACTTCCTGGATAAGGATACCATCGAGATTTTGGCTGATGAGTTCGGGATTGAGGTTCATATTCGCGAAGCCAAAGATGAGATGGAATATCTTGAAGAGGGAGAGACGCGCGAGGAGAACCTTAAACCACGTCCCCCGATTGTCACGATTATGGGACATGTCGATCATGGTAAAACCTCACTGTTGGATAAGATTCGTAATTCACGGGTTGCGGCAGGTGAGGCAGGCGGTATCACCCAGCATATCGGTGCCTATGTTGTTGAGAAAAATGGACACGATATCACCTTTATCGATACGCCAGGTCACGAAGCCTTTACACAGATGCGTGCGCGCGGTGCTCAGGTGACCGATGTGGCAATTATCGTTGTGGCAGCTGATGATGGTGTGATGCCTCAGACGATCGAAGCGATCAACCATGTAAAAGCGGCCAATGTTCCCTTTATTATTGCGATCAACAAAATGGATAAACCAACAGCCAATCCCGATTATGTCAAAACGCAGCTTGCTGAGCATGGGATTACACCTGTTGAGTGGGGTGGTGAGTATGAGTTTATCCCAGTCTCTGCCCATACAGGAATGGGTATTGAGGATCTGTTAGAGACGATTTTGCTTCAAACGGAGATTATGGAGCTTAAGGCCGATGATAGCAAACGGGGTCGTGCGATTGTTATTGAGTCGGCCCTTGAAAAAGGACGCGGTCCAGTCTCAACGGTGATCGTCAAAGATGGAACATTGCATGTTGGCGATAGTGTCGTTGTTGGCGCGAACTATGGTCGCATCCGTGCGATCATTAATGAAAATGGACAAAGCCTTAAGGAACTCAAACCCGGCTATCCGGGTCAAATCCTTGGGCTTGATGGAACGGCCACGCCGGGTGATACACTGATTGCTGTTGAGAATGAAAAAGTTGCGCGTGAATATGCTGAAAAACGCAAAGAATATCTGCGCCAGCGTGAACTCTCCAAATCAACGAAGGCCAGCCTTGAAGAGTTGGGTGCTTTGGTTGCCGAAGGTCAGCTGAAGCGACTTAATGTCATCCTCAAAACCGACTACCATGGAACGCTTGAGGCGATCAAGTCAAGCCTTGAGAAGATGCGCAATGAAGAGGTTAAGGTTAATGTCGTCCATGCAGCGGTGGGTGCCATTACCGAAAGCGATGTCGATCTTGCGAGTGCAACAGAGAATACGATCATTGTAGGCTTTAATGTCAAAGCGCCCTCGTCGGTTAAAGAGAAAGCCAAAAGTATGAATGTCGATATCAGACATTATACGGTTCTTTATGATATTATTGAGGATATCAAGACGATTCTTTCGGGTATTCTTTCGCCTGTTGAGACACAAAATACCGTCGGTGTGGCCGAAGTTCGTCAGATCTTTGATATTCCCAAGGTTGGCGTGATCGCTGGTTGTGTGGTGATCGATGGTGTGATTAGCGTTGGTTCGGCTGCCAGGTTGCTACGCGCGGGTGAAGTGATTTATGAAGGTGAGATTGAGTCACTCAAACGCTTCAAAGATGATGTAAAAGAGGTAAAGAAGGGTCTTGAGTGCGGTATTGCCCTCAAAGATTTTACATCATTTATGCCGGGTGATAAAATCGAGTGTCTTAAAACTGTCTATCAGAAGGCGACATTCAATTGAAAAATATCAAAGAGCTTCGCACTGCCTCGATACTCAGAGAGATTATCGGAGAGGCTCTCGGGCAGCTTCGTGATGAGCGGATGCATGGACTTAATGTCGTTCGCGTTGAGGTCTCAAAAGGACGGAGTAACGCTACTGTCTATCTTGATCCAACTGGCATTGATGAGGAGCAAAAGCAGCCTCTTCTTACTCAGCTTCGTAAGGCGCGCGGCTTTCTCTCTCGCTATTGTGCCTCCGTTGAAGGATGGCGGCGGACACCCAATCTTGATTTTCGTTTTGATGATGAGGTGGATAGAGCCGATGCGCTTGAGCGTATTTTTGAAGCTATCAAGGAGCGTACGTGACTCATCTATATGATACAATCGAAAAAATTGTCACGCAAGCTGGGCTTAGTCTCTATGACATCGAACTGCAAACACATGGTGGGCGCAATATTTTTCGCATTATCCTTAAGGGCAAGGATGGGGTGAGTCTTGATCACTGCGAAGAGATTGCGCGCATTGTCTCACCGATTTTAGATACCAATCCCCCTTTTAGTACCGCCTATAGCCTTGAGGTCAGCTCCCCTGGAATTGAGCGCCCACTCAAGACAGAGCGCCACTATCAACTCTCGGTTGGAGAGCTCGTCAAAGTAACGACGAAGGATGGTCAAAAAATTCAAGGAAAACTCCTTGATGTCGATAGCGAGGGGATTGTGGTCGAAGGGCATGATGCCAAGATCCCTTTTGCAATGATCTCAAAAGCACGAACCTATTTTGAATGGTGAGAGCCTTAGATCAACTCCTCATGGAGCACGCCTTGATGGCGGCATGGGAGTGGCAAGGCCTAACCTATCCTAATCCAGCCGTCGGCGCTGCTGCTGCCTACAAGGGTGAGATCATCGCCATCTCTGCCCACCGCCAGGCTGGAGGGCCTCATGCTGAGGTTTTGCTGTTAAAAGAGTGTTTTCTTCGTCTTTCGCACAATACCCAAGCCAAAGAGAGATTAGCATCTTTAGAAGATGCTGCAGATATTCATCGCTTTCTTCTAAATCATCCCGAACCATTCTATCGCGAGCTTCATATCGCCGTTACCTTAGAGCCATGTAACCATCATGGTAAAACGCCCCCGTGTGCTGAATTGATTGAGGCGCTCAAGCCAGCTCGTTTGGCTATCGGTTGCAGTGATCCCACACCGGCAGGTGGTGGCTGTGCGCGACTTGAGGCTGCTGGGGTGGCCATTGTGCGAGGTGTTCTTGAGGATAGGTGCCATGATCTACTTGAGCCATTTTTGCGATGGCGTGGTGAAGGGTTTCGGCTCTTTAAACTTGCGCAGTCGCTTAATGGTGTGATTGGGGGTGGGATTATCAGTGGTGAGGCGAGCCGCGACTATGTCCATCGGTTGCGTGAGAGAATCGACTTGTTGGTTGTGGGTGGTGAGACGGTACGATGTGATCGTCCCATTCTTGATGCAAGACGAACAGGGGGACGCCCACCTGATCTGTTGATCTATAGTCGCCATGATGATTTTGATAGGACCATTCCTCTTTTTGGTGTGGCGGGTCGCCAAGTTTGGATTGAGCATGAGCTAAGGCGGCTTCAATTGGCCAAATTTGCGATGATTGAAGGGGGAGGGGGCATGCTTCGTGCCACCAGAGAGCTGGTTGATTGGTATCTTATCTTTATCGCTCCTCGTTTTATGGAGGGTCTTGGGTATCACTTTAGCCAAAAATGTGCTATACTACATACACGACGAATTGGCGATGATCTAATGATTTGGGCAAGGAGGATCTGATGGGCAAGAAAGATAAAGAGAA
>JAINCO010000129.1:0-3430 GCA_036574095.1 Campylobacterales bacterium | reverse complement strand
GTTGCACCAATATCGATCCACCCTCGTTGTGGCTTGCCAATGAGCCCTACCAACAAGGCATCGACCAGACCTACATCATAGTTGTTTTTGTCCAAATATGTTATAATCTCGAATGTTGATCCTTTGGGAATATAAATAATCTTCGCCGAGCGAACTGGAAGTGCGAGGTACCAGGAGAGGAGAATCATCAAAAACATTATTCCTCGTATGAGCCATCGGATTCTCTCCCTTGCCATCGCTTGGATGATTGCCATAGCTTTCATTATTGCCCTTTTTCTTTTTCAGGGAATCTATCTTCAACGCTTCGAACAAGATGGGGTCACTCTTGAGGGATTGTATATCAAATTTGATAAAAATCTGATTGTCAACGCCCAGTATGTCGAGATTCAACCTAACATAGAAGGAAAGAGTGACCCTCTTGAGAGGCTCTCTGATCTCATGGATCTTGTCGATATTCTCAAGATCGCCCACCTCAAGGCTGGTACATTAAGAGCCTCAGGAATTGTTCTCACCAAACAAGATCGCCTTGTGATCAACATTGATCAGATCAACTACATCACTAACTCCTACCAACAAGCACAATGGCCCCCTCACCAAACCACCCTCTATCAGCAACTCTCTTCTCATATCGAACAAATCAAGATCAAGCAGCTCTCGTTTAAAGGCGGTGATCTTAGCGTGGAGGCAGATAACTTATTGGCTCTATTTGATAATCAACTATCGCTTGTTATTGAAACACTCTCCTTGCTTCCAAAGAAGCGCCACCCATTTGCCCCTGAAGAATTTTACTCTCCTTTGGCGCGCTTGCATCCTTTGGTATCGACCATTGTGGCAAGAATTCATATCCCGACCTTAACGCTGGATAACAAACGATATACATTCGATCTTAACAAAAGAGAGTATCGCCTTCAGGGAAGCTCATTTGTCGCATCGGGCTATTTTGAGAGCACACCTGATAAAATTCGCTTTCACCTTGAAAAGGCGCGCTTTTATAGACCCAACCTGCAACTTTCTGGAACAATATCTTTCTGGCGTCGAGGTATTGCCGATGCGCGACTGTCATGGCATGGATTTGATGCTAACGGCTCTGCAATGATCGTTGTGACCAAAGAGAAGGCGACGATCAATCTTACTACCCTCCCCTTCACAACCCTTGCCCCTCTTGCAGATGAGCTTGATGTTGGGGAGGAGGCAAAAGCGTGGCTTACTCGCTATGCTACAGCGCGCTCCTATCGCCTCAAGACTTTATTAGCTTCCTTTTCCAAGCCCGATTGGAAGCTTATTGATTCTTCCGTTATAGGCGAAGGGAAAGCCTCATTAGCAACGATTAGGTTTGAAGAGAGCCTCCCGCCACTCCTCGCCAATGAGCTTTCTGTTTCATTTCGTAACAATACCCTCTATTTTGAAGGCTCAGATCTTTCTTATGACGGGATTCCTCTTGAACATGCCAGTGCTACGATTACTAATGCTATTTTTCCTTCGATTCAAGAGAGTCGCCTTAACCTCGACATCAAAGCAACGGCACCATTTGATAAAAGGATTCGGCGATTGCTCGCTCATTATGGTGGTGATCTTGAGCTCAATCAAGATGAAGGAGCCAGCTCAGTAGCTTTCACACTTGATCTTGGGCTTGAGAGCAATGACTCAACAGTGCACGCTGATGTAACAACGGAGGGTAACTACACCTTTTATGGACATAAAATTAGCTCCAAAGGGGGAAGTCTTCATATTGATAATGATCGTGTCATTTTTGATCAATTCAACATTGTTCATGGAGCAAATTTTGAGGGCAATCTCACAGGAGAACTTAATACCACTTCAGAAACCATGAAGGGTGTCGTCAAACTTTCTCACTTGATATTAGGAGAACGAGGCAACTATCTCGATATACATCAAACGGCAGTTCCTATCTTCTTGACATATCATGATGGCATCAAAGGATCACTCCCCACACTTGATGCCAATATCGCAAAAGATGAAAACAAAACTACAATCACCCTTGAGGATCTCTCAAAATTAGTCGGCTCATCCCGCTTTCTTCAAGAATACAACATAACCCAAGGACGAGCAAAGATAGAGCTTTTAGCGAGTGGCCGCTCCACGATCGAGGCGTGGTTACGCGAATGGCCAACACCTCTACTCAAAGAGGGAGAGCCTATGACCGATTGGCATCTTAAAATTGATACGAACGACACCACAACAACAATTACAACCATCCCCAACGATCTATCTATCACACTACTACCGAATGCTATCAAGATTGAACTCTCCGGTATCGATCTTAATCTCTCGGCACTTCAACAACTAAACCCAACTACACCTACCAAACCTCTGACAATCGAAGGTCATTCATCAACGCTCTATGTTGCCAATTTTGCTCTTCCCTTCGAACACTACCTTATCGAATCGGTTAACGCCAAACGCAACTTTAATATGAAGACAGCTACGGGAGAGATACGCGGTGTGATTGAGGATGGTAACATTACTATCGATGCTTCAGATATTCGTAGTGATTTTTTCTCAAAAACTTCTGGCTTAAAAGGGCTTAAAGAGGGGAATTTTAGCCTCTCGTTGGCTGGGCAATTGGACGATTGTAATGCGACCATCACAATCGAAAAGGGACGGCTGGCTGATGTAGGCGTCTTTAATAGCGTCATCGCCCTTATAAATACCATACCATCGATTGTTATTGGGACCAGCGATAATTTGGGCTTTGCCGGCGATGACTACAAATTCGAAAATGCAACCATTCACCTTACCTATCAACATGGGCTACTTATTTTTAATACGATTGATGTCAATGGCTATCACACTGATGTTAGCGGTAGTGGCTATATTGATCTCTCAACCAAAGAGATCCATATCCACTGTGTTGTCAATCCTGTCAAAGCACTAAGAAAAATCATCGGTCATGTCCCGATTGTTCGACACATTCTTTTAGGAAAGGGAGAGGGATTGACAACCGAATTTGATATTACTGGAACTCTTGAGGCACCCAAGATTGAAACCTTTGTTATCCACGGGTTGCTGCTCGCTCCTATCAACCTCATTTGGAGAACGTTGCAGATGCCCTTTAGAGTCTTTGAGAGTAACGAAAGTCAGTGATTCTTGCAAAACATTCGCCACCCCCTACCTCACATAAATAAGTTCTGTTCGATCAAACATCTTCGATTGTTGACTACGATAAATCATCATAAACTAAGGGTCTCTTAATAAGGGGTCTGATACATTTTGTTTTAGCGAGTCATTCAATATATTTTGGAGTTATTTAGGGAGTTGACAGCAGGTTGAGAGAAATTGCTGGGAAATTAAGGGGGATGGTAAAATCAGTTGGATCATGAAATAAGTGCCGGCGCACGATAAGCCGAGTTCTGTACGTGGAAAACCACGTGACGATCATTTCTCTTGACGGTACATTACGGTACCATTC
>JAINCO010000128.1:0-2937 GCA_036574095.1 Campylobacterales bacterium | reverse complement strand
GGACAGTTGGGAGGGGAATGGTGAATAAGATTGTTGTGACTACTTTACTAACAGCGCTCTTGGCTTGGGGCGCATCTGCTGTGACGACAATTCGGGCACATGAAGGGGGTGTGTGCGCTATGGCGCTTAACCCTCAAGCAACGTTGCTTGCGACGGCTGGAGAAGAGAAGAGTGTAAAAATTTGGGAATTGCCATCATTGACATTGGTTGCTACGCTTAAAAATCACGAGAAGAAAAGCTGTCAGCTTGCTTTTGATGCTGAAGGTAAGACCCTTTTTAGTGGGGGGGATGATGGAAAAGTGATGGCTTACCGGATAGTATCCAAAGAGAGCCGTCAAATTGCCGCAATGGCTACCCCAATTTTTTCAATGGCCTATGATGTCCAGCGTCACCGTCTAGCGGTAGGTACTGGCCAAGGGGTGACGATGATTGATCCTGAAACCCTGGCTAAAGGATCAGTGATGATGTTTGGGACACAACCTCTCGCGTTAGCTATATCGCGCCAAACAAATCGACTCGCTGTTGGCGGTAGTGATCATCATATCCATCTTGTTGACCTACAGACACAAAGCCCTGTTAATTTGTTATCCAGACATAAATTTGCCGTCTGGGCCCTGTTGGCCGATCGGGACATTTCACGGCTCTATTCAGCAGGCGAGGATCGACAGACACTGGCATGGAGTGTGGCTGCAGATGCTAAAGAGCCGCTCTTTGCTTTTGAAGGGGCTGGAGCGACCTTGATACTCGCACAAAGTAGATCAGGGCGCGTGATTGCGGGTGGTGGCATGGATGGCGTGATTCGTTTGTGGCATAGTACCGATGGCAAAAAGAGAGAGCAATTTCAAGCCCATGATCAAGCTGTGAGGGGGGTAGTTTTTGTGGGTGCCCAAGGTTGGCTGATTAGTGGCGGAGATGAGGGCGATCTGAAGGTGTGGAGTGTCAAAGATTAGGCGAGCAATCAAGCGTGTGTTAATAATTTTTTGGCTATAATACTCCCAAAAACGTCGCAAGGTGAACCGTATGAACGAGATCTTTACCTTTTTGGGCCTTTATGTTGGACATTCGCAAGAGGCTATCCTTATCTCCCATTCGTTGCTTGTAGCTCTGATTATCATTCTCATCGCTAAAATGGCGACACGCTCACTGAAACTTGTGCCGACAGGTTGCCAGAATGTGATGGAGGCTTATATTGAGGGGATCATTAAGATGGGCGCAGATTTAATGGGTGAAGAGCGTGCGCGCAAGTATCTTGCTTTGGTGGGTACAATCGGCTTGATCGTCTTTGTTTCAAATATGATCGGTATCATTCCTGGCTTTGAGTCGCCAACAGCCAATATCAATATGACCCTCTCGCTTGCGTTGATTGTTTTTATTTACTACAATTATGAGGGTATTAGAACGCAAGGATTTGTCAACTACTTTGCCCATTTTGCAGGTCCTGTGAAGGCACTTGCTCCGTTGATGTTTCCTATCGAGGTTATTTCGCATATTTCGCGCATCATCTCGTTGTCGTTCCGACTTTTTGGTAATGTGAAGGGTGATGATCTCTTCCTTGCTGTCTTGCTGATGCTTGTTCCATGGGTTGTTCCTTTGCCAGCCTTCTTTATGCTCTTTTTCTTTGGTCTTTTGCAAACCTTCATCTTTATGATTCTTACCTATGTCTATCTGGCTGGCGCAGTCATGATGGAACACGAAGGTCATTGAGCTGTTGAGACGTGCAGTAACTGAGCTTTTTATCTCGTTCGCGATAGGCGCGTGCTGGGCAGTAGGATTGCTCGGTGCCGTTCTTCTTTTTTTCTCTATAAAGCCATTTGGCATCGCAGCAGCTCTAACATCGGCTCTGGTTGCCTTATTGGCTGGCGGTGCCCTCGCTGCTATCTTTGAGCTTTTTTCTTCGTGGATGCAAAGTGCTGATGAAGCTAAGCGCCAGCGTGAACTCCTCGAAGAGATCCTTAGCGAACTTCGTAGGCTCCAACGATCTGGAGATGAAAAGCTATCTGATTACTGACCCACGCTACTACGGCACAACTCCTGAAGAGCTTCGTGCGGCGTTAGAGGGGGTCTCTTTGCGACATACTCCTTGGGCTGCACTCTTGCGCGACAAAGAGCATCCTTGCTATGCTGATATGGCAGCTGTTTTTGTTGAGGTCGTGCGCCGCATCTGGCCCAACACTCTTGCTGTGATCCACTCTGATACTTTGTTGGCTTCTACCCTTGGAGCAGATGCTCTTCATCTTCCATTTAGGCTACTCTCGAAATTAGAAGAAGCCCAACACGCGGGACTTCAAGTTATTGTCTCTGTCCATTCTCTTCAGGAGGCTATTCGTGCTGAAGAGGCGGGTGCAGATTATATTGTTGTTAGTCCCTTCTTTCCTACACCAGGCAAGGGTGAGCCACTTGGTTTAGAAAAAATCAATGAAATCCTTGCTACAATAAAAAAACCTATCATTGCATTGGGCGGCATTGTTACTCAGGCTCAAATCGATGCCGTTGCTAGAATGGGGATCGATAGATTTGCATCAATTCGATATTTTGTTTCATAAGAAGGATCACTGTGGAGTTTGAAACCGTCATCGGACTGGAAGTCCATGTTCAACTAAATACCAAAACAAAAATCTTCTGTTCATGTGCTACAAGCTTTGGTGACGCACCTAATACCAATACCTGCCCTGTCTGTTTAGCACTTCCTGGATCGCTTCCGGTTCTTAATAAAGAGGCCGTTAAAAAGGCGATCTACTTAGGGCGTGCCCTTGAAGCAACAATCAATGAGATAAGCTATTTTGATCGTAAAAACTACTTCTATCCCGATCTACCTAAAGCCTACCAGATCTCTCAATTTACCAAGCCCATTATCGAGCACGGGAAGTTGGTAATCGATTTTGATGATGGCTCGACAAAGACAATCGGCATTACGCGCGCCCATCTGGAAGAGGATGC
>JAINCO010000127.1:0-3971 GCA_036574095.1 Campylobacterales bacterium | reverse complement strand
TACCGATTGGAAGATGGCTATCGCTTTGGGATTATTGAGCCACACAAAGAGGATTTTTGCGCCAGTTGCAACCGGATTCGTTTAACTGCCGAAGGCGATCTGATCCCTTGCCTTTATTTTGACGAAGCACTGAGTATTCGAGAGGCACTTAAGCGCAAGGATCTACCAACGGCTGTTGCTATTTTCAAGAGCGTCATCGCGGCCAAACCTGAAAAAAATCGTTGGAGTGCTGATGAGGTCTCAGCCCGCGCCTTCTATGAAACCGGCGGATGAGTTTTGGCGCCATGGCAAGTGCCCCTATCTTGGGGAGAAAGCCTCGCTAACACACTACCGTATCTACTTGGATGCTTCGCTCACAATATTCCAACACCATCTCGAAGAGGGATGGCGTCGATTTGGGCCACTCTTTTTTCGACCTGAGTGTCCTGGATGCAATAAATGTGAAAGCCTGCGTATCGATCTGGCAAACTTCTCTTATAGCCGTTCCCAACGACGCAACCTAAGACGCAATGCTGATCTTACCCTGCAACTATCACGCCTCCAACTCACCCAAGCTCATCTTGATCTTTTTGCACGTTTTCATGCCTACCGAGCTACAACGCGCGGATGGGATGGAGGCTCGATCACTCCCCATGAGTACTGGGGACAATTTGTTGCGGCTGGAGGGGTATTTGGATGGGAGGCGCGCTATTATGATGGTGAGAGACTCATCTGTGTTGATCTTTTTGATGTGGGCGAGGATGGAATTAGTGCCGTCTATTGTTACTGGGAGCCAGAGGCAGCCCACAGGGGACTTGGGCACTACTCACTATTGATGCAAATAGATCTTGCGCGCAAGATTAATCGTCGCTACCTCTATCTTGGATATGGTGTGCGAGAGAATGCAAGCCTTACCTACAAGTTCTCCTACGCACCCCTTCAAAGACTTGAAGCCTATCCAAACGAAGGCGAAATGCCCAACTGGGTGGCTCTCAATTAGCCAAGAAGCTCGGAGATGCGTGTTGCGAGATAGTTCGTATTATGAGCCATCGCAAAGAGGGTGGCGTTGGTTTTGAGCTTTTCGATATTGAGCTTTTCATACTCTTTAGCCACATCAGCATCCCTTAGCCCTGAACGAGCCGCCTCTTGGCTTACCAATATCGCCGCCTTTGAGGTAGCAGCGCTAAAGGCCTCATTCATCCCCGCCCCAAGATTAGCGCGTAGTGTGTTCACCTCAGCGATTAGCTTCTCAACACTTGCACCATCGGCAATATCCACACCCGAAAGATTCGGACGCCCGATCTGAAGCGACAGCTCTGAATTTCCGAGGCTAAAAACGGCACTCCCAAAGACCGAACGACCATTAAATGTCGCCCCGTCAACCGCCTTTCCAATTGATTCGGCGATACGCGCAGCCTCTACCCTCAGGCCTGCTTTTTCACTTTCACCAAGTGCGGGATTGTTATAACGAGCCGAAAGCTCACTTAGGCGCAGCGCCCCCTCCCCCATCGCTTGCAGCGCACCATCGGCAATTTGCATATAGCCTATTGCGTCATTGGCATTCCTAATCCCCTGACCGATCCCTGCACTATTCATCATCAGCGAATCAGCTATCGCTTGCGAGGAAGAATCGGCTGGGACTTCGATCATGGCGCTTGCGAGTCGCTTGATCGCCTCTTCTTTGCCCTTTTGGCGCAAATCTAACTGGATCTGAGAATTCATCACATTTGTTTCATTGATTTTCATGGCACTCTCCTTGATGCCTTCTATTTCTTTGGCTTTCTACAGCATAAATCGATCCAACAAAGCCAGATGTGAGGACTATTTTAGTCGAAAAGAATTAAAATTCTGCAAAAAAGGAGGAGCATCATGAAATCATATCGCCAAGAACTCTGGTTTGAAACCCCTAACCGTGTTGACTTTATCAATATCACCCCGGATGTTGAGGCAGCTGTTGCCAAAAGTGGTATTACCGAGGGGCTTTGTCTTGTTAATGCCATGCATATCACCGCCTCGGTTTTCATCAATGACGATGAGAAGGGGCTTCACCACGATTATCGCGAATGGCTTGAAGAGCTTGCCCCACATGAGCCACTCACACGCTACCGCCACAACCGCACTGGCGAAGATAATGGCGATGCCCACCTCAAGCGCCAAATTATGGGGCGAGAAGTCGTCGTTGCCATCACCAATGGTCGCCTCGACTTTGGACCATGGGAGCAGATCTTTTATGGTGAGTTTGATGGACGCAGGCGCAAGCGGGTTCTTGTTAAGATCATCGGAGAGTAGAGCAACAAGATGAATTCAGCCTCGTTTAGATAGAATCTTGTTATGATAAGTCACGATGAAGCAATCGAACATATCCAGCGATTTTTTGACAAGTTCTTCCAGCCTGTCTATAAGGTCATTGACTTTGAAGAGACATTCATTCGAGAGTGGGGGTTAGTAAGTTCTCGCGTTGATTATATCAAGCTTAAACGCTTTATCGTCACGGCGATCAGAAATCTCGCCGACCTTGATGAGAGGTTGGTAACAGGATTGCTTGCTAAATTAAAAGATGATGTCTTTTCGCTCTTTGAATTCCATGCTAAATTTCTTCAGCTAACCCAAGTCAGTAAAATTATCTTTGAACGAGACTTTCTTGGCCAACTCCAACCCTATCGCGATCTCATCGCCCAATTTGAAAAAACAAAGGCGCTTCGCGATAACTACCAAGGTCGAATGCGCCAAATGGAGAATCAACTTGCCTCACTTGAAGGAGCCACGACGCCTGAAAAAAAGCTCGAGTATTAAAAGCTCAAAGAAAAGTATGCTGACTTAATCCACCACTTTGCAACTGCCCGTGACGAGCTCAATCTCCTTAATAAAGAGCGCGAAGAGATGAGGGCGCTCTTTTCGGATCTCTTTTATGACCTCTTTAACGAAACACGCGACACACTATGCGCGAGGCTTGAACAAGTCATTAACACCAAAGCCTTCTATCTTGACCGTCTGCTTTGGTGGCAGGCAGAACGCTTCGAGCGTGTACGCCGCTTCTTTACCGACGCACAGATCAAGGGTGAATAAAAACCAAGACCTTTATTCAGTACTACTTGCGTTCTGTCGATACTGCCAAATCGCGGGATGGCGAGTGGCATAGCTATCTTGAAGAAGCACTTAAACTTTTGGATTGACGATGTTTACCAAATATACCCCGGAAGAGGTTCGCCTGCTCAAAGAGGTTGCTACCAAGAAGAGCAAACCGATTCGAGAGCCAGACTCCCATCTTGAGGTTGACAAAATCAATGTCAAAAACCTCGCCAAATGGGGTTTTGTACGCCGCTATAATGTCAATGAAATTCTCTTTCGCGAGAATGATCCTGGGGAAGAGATGTTTTTGATTCTTCAAGGACAGTGTAGTGTCTCGATCCAAGGAAACGAAATAGCGACTTTAGGCGTTGGTGATTTTTTTGGCGAAATGGCACTACTTGATGGGTTGCCTCGTTCGGCAACAGTTCAAGCAATCGAAAATATGGCTGTGCTTGTTATCGATGCCAAAAACTTCGAGCAGGTTATCCGACTTGAGCCCCTGATAGCCATTCGTATCATGCAAACCCTCTCTAAGCGCATTCGAACTCTCAATCAAAGCTTGATTACAGAACGGATGTGTCATAACACAGTTGAGACTGATCTCAATAAACTATAGCATCTATCTCGACAACCTCTTTATGCTAATCATCGCAGCCAAGAAAAACGAATGATCAGCACTTTTGCTCAAGAAGTTGTTTTGTTGCATGATGTCGCCAAGCAAACATCGCAGTCATCTCACGACGCACAAAACCTTCAAAGATCCGCCCTAACGATCCTAATGGCAGCACTACAACCAGTTGCTCTTCCATGCGTGTTATCCCCTCGCCTACAGAGATAAACCGACGGGCGTGACGAAAATAGGTAAACGGCCCCCGCACCATCTCATCAACAATGCTCTCATCAGGACGCATCTCTTGTATACG
>JAINCO010000126.1:0-4761 GCA_036574095.1 Campylobacterales bacterium | reverse complement strand
AAAACCGCAATAAGTTCTTTATCGATCTTCCACTAACCAATGATCCAGTTGTCTTTCTGGTTAATATCGACTCTTTCAAAGAGATTAACGATTTCTATGGAGAGACGGTTGGTGATTTTATTCTTGTAGAATTAGCTAGCTTCTTAGCATCTCTGCCTGGGGTTGGTGACTCGATCTATCGGATGCAGGCTGATGAGTATGCGATTTTAAAACCAGGCCCCATGAAGCGAGAAGAGATTGCCTCGTTTGCTACCTATTTATGTGACAAGGTTGGTAACCATCGTTTTGTCTATCGCGATTATGAGGTGATGCTTAACATTACTGTGGGTGTTGCCGACTCATCAACACGCGATGCAGTTGTTGATATTTGGGATGATCTTTTGTTGCGTGCTGATATGGCACTTAAAGTAGCCAAAAAACGCCACCATACCTACATGATCTATGATCCGTCGATGCAGGTGAAGGAGGAGTTTGAAAATAATCTGATTTGGATGAGCAAACTACGCAGCGCCCTTCAGGAGTCGCGTATCATCTGCCACTACCAGCCTATAGTCAATCTGACAACAGGAAAGATCGAGAAGTTTGAATCGCTTGTTCGTATGATCGACGATGATGGTCAAATCATCTCCCCATATGCCTTCCTTGAGGTGGCCAAGCGTTCACGGCTCTACCCCCAACTCACACAGGCTGTTGTGAATCATGCCTTCACTCTTTTTGAGAAGCACCGCTACCATTTTTCTATTAACCTTTCAGTAGAAGATCTCTTCACGCCCCAAATAGTCGAATTTATCATGGAAAAGATGCGTCGTAGTCCAGCTGCCCCTCGGGCAATCTTTGAGATTGTTGAGTCAGAAGGCATTGTTAACTATGAGGTTGTTTCAGATTTTATCACCAATATCAAGCGTTTTGGCGCACAGGTTGCCATTGATGATTTTGGTTCGGGCTACTCAAATTTCGATCACCTGCTGAGGCTAAAGGTTGACTATATCAAACTTGATGGTTCGCTGATTCGTCATATCGACACGGATGATCATTCACGCATTATTGTTGAAACTATTTTAACCTTTGCTCAAAAGCTTGGTATTGCAACAGTAGCCGAGTTTGTCCACAATGAAGCTGTGCTACAGAAGGTCAAAGCCCTTGGTGTTACCTATGGACAGGGATACCATCTTGGTAAGCCCATGAGTGCTCAGGAGGTTCAAGGGTGAAGCAGGCATCGATTGTCGGTGCGAGCGGTTTTGTTGGACGGGCATTGACAGCGGCTTTGAAGGAGGCAGGCTGGCGTGTTATTTCGCTGGGGCGCTTGGATATGGAAGCACCTACCAAGACATTAAGAGAGCGCCTTGAGGAATCATCGTTGGTTGTCAATCTTGCTGGCGCTCCTATTTTGGCGCGCTGGAGTGAGGCATACAAAAAGGAACTTTATGAAAGTCGCGTCACAACCACAGCGCGTCTTGTCGAGGCGATGAGTCTTCTTGCTAACAAGCCCGATACCTTTGTGAGCACCTCGGCGGTGGGGCTCTATGCGCCTGGGGGTCCTCATACGGAGAGTAGTTATCGTCTTGGTAATGACTTTCTCTCTCTGCTTTGTCAGGAGTGGGAGCGCCGAGCCAATGAGGCAAGTTTGTTGGGTGTGCGAACAGTGATTACGCGTTTTGGGGTTGTTTTGGGTGCTGGTGGCGGGGCGTTAGCGCAGATGCTTCCAATTTTTAAACTTGGCTTGGGTGGTGTCATTGGTAGTGGAAAGCAACCATTTCCTTGGATCCACCTTGATGATCTTGTTTTGGCTTTGCTTTTTGTTGTGTCAAACTCTCACCTTGAGGGGGCATTTAACTTTGTTGCACCAGAGATTGTTAATAACAAAGAGATGACAAAAACATTGGCGCAAATCCTAAGGCGACCTGCTTTCTTACCCGTGCCTGAGTTTGCGTTGCGCCTGCTGTATGGCGAGGGAGCGAGGGTGCTGACCTCTGGGCAGGAGGTTGTGTGCGAGCGTCTTTTAGCAAGCGGTTTTGTCTTCCGCTATCCGACACTTAGGTCGGCACTTGAATCTATCATTTATAAAGGATAATCATGTTCTTATCAACAAAACCTCTTAAAACTTATGAAGATGTTGGTAGTGATGTATTGAAGGATAACTATACGAAGATCACCACTGAAAAAGGGGTGATTTGGCTCAAGCTCTATCCTGAAGAGGCACCGATTGCTGTTGCTAACTTCTCTCATTTAGCACGCAAGGGATTTTATCATGGATTAAACTTTCACCGCGTTATTCCAGGGTTTATGGCCCAAGGCGGATGTCCTGAAGGGACAGGGCGTGGGGGACCTGGATGGCGAATCCCGTGCGAGGCTAAAAAGAATATCCATCGCCACAAGCGAGGTACCCTCTCAATGGCTCATGCTGGGCGCGATACCGGAGGAAGTCAATTTTTTATCTGTTTTGTTGATTGCCCCCATCTGGATGGAGAGCATACAGTTTTTGGTGGTATTGAGGCGGGTGATCGGGCGAGTTTTGAGGCGCTTGATGCAATTAAGCAGGGAGATAAGATTATCTCTATTGAAATTTTTGAGACTAAAGAATAATGCTCGTTCATATCTGTTGTTCGGTTGATAGCTACTACTACATCAAGAGGCTGCGTGAGGAGTTTCCTGACGAGCCGATGATCGGTTTTTTTGACAATCCTAACATCCATCCTGAAGAGGAGTGGCTTCTAAGGCTTGAGGAGAGCAAGAAAAGTTGCGACTATTTTGGCCTTCCATTTATCGCCTCTGACTATGAGCCTGAAGAGTGGCTTGAAGCAACAAAAGGGTTAGAGAGCGAGCCAGAAAAAGGGGCAAGGTGTCTCGTTTGCTTTAATCATCGCCTCGAACATGCCTGTCGTCAAGCTGTCAAGCTTGGGGAGCGACGCATCACGACAACACTTCTGATGAGTCCTCTTAAAGAACTTGGACAACTTGGTGAGAGCGCAGCGCACCTACAAGAGCGATATGGAATTGAGTTTGTGCTTCCTGACTATCGTAAGGGGGGAGGTACGCAGGCGCAACAGAAGATGGCTCATGAGGTGGGTACCTATCGTCAGGACTATTGCGGTTGTCTTTTTGCGCTTGGAATGCAGCGAGCCAAACAGGGACGCCCTTCACTTGAGTTGATGACGTCATGGGTGCCTCAACGCCAAATTGGATCGATTGCCGCAAGGCTTGAGTTTTTTCGCAAAAAAGAAGATGGCATTCGGCCAAGGCGACGGCGAATGTTGGCGTGGCGCTTGCTTCGAGGGAGCGTGAGTATAGAGGGTGAGGTTGTCGCCTCCTATATACTTAGCTATTCGCAGCTTGGCCACAAGAGGGTCGCTGGTATCATCGAAGGGCCTGAGGATGGGGTATGGTATCTCTCTAAGGGTGAGGTGAGGTTCTTAGAGATTGAAGGGTGGCGTCGGCTGACAGGCAGGAGCGATCCTGATGTGACGAGCTTGTTGCGCACACCTCCATCTCACCAAGAGGAGATTGATTGGCGTCGTCATCTTTTGGGGTCTGCCTTTGATCTATCTGTCGTTGTTGTTGTTGATCGATTGGAGGCTGGCATGAGGTGTAGCATTGAGATGGAGAGTTGGTTGGGAGAAGAGGTGGAGTGGTTTACCTCCCTTTAGGCGTCCTTGTGGTACAATTTCTCCTAAAGACCCCCCTACAGAGGCCCGTATGGTTTTGGATACTGTCGAGATCGAAAAAATTCTTCCCCACCGTTTTCCGCTTCTTTTGGTTGATCGCGTTATCGAGATTATTCCAGGTGAATCAATTCGAGCCTACAAAAACATCTCAATTGGAGAGCATGTTTTTCAGGGCCATTTTCCAGGCCATCCGATCTATCCTGGTGTCTATATCATTGAGGGAATGGCACAGGCGGGTGGTATCTTGGCTTTTAAAAGCAGTGCTAATCCCGAAGAGTATGCCAACAAGGTTGTCTATTTTATGAGTATCGATGGGGCAAAGTTCCGATCGCCTGTCAAGCCAGGGGATCGCCTTGAGTATCGTCTCTCTGTTCTTAAGCACAAAGCGGCAATTTGGGTTCTTAAGGGCGAAGCCTATGTGGATGATAAGATGGTTGCCGAAGCTGAGCTTAAAGCTATGATTGTGGATAAATAAGATGGCAATAATTCATCCTACGGCCATCATCGAAGAGGGTGCCATCATCGAAGAGGGTGCCATCATTGGCCCATATACTTTTGTCTCAGGAAAAGCTCGCATCGGTGCAGGGACAGAGCTGATGCAAGGGGCTGCTGTCTATGGCAAAACAACAATTGGTATCAATAACAAGATCTTCTCTTATGCTGTTTTGGGAAGTCAGCCGCAAGATTTGAAGTATCGGGGTGAGGAGAGCGAACTGATTATCGGTGATCACAATATGATCCGAGAGTTTACTCTCCTTAATCCTGGCACCGAAGGTGGCGGGATGGTCACCAAAGTGGGTAATAACAACCTCTTGATGGGCTATGTTCATATTGCTCATGATTGCATCATCGGTAACCACTGTATCCTTGCCAATGCCGTGACCTTGGCTGGGCATGTTGAATTGGGTGATTATGTTTTTATCGGCGGGATGACGCCTGTTCATCAATTTGTGAAGATTGGTGATTATGCAGCGATTGGTGGGGCAAGTGCACTCTCGCAAGATGTTCCTCCTTTTTGTATGGCTCAGGGCAACCATGCAAAGCTACGCGGCCTTAATCTTACCGGACTTCGCCGTCATTTGGAGAGACGTGAGGATAT
>JAINCO010000006.1:0-3123 GCA_036574095.1 Campylobacterales bacterium | reverse complement strand
CTTATCAACATCAGGTTTGTCAACACGATCAAGAAATTGCCTCGCGTAGCTTGAGAGTGATTCGATATAGCGGCGTTGCCCTTCGGCATAGAGTGTATCAAAAGCAAGTGTGCTCTTTCCACTTCCTGATAGACCCGTGAAGACAACAAGGGAGTTTTTTGGAATCTCAAGCGAGATATTTTTAAGGTTATTCTCCCTAGCACCTGTAATTTTGATCATACCACTCCTAAGCAAGCAATTTTTTCGCTGTTAAGATAAAAATAATAATATAAAAAAGAACAATCGCCTGTTTGTAGCGCCCGTGCCCGGTTATTTTTAAAAGATGAATACCGAGCCATACCCCAAGCAGCGACGCGCTCCCCAGTAATGCCCCATCATAGAGATTGACAAAGCCAAGCTGGTAGAGTGTCGCCGAGCCGGCCACCGATGTAAACATGACAAACGAAAGCCCGACAGCCGATGCCTTCTTGAGCCCAAAGCCCAAGAAACTAACAAGGATCGGGGTCATCAGAATCGATCCACCCACACCTAACATCCCCGAGAAGATTCCCACACCTACCCCGATGAGGAGGTTAAGGAAGCGGTTGTTCAGTTCGCGCCCAGAGGGGTGGGGTGAGGCAAGAAAGAGTCGAATTAGCGTAAAGGCGACGATTCCCAAAAACAACCATCCTAAGAGCTTAGCATCAAGCAGCTTAACCAAAATCCCCCCGATTACTGCTCCAATCGCACCGCCGATACCAAACCAGATTACCTCTTTGAGTTCATAGCTTTTTTGCTGCTGATGGAGCCACGATCCTGCAAACGAGGAGAGGACCATCTGCATCGCAGAGATGCCAATTGCCTGCTTAATCCCGTAGCCAAGATAAAGCAGGTAAGGAACTGTAATGGTTCCGCCCCCGATGCCAAAAAATCCCGACATCATTCCAATGCCAATACCACCGGCTACCAGCCACCATTCCATGATGCTACCCTTTGTCTGATGCCATTATACTATTAATTCACTGATAAACAATCTTGTGGTACTATTGGGTAATCAAACAAAGATTAGGGCAGAGATGGCAGAAGAAGTCGGTGATACCGAAAAGGCGCTAAAGCGGCTAACAAATCACGAAGGGGTTTTTGATCCTGATGAGCTGCTGTTGGACTATTCAGGGCTTCTTGATATGGAGGTTGAATTTGTCTCCTATTTAGGGACAACCGAAGTTCCCCTAAGAGAGATCCTCAAATACCAAAAAGGGACCGTGATCGATTTGGGTAAACCTGCTGGTGAATCAGTTGAAGTTTTTATCAATGGTCGTATTATTGGTAAAGGCGAGGTGATGGTTTATGAAAAAAACCTCGCGATCCGTATCAATGAGGTTCTTGACTCTAAAGCTGTGATCGAGTACCTCTCTAAAGAGCGATGATGAAGCAACTTCTCATTCTTATCTGGGCTATGCCTTTGTTGTGGGGCGCGACACTTTTAAAAACTGATGTTGTCAGGACCTCTCAAGGAGAGGGGGTGACGCTCACACTTGATGCCCCGTTTGATGGGGCGATTGATGAGACGCTTACGGCTGAGGGGCGACAAATTACCGTGACAAATCTGCAGGTTCAAAGTGGCGAGGAGATAACCCTGAATGGCCCCATATCTAAAGTGCGCATCATGCCAGGCGAGGAGGGGAGTGCTGTTTTAACCTTTATCGGTCCAGATGAGACAAAAATTGTCGCATCTAAATCAACTGATGGATATATGCTTCGATTCTTGATCGCTCCCTTAGCGACTACGACGAAACTTTCGCAGCCAGCTCCTAAACCTGCCGCGACCCCTGGTACTACGAGTAGTGGTTTGGATATTGAATTTGGTTGGCGCTATGGTGCTGTTGTGGTCTTGCTTGGGGTGATGATTCTCTTGATGCTTTGGCTTAGGCGCAGAAGTGAGGGTGGTGGTGGCGGGTGGCTGATGCCCGCTAAAGAGAAGGTCCGTTTTGAGATACTCTATCAAAAGCCATTAGATCAGCGTAATAAAGTCGTCCTCTTTAATTTTAACGGTAACAGGTATCTCGTGCTTACCGGATCGAACAATGTCTTGCTCGATAAATCGACAATCGGACGTGCGATTGAGGCGAAGGGGAGCGGTAACGATTTTGAGATGTTGCTTCGACAGAATGAAGATAGATTAACACAGCTTCTTGAAAACCGTGATGGAGGATTTGATCGCTACAAGCGCAACGCAGAAGAACAACTCATAAATTTATGACACTACACACAAAATCGTAGAGTGTAAAAAAGTCTCAATAGGCAGAAGAGGCGACATTCACCACCTCATACTTTATTTCTACAGAAGAAGGGTCGAATGAATCAAAAAATCTCTAGCTGTTCCCTATTATAAAGCACGACCCCCTTTGTGCTAAAATATATACTTTAACTCCACTTTCAGATTTTTTTGGTTGTATCTTTTGTACCCAAAATTGACGCGCGATCTTAATCATTTTTTCTAAATAAGAGAGCTTAGATCGAATGTTGCTTTTTTAATACTATTACTTTCACTAATACTTTGTGTGTCTCTAAAAAAATTCTGGTGCATTACATGTCTCATCGCTGTTGAGAGCCTTTCCCATAAAAGCCTTCTTTTTGTGTCGTGCCTCTTCGAGAGAGTCATTGAGGCAGCGACGAAGTTCTTCGAGTTTGCTATCAAGAAGCTCAGGAGTGTCAGCATCAAGGTACTCTTTCATTTGTGCCGTGATCGAGTTGATGGCATGAATGATGGCGCCAAGTTGCTGAGAGAAGATATCTTGATACTGCATCGCAATGGTCGCGCGTTCATCGAAGGCGAGGCCTGCCGACTCGATGAGATCATAAAAGGCATCGTTAGCACGTGCTGAGAGGGTGATCATATCTTCTTGAACACCTTTGATATGCTCAAGAATATCAATAATAGGTTCTAAAACTTTTTTAGTACTAACAAGTTCCATTATTCTACACCTTCTATTTTTTTTGATGATAACATGGTTAGGCTTGACGGTTGCTGAAACTTAAGCTATAATCGGATAAAAAAGAGGTAGTGTGATGGACTTTACACAGCTATTTGGAAAATCACCCGCGCTAAAGCTGGCTGTTGTAGGAGTTGATGAGGCGATACAC
>JAINCO010000125.1:0-3527 GCA_036574095.1 Campylobacterales bacterium | reverse complement strand
TGTGACGGTTTAATGTCACAACCTCACAAAATGAGTCAAAAGACAGATCCTTAATCACAACTAACCTGATGCTCGTTAAGAATTGCATCAAGAAGCCTAAAGAGCTCTTCGCTACTCTTCTCCATCGATTGAACCTCACTTAGCAGTGCTTTTTCATCATACTCTTTCTGTTTAAGTAGATCGAAGATATTGCGTGTTGCATCATGGACACGATGATGGGGTGCCTCGATACTACGGTAGCTGGGTGTTACCGAAAAGACTTGACGCCCTTCACCCTGCTCATACCACTTTCCAAGACGACAGTTGTGGTGATCGACAAAAGGCATCATCTCTTTGCGCTCGGCGATTGAGAGATAGGTATTGGTCTTCCATAAAAGATGATCGACTTTGGCTAAACTCATAAAAACACGATCTGCAACATAATTGATTGCAGTAAAAGAGCTTGCGACAATATCAATATCAGCCGCTAATTGTGTTTGAAAATCAACAACCAACGAGTTAATACCAGAAATACTCTCTTGTGCCTCCGCGCTCTTCTCTTCCATCATCCGTACATCTTGTTCGATCGATTGGATCACTACACTAATCTCGCCAATTGCCTTTTGGGTACGATCAGCCAATTTTCGCACCTCTTCGGCCACAACGGCAAATCCCCGACCATGTTCACCAGCCCGCGCAGCCTCAATCGCCGCATTCAATGCTAACAGGTTGGTTTGATCAGCGATATCACGAATAAGTTGAAGGATAGAGCGGATTTCACCTGTACGTTGGCTAAGGTTAGCTACCGTCTCATTATTCTCCTCAGTTAGGAGATTTTGGCGCTCAACATTATCAGAAATTGTTCCAAGTCTTGAAGAAAGTCCCATCAATCTTTCTGAAATCTCACCATTTTTCTTAATCAGTTCTTTGGCATAAGTGACAGAATCACTCAGATTGGTTTGAATATCGATTAGACCAGCTTTGAGGTTATCGTTTTGGATCCCGTTTAGTTGCTGGAATAGGTCACACTGATTTTTTTGTCCCTCTTGGCGTAAAAACTGATTCTCCTCTCTCAGACGCCTATT
The DNA here is from genome assembly GCA_036574095.1 of Campylobacterales bacterium. Lineage (GTDB taxonomy): Bacteria > Campylobacterota > Campylobacteria > Campylobacterales > UBA6016 > JAINCO01. The sequence goes on along the minus strand of JAINCO010000125.1, from coordinate 2,463 downwards.
CTCTTCGCGTAATTCCTCAAGCTCTCTTTGAAGCCCTCTGCTATGCTCAGTAACCTCAATCTCTCTCTTGCGTCCAAACATCCTCACCTCCAAGTTCTCGATATACATCGACAATTATATTTAATATAACATTATATTTTTCATAAATTAATGGTCTATTTATGCAGCTCTCAAAACGGGAACTTACTAATTAATTTGGATAAAAACTTTCGTCCTGTTACTCTCTTCTACAAGAGCCAGTGGCTTAGTTGGCATCGAATATTTTTGCAACAACACCGTTGCCTCAGGAAGCCGCTCTAACACAATACGAACATAGTTAGGATTTGAGGAGTAGCGTTTGGCAATATGTTCAAGAAAGAGCTGAGGATCTGAGGCTTTGGCTCGCCATCCTTGATAAGGAGAGCGATCTAAAAAAGCCCAAAAGCCGCGAAGAAAATCATCGATCGTATCAAATTTACAGTAATCATCCCTTCCATCATGAGCATCGTATGTAATGGGACGAGCATATAGAGCCATCTCTTGGCGATATTTGAGGCCTGCAAAATTGTAGTGCTCGCGTGCCAACAGCGACGTACCACGACCCGATTCGACCATCATCATTGCGAGTGTAATAGGTTTGAGGTGTGGAAACTCGATGGGCATCTTAGCATAAGCAGCAACCAATTCATCAAAGCGATTGGGTGCTACACGCTCAGCTCTTTCATCCGCTACCTTCTCTTGGCCAATATAGCTAATGCGACCGGTTAACCAATCGATATAAAGTTGCTGCCTAGCCTCTGCAGCCCAGCTATATATCGCAACTATCAAACCAAGAAACGCTTTATTCTTACCCAAATGCCATCCTCTCAGCTTGTTGTAAAAACTCTCGCCCACCCTCTTCTAGGAAAGCATCAGCCAATGTACTCCCCATCTCTGCTGCTTGGGCAACAGGTACCACCATTTTTTTGGCACGAACTTCTGATCCATCAGGTAGACCAAGAGCTGCCCACACACGAAGCTCCTCTTTATCCATCTGTGCATGAACAGCGATAGGTACTTGACACCCTCCTTCTAAACGGTGGATAAATGCCCGTTCGATGGATGTCTCAAGAGCAGCTTTGGCATCATTCAAAGGTGCAATCAAAGCTAATACTTCCGGGTTATCAACTGCCTCAATTCCTAAGGCCGCCTGCCCCATCGCTGGTATCATCTGCTCTATCTCGATCGGGACAAAATAGCGAACCTCATCTATTAATCCAAGCCGCCTCATCCCAGCCGCAGCCAGGATAATTGCATCAAACGCACCCTCTTTTAGCTTTCTGATACGAGTATCGACATTTCCACGCAAATCTTTAATGACAAGATCAGGTCGTTGGGCTAACAACTGCATCCGACGCCTCAAACTCGTTGTTCCAATAACAGCTCCCTGGGGTAGCGCATCAATACTATGATACTTTTCTGAAAGCATCGCATCTCGCGGATCTTCGCGTTTGGTCACAGCTGCAAGCACAAGCCCTTTGGGGAAGATGGTTGGCACATCTTTGAGGCTATGGACCGCAATATGCGCATCACCTGCAAGCATCGCCTCTTCAAGCTCTTTGGTAAAAAGCCCTTTGCCGCCGATCTTCGCCAGAGGCGTATCAAGAATTTTATCTCCTGTTGTTTTATAGATAGCAAGCTCGACCTTTAGTCCTGGATGGAGTCTCTCTAATTCACTCTTGATATGCTCTGACTGCCAAAGAGCAAGCTTGCTTCCGCGAGTAGCGATGACTAATCTATTCATTTCTTTAACTCTTTCACGATTGCTTCAAATTTTTCTCGTTTTGGATCTGCTTGGCTATTAATAAAAACAGCCGGTGTTCCTCGAATCATCATCGCATAGGCAAAATCAAGATCGTTTTTTAAGCGCTTTTCGACAGCGGGTTTATAAAGATCAGTTTTTGATAGATTAATTCCTAACACACTATTTACACTTTTTAATATCTCATCATCATTGCTCTTTTTACTATCCAAATCAGCTTTATAGATGCGTTGCGTCACATTGCTTAACCCGCGCAACTCAGCAGCAATCATCGCGCGAATTGTTGTAGGGGCAGCAGGATGAAGCGCTGTTAAAGGAAAATGGTAGTAATAAAGAGCAACCTTGTCAGGATAGCGATTGGCAAGCTCTAAAGCATCATGAAGAAACTCTTTACAGAAGGGGCAGTAAGGATCACTAAAGACAAGAATTTTGTACTTAGCATGATGACGCCCAGCAACAAGATGGTCCGCACTGTAGCGACTGGCAGGAATTGTTGGGATAAGCGTTTTTTTTAGGCTTTCACCTGTTTTAGCATCAAACAGATCTGGAGCGATCTTATCGCCAGCAGTAAAAAAGACCTCACTCGCTTTATAATCAACTCTCTTACCCTCTCTACTGATCGTTAGATCAAGCATCAGCCGCACCGCTTCCCAATCATTACTATTTTTTAGCTTGATTCGCTC
>JAINCO010000124.1:0-11379 GCA_036574095.1 Campylobacterales bacterium | reverse complement strand
CACCTAAGGCATTGGTAGTTGGTGGAATAAGGACGACCTTAAAGGGTGAGAAGCGCTGCAATAAGCCTGCCATCCGTGCAATGTTTTCAGCTCTTGGGTGTTCATAAAGATCGGGGCCGAGGATGAGAACAGGTTTTTTTGCGCGACGAAGCTTGGCCATCATGAGACTCTGCTCGCGCTCATCGAAACTTGCATCGCCACTAAGATTACCAACATCAAGATCATCAATCCACGATCGTAGTTGTGATGGAAGATCAGCATTGTTGAGGATATTGGCAAGTAACAGAGCCATGACACCCTCTTCGCTACCAACTTCATACTTGACTTGCTGGTTAAACAGATGAGCAAGCTCGACCTCTTCAACTGGATGAAGGTTGATTGTTTGTGCATTGTGCCGTCGTTTGGCCATCGTTAGATGGTAGCGCGCCATTGGATTATCACTTTTAAGAAGTGTTCCAAAAACGATGATCGCATCAGCGCTTGAGATCGTTGAGAGGGTTGCTGTGGGAATAGTCCATCCAGAAGTTGCCCTAAAGGCGCGTAAGAACTTTTGGAAACCGCGTACATCATCAGCAACAAGCCGATACCCTCGTGCTTGTTTCATCTGTTGTAATAAAAGAGCCTCTTCATTGGTGATGTATCCACTAAAAGCGATTGTATCAGCTCGCATTAGTGCATCAAGTGCGCGCTGGAATCTGATAGGATCTTTGCCCTCAACACGATTGGCAAAATCAAAACCAAACCGACCAGCGCCACAAAGGGTCGAGAACTCGAACTCGTTGGTGACGCGCTTGATTTCGGGTTGGTTATTGGCGATGCTATCATGCTTGACTTCATAATATAGCTGGCAACCAGCAGCGCAATGCGCACAGGCAGCGGGGATTTTTGTGAGCTCCCACGCGTTGGAGCGATATTTAAAATCGGTGCTAATAAGCGCACCAACAGGGCAGACGGCGATACACTCACCACACATCGTACACTCAAGATCTCCGCCCTTTTTGGTGATTACTTCCGATTTATATCCGCCAAAGTAGAGCGTAATTGCATCATCACCGATCACCTCATTGCAGACATGAACACATTTTTCGCATAAAATACAGAGGCTTGGATCATACTGGATCATTCCCCAGTTTTTGATAACGCGCTTTTGATCGCGTGCGGCAAAAGATTGTGAGGTCACTTCGTGTTCTAAGACTTTATTTTGCAGATCGCACGCACCCGATTTATCGCAGACACCGCACTCTAAGGGGTGGTTGACGGCATAAAGAGCCATAATATCGCGCCGCTTTTCTTCAAGCGCTAGGCTAGTTGTTCTTATCACCGCTCCTTCAGTAGCCTTGGCTTGACACGAGAGGATAAAGCCCTCAACCCCTTCAACTTCGACGATACAGAGGCGACAAGAGGCTATCGGTGCTGTTTTACTCAGATAACACATCGTTGGGATATAGATGCCTGCGCGGCGGGCAGCCTGGAGAATGGTCTCACCAGGACGGGCTTGAAGGCTTTGACCGTCGATTGTTATTGTAATCATTCCCATGTTACACCGCCACCATCGCAATGTAATAGCAGCGCATACAGCGCTCTGCTTCACTTAATGCCTCTTCTTGGGTGAAACCAAAGTTAACTTCCTCATTGCTTCTTTTGCGGGTTTCAACATCAAGCTTCTGGCTCACTGGCCGTGGCAGGCCTGGCATCCACCCTCTGATCTTCTCTTTTTTGTCATAAACACGCAGAGCGCGCAGGTGATCCTCCATAATCTCCTCATCTGTAAGTGAAATCTCACCCGTTTGCACATAGCGTGATATGACACTTGCTGCTCGTTTGGCTTGGCCAACAGCATTGACAATTGTCATCGGTCCATACTCACAGTCACCCGCGGCAAAAATACCCTTGCGGCTTGACATATAGTGTTTGCTATCTGTTAAGACGGTATTCCAACTTGTCTTAGCAATCTCCCACTCTTCAGGAAGATAGGTTAGATCGGCATCTTGACTGACCGCAGGAATGAGGTAGTCGCACTCAAGGAAGTAGCTGGCTCCCTCTTTTTTGATCATTTGTGGCTTGCCACCATTAGGGTCTGGCACAAGCTCAAAAACATCAACCAAGACTTTTTTAAGAACATTATCCTCATCAATAATTTCATCAACGGCTGCATTGAAGATAAACTCAACACCCTCTTCAACTGCCTCATGGTACTCTTCGTAGCTTGTATTGCGTATGAGTGTCTTTTCATCGCGTCGATAGAGCATATAGACCTTTTCGGCACCTGCTCGGATGGCGCAGCGAACGACATCCATACTTGTAAAGCCTCCACCTACGCAGACAACCTTCTTGCCTCTCAAATCAACAGGCTGACCGATACCAAACTTAACATAGAGATTGACACAATCAAGGAAGTTAATAGCTCCCCAATAGCCTTTGATCTCAGGTCGTTCGTTTTTGGCACGGATCTTTTTGGACCAGCGTGTACCTGAGGCGAGCAAGATAGCATCATAATTTTTTTCGAATTCACGCATCATCTCTTTGGTAACACGCGTATTGGTAATAAAATTAGTGCCTACACTACGAACTAATTCGATATCCTGGCTATATTTTTGCCACGGCATACGATATTCAGGAACACCTACGGCAACCTCACCACCAAGGACAGGAAGCTCTTCGTAGACATCACATGTTATACCCTCAAGCCCAAGGTAATAAGCGGCAGTCAAACCGGCTGGACCTGCGCCTACGATCGCGACCTTTTTACCATTTTTGGGTTTGGGCTCTGCTGGATGGAGCCACTGGAGCTTATGCCCATCTTCATAATCAGCACCGATGCGCTTAAGCTCCATGATCGAGATAGGCTCATCGAGATTAGCGCGACGACAAGCATCCTCACATGGATGTGGACAGACGCGCCCACATGTATGCGCCAGTGGCATTGTTTGGCGTGTGGCGATCAATGAGTCATCAAAGCGAAGATCGCGCACCCCTTCGATATAAGCTGGAATATCTACATGAGCAGGACAGGCATCCATACATGGGGCTGTAACTTTGGCGATGTAGTTGATATTGCTGTAATAATCAGGCGAAGGCTTTTTGTCGCGAATAAGCTCTTCAAATGCTGGCATGAAGTACTCAAACATCGCCATAATAGGGGTTGGAACAGTGCGCCCGATTTCGCATTTACTTGTTGTTTGCATCGTTGAGCTAATCTCTTTAAGATGCTCAATATCTGCCATGTCACCTTCGCCACGCGCGATTTTATCGAGTAGATCATAAAGAATTCTACCACCCCATCGACCTGGTGCGCAGCGTCCGCAGGCTTCTGAATACTCTTGATAGGTAGCGGCATATTCGCAGGCTAATTTGACAACATCTACCTTCTCGTCAAAAAGAGCAAAGCCATTCCAGCCAATAAAGGCTTTTGACTTTTTGTCGAGTGTGTACTGCTCAGGGAATTTAAAACTGCTAGCTTGCCACTCTTCGCGCGGTTTTCCGCGGTTATCGATGAGCTCTCCCTGCCAGCAGGAGAAATAGACCTGGCTCATGCCGACTTCTTCTTTACAACGAGTGTCCAATCGACCTCGTTATATTTGAGTGAGTTCATGAGTATATGTCCGGCCTCTTTGATCAGATCGGCTGATTTTTGTACAGGCGTAAAGTCACCCACTTCAAACATAAAAATAATGACTTCACCCTCTTTGGCCTCTTTGTCCATAATCTCGAGCATACGATCATAAAAGTTGCCTTTAAGGTGTCTTAAATCAAAGCGTCTCATCCTCTCATCCTTAGCGGTCAACTTCACCGAAAACGGTGTTCGAACTTCCGATCATTGTGACAACATCGGCCAGATAAGAACCTGGCAACCAATCTTGAAGAATACCGGTGTGATAGAAGCTTGGCGCTCGGATCTTAAGTCGATAGGGATAGGGCTCACCGATAGAGGCGATATAAAAGCCAAGCTCACCTTTAGGTGATTCAGTGGCTGAATAGATCTCACCTATTGGAGGACGCATTCCTTGAGTGACAAGAACAAAGTGCTGCATCAATGAGTAGTTTTGAGTCATGATCTCCTCTTTGGATGGGGAGATATATTGGGGGTGCTTGGCCATAATCTCAGGATCACTCTCTTTGTAGAGCTTGATACACTGATTGATGATCTTGGCAGATTGACGCATCTCCTCCATATAGACCTTATATCGCCCATAGCTATCGCATGTCTCTGCGACAGGAACCTCGAAATCGAGTTCGTCATAGATCTCATAGGGCTCTTCTTTGCGAATATCCCATTTAATACCAGAGCCTCGTAGCATGACGCCCGAGCAACCCCATGACAGTGCTAGCTCTTTGGGCAAAATACCAACATTTTCAAGGCGCATTCGCCAGATGCGGTTGGTATCAAGGAGTCCTTCGTACATAGCGATGTTGGATGGCAGCTCATCTATAAACTTTTGACATTTAGCTAACCAACCATCTGGTAGATCCAAAGGAACACCACCGATACGAATGGAGCTGTGTGTTAAACGCGCACCACAATAATCCTCAATCAAATCCATTGCGAACTCACGCTCACGGAATGCGTAGAGAATGACTGAGAGTGCACCGATATCCATACCGTGCGTACCGATAAAGAAGAGGTGACTGATGATGCGTGTTAGCTCAAGGAGCATCACGCGAATAATTTTGGCGCGACGGGGTGCCTCGATGCCAAGCAGTCTCTCAACAGCCAGGGCAAAAGAGTGGTTGTTGGCTGTTGCGGCAATATAGTCCATGCGGTCGGTTGTTGGCAGAAACTCATTATAAATCATATTCTCTGCCATCTTCTCCATGCCACGATGGAGATATCCGATGTTGGGTGTTGCTTTTTTGACCATCTCACCATCAAGCTCGAGGACGAGGTTTAGTAGTCCATGAGCCGAGGGGTGGTTGGGACCAAAGTTAACGATCATCGCATTATCTTGACGATCGAATGCGATATTTTCAAAAAAGGGCCTGAGCCTGTTGGGTGTTTGTTGCATCGTGGCTCCTTATTTCTTTTCAGGGAGGATCTTGGTGCGATCCGCGCTAAAGTTGTCGATAAGGAAGGGTTTATTCTCTTCCTGGTAACGAATCGGGGTCTTCTCGCTGCTATAGGGGGCACCAAAGGGAACCTCTCGTCCTACTTGAGCGAAAAGTTTGGTGTTGGTTTTGTCAATCCAGGCACTATCGCGAATTTCAGGACCGACTTTATCTCGATACTCTGGACCATAGATTTTATCGATCTCATACCATTGGGCAAATTCATCGCCTTGCAGAGGATAGGTTTTGCGAAGTGGCCAACCGTGCCAATCTTCTGGCAAAAGAATCCGTTTTAGGTTGGGATGGTTATTGACTTTGATGCCAAACATATCATACATCTCTCGTTCGCTCCAGTCAGCTGACCTAAAGAGCGGCTCGACACTTTCAATAGCCTCATTCTCGTCAATAAAACATTTAATGCGAGCTCGCTTGCGTGCTTGCATATGAAGCAATTGATAAAAAATTTCAAATTTTCCATATTTTTCAAGCCAATCTATAGCTGAGAGTTCACTAAGTTGGTTGTAACCAAGTTTCTCTTTAAACAAACGAACAGCTTTGACATTATCAGAGGCGTTGATAAGTATAACTAACTGACCACGCATGACATAGGCTTCTAAGAGTGTAAGCCCCTCTTGTTTGAGCGTCTCTACCTGGGCTGCAAACACTGGATCCTCAGCTACATCTTGGCGCGGGATATGAGGTTCCGTGCGAAAACGATTGCTATAGTAGCTCTTTTTTTGAACATTGCCTTTGGGGGTATAAGGACGCATCAGACCAACCTTTTAGCTTTGATCGCCTTGGAGGCTTTTTCACGACGAATTTTTTGTTGCAACATCAAAATACCATAGATCAATGTCTCTGGGCGCGGCGCGCATCCTGGAAGGTAGAGATCCACCGGGATAATGCGATCGACACCCTGAACTGTTGAGTAGGTATTGAACATACCGCCGGTATTGGCACAACTACCCATCGAGATAACCCAGCGAGGCTCAGCCATTTGGTCATAAAGACGGCGAATAAAGGGGGCATACTTTTTTGTTACGGTGCCCGCAACAACCATCACATCAGCTTGTCGTGGTGAGGCGCGAAAGATTGTACCGAAACGGTCGGTATCAAAGCGACTCATACCAACAGCCATCATCTCAATGGCACAACAAGCCAGACCAAAGGTAAAGATCCATAAACTGTTACTTCGACCCCAATTAAGGATCTTATCAACCGTCGTTAGCATGACGGGAAGACCGCCTTCTGCGGCGTAATTTACTTGATGCTGTGCCATTCGAGTGCTCCTTTTTTCCATGCATAGGCAAATCCGACAGTTAAGAAGAAGAGAAAGGCCATCATTTCGATAAAGCCAAACCAGCTAAGGATTTTAAAATCAACAGCCCAAGGAAACATAAAGATAATCTCGACATCAAAAAGGATGAAGAGTAGCGCGATTAGATAAAACTGTGCCGAAATCCTGTTGGGTTGCAAGCTCGTTTCGGGACCACATTCGTAGATTGAGAGCTTGAGCTTTTCTGTCGTTCGAGATGCGAGTCTACGACTAATAAACGAATAGAGGTTAGAGACAAGAAAAAACGAGGTAAATGTCAACAGGGTGATGACAAAGATACCAAAATAGGGGTGCTCAAATGTCATATGACTCATGGCTAACCTTTCCGTCGAGTTAGGCAAAAATTTTATAGCGTAACTATATCATAACAATTTTAAAGCCGGTTGATTTTGCACGGCTACCAACGCTCAAATCGCAACTGTATAGATTGGTAACACTTAACTCAAAAAGCCCATCGCTTTTTCTTGCTCAAACGAGCTGCTCATCTCCCGTTTAATTTCGACCTCCAGTGCCTCCATTGTAAAGATAGCATTCGGTTGTGTAGCGATTTTATAAGCGCAGTTTTTGATAATCAACTGAATTTGCCCTCCTGTCAAAGGATAGCGTGCCAGTGCTTCAAGTGAGAGATTGGGATCTTTGGGTGCGTTTTTTGGTAACATTTTTTCCCATAGTTTAAGACGCTGGGCTTCGTTGGGTTTTTCAAAGTAGATCTTGTAATTAAAGCGGCGAGAAAAGGCGGTGTCGATTGTCTCTAAGAGGTTGGTTGTCGCAATCAAGAGCCCATCGAAACGTTCAATTTGTTCTAAAAAGATATTTTGCATCTGATTGTGCATTTTATCAGCACTTCCACCGCCCCCAGTTGATCGTGTCGAGAGAAACTGATCTGCTTCATTTAGTAACAAAAGAGGTTCGCTTTTGGTTTTCGAGGCAAGCTCTTCATAGGTGTCGAAGATTTTGCGGACATTCTTTTCGCTCTCTCCTACATACATCGAAAGAATTTTGCTACAATCAAAGCTTAGTACCTGTTTTTTAAGCGCCTTTGCAATTGCTAACGCTGTCATCGTTTTTCCCGTTCCAGGGGGTCCATAGAAAATGATACGTGCATCAACCCCTTTTTTCTCTTTGATCCCCCACTCTCTAAGAAGGGCGACGACACTTTTATCAACTTGTTTAAGGATCGTCGTTATCATCTCTTGGGTTTTTGGATTGAGTATTACCTCGTCAATACCATGCTTAGGCTCAAGAAGTTCAAAAATCTCCTGCTCTTTAATTAATGTTTCAAGTCGAATCTTCTGTTTTTTCTTTTTCTTTTGGGGATGGATTACAGCGTGCAGGAATTCGTCATTAAGAAAAAATGAACGGCTAATGCCACCAAAAGGGGTGAGCACCTCTTCATAATCGACCAAGCCACTCTCAATTAGCTTTGAGCTCTCCTCGAGGAGGGAGCGGTTTTTGATCCGTTCGTAATCATCGAAACTTATAAGATCAATAAGATTATTCATTTCACGCAGATTTTCATCCCCGCCAGAGTACTCCTCTTTAAGAAGGGCAAGGACGATCAGTTGCTCTTGTTCGTTAAGGTTTTTTTCTTTGAAGTAGTGCTCTAATTGGAGCTCAATTTTCGATTCTTTAACTTTCTCTCTGATGCGTGCTTCAAGGAGTTTAAGCTTGCTTTTAATGCGTGAAAGATTGGGTGAACTTGCCGATTGGCTCCTTTTAATCGCCAGCAACTTTTGGTAAAGATCAATGCGAAGAAATTGCTCTTGAAGGTATTCAAGGTGGTCGGTGTAGGGTTTTGTCTCAGGAAGAACTAAATCAAGGTTCCCCTCTTCAAGGAGTTTCAAAAGAGCTGGCGAGGGGGCTATTTGGGCATGCAACAGCTCTAAGGTCGATGATTCGCCAACTTTTAGATGATGACCAAAGCCCGTGAGGACAGCCCACCCAAGCTCGATAAGGTTTTTGATAAGGTGAAGATGTTTAAGGTGGTTATAATTGTCATTGCCATAAAGCTCGCTTAAAAGGTCATAAACAAGCCCCTCCTCGATGCCATTGATATAATTTTTCATCATGGCTCTAAGAATGAGAGCCTCATCTTTAGAACATTTGAGTTGCTGAAAGATGCTCGTGCGGGTAATATCACTTCGTTCGATAAAATCAATGAGATACTTCAATAACCATTCCTTATAACATTCTTTTAACTCTTCACAAGAACTCTGTGACGAGCGATTCGGTTTTGAACCTTATTGTACCACAAAACGAGTGAAACATTGTTTTTTGATGTTTTGCTTAAGTGTTCGATGAGGTGGCTGGTGGCGCTAAAGATCGGCAAAGCTATGGTATAATCATCGAAAAAAGAGGGGTAGCTTTTGAAGTTTCTTTATCATCAAGCAGCCGGCGCGCACGAGGTGATTGTGGAGGGAGAGGGGCTTCACTATATAGCCAAAGTCAGACGTGTTCGCGTGGGTGAAGAGATTGGCTTAGCTTCGCTTGAAGAAGAGAAAATCTACCATTATATGATAGAGTCGATCGGGAAAAAGGAGGCGCGTTTACGGCTGTGCGGGGCAGAGGAGAGTCTGTTTTTGCCGCGTACGAAGTTTCATTTAGCCTGGGCGATTGTTGATCCTAAAACGGTTGAAAAAGCCTTGCCAATGCTTAATGAAATCGGTGTGGCAAAAATTACCTTTGTCATCACGCGCCGCTCTCAAGGGCAGTTTCGCCCCGATATTGATCGATTAAAGCGGATTTTGATCAACTCATGTCAGCAGTGTGGCAGAACAAAACTTATGGAGATAGAAGAGCCCATCGATTTGGTTAAGGTGATAGAGTGCTATCCAGAATTATCCTATCTTGATTTTGGAGGCGAAGAGGTGCAAGCAGGGGAGGGGGGCATCTATTTGGTTGGACCTGAAGGGGGATTTGCGCCCATGGAGAGAGAGTTGTTGGCTTTGCAAAGAAAAGTAGGTTTTGCTACGACCTCTATTTTAAGGTCAGAGACGGCCGCTGTTGCCCTTGCTTCAAAAATTCTTTTGTGATTTTCTCTACTACCCCTTGTTTAAAAAGAGTTTTTTTGATATAATTTCACTTCCCCTCCCCCTATGTGGCAGCAAGTTTCATGCTTGCTGCTTCGCTTTAAATAATAGAGCGAAAATCCTTAAAAGGTCAATTTAAATGAAAAAAGATTTGCATCCTCACTTGACAGAGTGTACCGTTACTTGTGTTTGCGGCAATACATTTACAATTCTTTCGTCCAAAAACGAGATGAGGGTTGATATTTGCAACAAGTGCCACCCTTTCTTTACTGGTGAAGAGAAGATGGTTGACTCTTCTGGACGCGTTGATCGCTTTAAGAAGAAGTACAATCTCGCTTGATTGCCTAATTGCTCTCCTTTGTTCCAACGCCGATAGGCAATTTAGATGATATTACAGTGCGAAGCCTCAAAGTACTTGGGGCTGCACGGACGATTTTTTGCGAAGATACACGCGTCACACGCAAGCTTCTGACACTTCTAAGTGAGCGACACGGCTTAGTAATCTCCGAGCCTAAATTTATCTCTCTTCACGCGCACAACGAAGGGTATCTACTTAAGAATCTTGATCCGGCTATTTTTAATGAACCTGCCGTCTACCTCTCGGATGCTGGAATGCCAGGCATTAGTGATCCTGGTGCGGCCCTCGTACGCTACTGTCTTGCTCATGATATTGCATTTGAGGTGTTGCCAGGTCCATCGGCTTTGTTGCCAGCGTTTGTTATGGCAGGTTTTGAAGAGCATCGCTTTGTTTTTGGTGGTTTTTTGCCACACAAGGGCAAGGAGCGTGCTAAGCAACTTGATGAATTACTCGAGATGGGATTGCCTCTTGTGCTCTACGAGGCACCCCATCGCATCGAGCAACTTGCGTTGGAGCTGGCGCAGAAAGTGCCGCATCGAGAGGTTGTGTTGGTTAAGGAGCTAACAAAATTTCACGAACAGCGCTTTAGTCTCAAGGCAGAGGAACTGCCCCAATTTTTAAAAGGCGGGATCTCGTTTAAGGGCGAATGGGTTGTGATTATTAATGGTGGAACGACAAAAGGCAAGCTTGTGCTTGATCGTCAGATGATCGATGAACTTCAGCTGCCGCCTAAACAAAAAGCCAAACTCATCGCTCAATTAGAAGGGCGAAGTATCAAAGAGTGTTATAATTCGCTCGCACAAGCTACCTCAGCAGTGGAGCGCTAAATCGAGCTAAAAATTTAAGAAATTTGTGCTACAATCAGATTGATGATAATCTATGGTAAGCAACTCTTTTGGCACCTTGTCAAGCGGCATCCAGAAAAATTAAAAAAAGTTTGGCTTGCCAAAGAGATCGAGGGCAGGGAATTTGCACAGTTAAAGCGCTTGGGGTACGAGATTCTTCGCATCGATCCTAAAAAAGCGCAGGCATTGGCGCGCGGTGGAAATCATCAGGGTTTTATTGCAGAAGTTGATGAGTTTGAAACCGTGCCGCTTGAGCAGATGCGGCGTATGCGTTTTGTTCTCTTCTTAGACCATGTGACTGATGTTGGCAATATTGGTGCCATTGTTCGTAGCTGCTATGCGTTGGGTGTTGATGGTTTGGTTATAGGTGGAATTAAGGAGCCTTCGTTTGATGGTATCGCGAGGACAAGCAGTGGTGCGTTGTTTGAGCTTCCGGTTGCGCTCGCTCCCCAAGTTCCCTCAGTATTGAATGAATTTAAGCAGTCAGGCTTTCGTATCTATGGTGCAACGATGGATGGAGAAACACAATGGTCGGCTGTTGCCCCCAAGAGGCTTTTGGTTATGGGAAGCGAGGGCAAAGGTTTTTCTCCAAAAGTTGCAAAAATGTTTGATGAAAAGATTGCTATCGCTATGGCGCACGATTTCGATTCTCTTAATGTTAGTGTAGCTGCTGGAATTTTGATTGATAGGATGCGTTCATGAATGGTCTTGAGCAGCTTAAAAACTATTCGCTTGATGAGATTGTGGCCAAGACCCATATACGAACAG
>JAINCO010000123.1:0-10296 GCA_036574095.1 Campylobacterales bacterium | reverse complement strand
ACTAGACGATGAGGTGAGTCTCGGTGGTGACCCGTGTTGGACTCGAACCAACGACCCTCTCATTAAAAGTGAGATGCTCTACCTGCTGAGCTAACGAGTCTCTCTCGATCTTTCTAAATGGGAGGCGAATTATAGCGCAATTTGAGCTTTATGTCAAGTGTTTTTTGCAAAAAAGAGGGCCGGATCGCACTCAAAAAGAAGCCTGAGGGCATGATGGGCCGCTTGTTCTCGAATTGCTTGTCTATCCCCTACAAAAAGAAATGGCTCAATCACTGGCTCTCGCTCTTTGGCTTTTGCGCCGATCCAAACGGTGCCCACCGGTTTTTGGGGCGTGCCGCCTGAAGGGCCTGCAATACCGCTTACAGCAATTGCATAATCGCTTTGGCAAGTGCGTAGCGTTCCTGCAAGCATCTCTTGAACTGTCTCTTTACTGACGGCGCCATGCTCAGTTAGTGTTTGGGGCAAGACGCCAATCCACGACTCTTTTGTCCAATTGGCATAGGTGACGACGCTCCCGTCAAAAACAGCTGACGAGCCAGGAATTGCAGTGAACATCGAGGCAATCAAACCGCCCGTACAGCTTTCGGATAGACCAACGCGCTTTTGGTTTTTGGCAAGGGTCTCAACGGCATAGGCCCAAAGATCTTGGGCTTGGATAATCTGGCCTGGAAGAAGTTTATGAAGAGAAGAGAGAAAGAGTGATAGATTGCCAAAGCGACGGCTTATGGCTTTTAGTCTCAACCACCCGCCACCGGTTGGGATAATATCCCATTCGATGTCACTTGCGGCTGCAAGTGGCTCGATGAGCACTTCAAGTGAGCTTTTGGTGCGATGAAAGATATGAAGACAGGCTGATGGGGGAGGGGTTTGCTGAATGATGGGTGCTGAGAGGAGGGTATCGCTGGTAAGGCGCAAGAATGAGATTTGAACACCATCTTTGATCAAAAGAAATGAGTTATCATCATAGAGTTCAGCACATGAGGGCATCAAGAGATTGCCTCGGTGGGTAATTGTTGTCCCCATCCATGTGGCGGCAACTTTGGCAGCGGTGGCAAACTCTTGTCCTTCGGCAGCCACAATGATTGTCTGCTCATCAAGAAGAACTCTATCCAGAATCTCGACCAATTTTCTTGCAGCACTTTTGATCTGTACATCAATAGATCCACAGGTGTGTGTGATAGTGCGCAAGAGATAATCATGGGCAACATTGTCGTCACTCCATCGTTCGCTTAGTAGGATTAAGGTCATCTTTCCCCCCCTTTGATAGCTTCTATTTAGTGAAGCAAATTTCCTGCCACAAAGGCCCTTTTAATGGCGAATTTGTTATAATCGGCTATCTATCCAGCAAGAATGTAAGGCATAATGACAATGGATTATAAAGAGAGCCTTTTATTACCCGAAACCGATTTTCCAATGCGTGGCAATCTTGCGCAAAACGAGCCGAAACGGTATCAAAAGTGGTTTGAGGGAGGGGTTTATGAGAAGATGAAGGCCAACCGCGAGGGTGCGCCCATCTTCACGCTCCATGATGGTCCTCCTTATGCAAATGGTGCAATCCATCTCGGACACGCCCTCAATAAAATCCTCAAAGATATTGTTGCCAAGTATCACTACTTCCGCGGGCGTGCTCTCCGTTTTATCCCTGGTTGGGATTGTCATGGTTTGCCCATTGAGCATCAGATCGAGACAAAAATTGGCACCGAAGCAAAAGAGAAAATGCTCAAAAATGAGCTACGCGGACTTTGCCGAGAGCATGCAGCTCATTTTATCGATGTTCAGCGCGAGGGGTTTCAATCGTTAGGGGTAATTGCTGACTGGAAGAAACCCTATGTGACGATGGATTTTGCGTTTGAGGCCAATATCTACCGTGAGTTATGTCGTATTGCCGAAAAGGGACTCCTCAAAGAGCGCAAAAAGCCAGTTTACTGGAGTTGGGCAGCTAAGAGTGCGTTGGCTGAGGCTGAGGTTGAGTATCAAGAAAAAGAGGATTGGTCAATTTATGTTGCCTTTGATCTTTCTGAGGCGGCTAAAGCAGCCTTAGGGATTACACAGGGTGCAATTATCATCTGGACAACGACCCCCTGGACGCTCCCAGCGAACATGGGTATCGCTTTGAATCCCCATGAAGAGTATGTGCTAACAAGTGATGGCTTTATCGTCGCGGCTCCTCGTTTGGAGGCACTGTTGGCTGAAGGTGTTGTTGCGGGCGAGGCAGTAAAAACGCTTGACCCCAAAGCGATGGAACGCCTGGAGGCGATCAATCCCCTTAATGGTCGCTCATCGCTGATTGTCCTTGGTGAGCATGTCTTGATGGATGGTGGTTCAGGTTGTGTCCATACGGCGCCAGGTCATGGTGAAGAGGACTACCATGTATGGCTAAACTACAGCGATGAGATCATTATGCCTGTCGATGAGAGTGGCTGCTATGATCGTACGATTGTTGGATTAGGGTTGCTGCCTGATGCTGAAAGTTTTGTTGCGATGCATGTCTTTAAGGCAAATGAGCGCATTGTTGAGCTACTACGGGAGGCTGGTGCACTGCGTCACGCAAGCAAGTTTACCCATAGCTACCCTTTTTGCTGGCGAACACACAAGCCAGTGATCTATCGCGCTACCAAACAGTGGTTTATTGTGATGGATGAGCCCTTTACAGCTGATGGGCGCACGCTTCGTCAAGTAGCACTTGATGAGATTGAAAAGGTTACCTTCTATCCTGAAAGTGGACGCAACCGTTTGCGTGCCATGATTGCCAATCGTCCTGATTGGTGTATTAGCCGCCAGCGTGATTGGGGCGTTCCCATCGCCTTCTTCCGCCACAAAGCCACAGGTGAAGTGATTTTTGATCATAAGGTGACAAGTTTTATCGCAATGATCTTTGAAAAAGAGGGAGCTGATGCGTGGTATACGCGCAGCATCGAAGAGCTCCTCTATCCTGGCAGCGGCTA
This sequence comes from Campylobacterales bacterium, assembly GCA_036574095.1. Taxonomy (GTDB): domain Bacteria; phylum Campylobacterota; class Campylobacteria; order Campylobacterales; family UBA6016; genus JAINCO01. The sequence continues at coordinate 7,351 of JAINCO010000123.1, read as the reverse complement.
CAATCCTGCCGATTTGGAGAAAGTGACCGATATTCTTGATGTCTGGTTTGATAGTGGCAGCACCCACTATGCGGTCTTATGTAGCCGTCGCTATGATGCGGGTAACTTTCCGGCAGATGTTTATCTCGAGGGCTCAGACCAGCACCGTGGTTGGTTCCAAAGCTCGTTGCTTGTTAGTTGTGCCACCAACGAATGTGCCCCTTATAAAGCGATCATTACCCATGGCTTTACGGTTGATGAGCAGGGGAATAAGATGTCCAAATCGAAAGGAAATGGCGTCGAACCCCAAGATGTTATTAAACAATATGGCTCAGAGATTCTAAGGTTGTGGGTTGCCCTCTCAGATTACCAGGGTGATATGAAGCTGGGTAAAAACATCTTAAATCAAGTGAGCGATCAATACCGAAAGCTTCGAAACACCTTCCGTTTTATGCTGGCGAATATCTCTGATCTCTCGGCTCCTTTGCCCATAGAGAAGTTGGGGCTACTTGATCGCTGGATACTCTCTGAGGCTAAAAAGGTCTTTGATGAAGCTGAGAGTGCTTTTGCAGCTTACGATTTTGCCAAAGGGTTTCATCGTATTAACGCCTTTTTGACAACAGAGCTCTCGGGGATCTATCTTGATATCTGTAAAGATCGCCTCTACTGTGATAGCCGCGACGATCAACGACGACTTGGGGCGCAGACAGCGATGTTATTGATGACGCGCACCCTCTTGGGGCTCGTCGCGCCTGTGCTTACCTACACCTGTGATGAGGTTGTAGAGTATGCGCCTAAGGTGCTTCGAGAGGATAGCGTGAGTATCTTTGATCTTATCTATACGCCACTGCCTGAAATTGCTTCGACTTTCCCGGCAGCTAAGATGTTGGCCTTACGTGAGCTCTTTTTTGCGCAGGTTGATGAGCTTAAAAAAGGTGGAGTCATCAAAAATACTCTGGAGATCATCTTGGCCAGCGATGATCCTGAGCTTTTTGCGTTAGATGAGCGCGAGGTTAGCGACTGGTTTTTGGTTTCGGCAGTTGATCCAAAGGCTTCAGGCGAGACTCTTGCGTCGTTGTCACATGAGGGTTACCACTATACGCTCAAGCGTTCAACAGCTCACAAATGTCCTCGCTGCTGGAAGCAAACAGCCCCAGTACCAGAGGCTCTTTGTGCGCGCTGTCAAGGGGTTATAGGATGAATCTGAGCCAGCCCGTCTCATGGACGGTCATCGTTGGATCGGTTGTTGTGCTCTTGATGATCTGGGCGATCGGTCTTTGGTTGGTTGAACGAAGGGTAAGGGAGGAGAGAGATGACACTTAAAGAGGCGCTGCAACTAGGACAAGGGCAGTTACGCGAATTAAAGCAAGAGTTACGCGCCAAGGCTGAGGAGCTTAGGGAGCTTAATGCCTATGTAGGTTTTGAAGAGTCAGGAGATGGGGTTCCTGTCCTTGTTAAAGATAACATCTCTGTTGAGGGTTGGCCTGTTACATGTGGTAGTCGTATCTTAGAGGGGTATGTAGCGCCATTTGATGCGACGGCAATTGCTAATATGCGTCGCCATGGTTTCTCGCCATTTGGACGCGCTAACATGGATGAATTTGCGATGGGAAGTTCAACTGAGAGTAGTGCCTATGGCCCAACACGCAACCCCCATGATCCTATGCGCGTTCCTGGCGGTAGCTCAGGCGGAAGTGCAGCTGCGGTGGCTGCGGGGATTGCTTTGGCAGCCTTAGGCAGCGATACAGGGGGCTCGATTCGTCAGCCTGCAGCCTTTTGTGGGATTGTAGGAATGAAGCCAACCTATGGACGGGTGAGTCGCTATGGCCTTGTTGCCTATGGATCGAGTCTTGATCAGATTGGGCCGATGACGCAAAATGTCGAAGATGCTGCTATTTTGTATGATGCTTTGGCAGGATGGGATCCTAAGGATTCGACAAGCTTTCATGGAGTGTATGAACCAGTCGCTTCTAAGCTTGATGGCTCACGCAAATTTCGTATCGCTGTTGTTGATGATTATATCGATAGGGCGAGTGAGCCGGTCAAAAAGAGGCTATGGGCTCTTGTTGATGAGCTTCGAAGAGAAGGGCATACCATTATTCATAAAGAGATGATGGATGCAAAATATGATATTGCCGCCTACTATATCACCGCTACCGCCGAGGCAGCAACCAATCTTCAGCGTTTTGATGGTGTGCGCTATGGTAGGCGTGCCGACAACCCTTTGAACCTCGCCAATCTTTATATCAAAAGTCGATCGGAAGGATTTGGGGATGAGGTTAAGCGACGAATTTTGCTTGGTAATTTCGTTCTCTCTTCTGGTTATTATGATGCCTATTATATGAAAGCCCAAAAGGTTCGTCGTCTTATTCGCGAGGAGTATAGGGCAGTCTTTGCTGATGTTGATCTTCTCTTGATGCCTGTGACACCAACAACCGCCTTTGCGTTTGGTAGTAAAAAGTCGCCGCTTGAGATGTATTTGGAGGATCTCTACACAATTTCGCTGAACTTAGCGGGTCTGCCGGGGATTTCGGTTCCCGTGGGTAGTGATGATGATGGTATGCCTATTGGTGTTCAGCTCATTGCCGATGCTTGGCAAGAGCAGACCCTTTTTGATGGTGCCCTATCGATCGAGCAGCTTGTACACTAAATCCAAGGAGATGATGCCATGAAAATCAGAAAACGCGCCTTGACATTTGAAGATGTCTTGCTTGTTCCTCGCTATTCAGAGGTTTTGCCCAAAGAGGTTGATATTCGCACAAAGGTGACGCGTCAGATTGAGCTCAATATCCCGATTATCTCTGCCGCGATGGATACGGTAACCGAGGCGCGCACTGCCATTGCCATGGCTAGACTGGGTGGTATGGGCATCATCCATAAAAATATGGATATTCCCACACAGGTTAGAGAGGTTAAAAAAGTCAAAAAAGCAGAGAGTGGTGTAATTATCGATCCGGTGACAGTGAAGGCTCATATGCCTATCGAGGAAGCTATCTATCTGATGCGTGATTCAGGCATCTCAGGACTACCTGTCATCGATGATTATGGTAAGCTCATTGGTATTTTGACCAATCGCGATCTACGATTTGAAAATCTCTCTAAAAAAACAGTTGGCGAGGTGATGACACCGATGCCCCTTGTAACAGGGCATAAAGGGATTTCGATGGAAGAGGCTGCCTCGCTGATGCATAAGCATAAGATCGAGAAGCTTCCTATTATTGATGATGCTGGCATCCTCAAAGGTCTTATTACGATGAAGGATGTCCTCAAAAAACTTGAGTTTCCTAATGCCATCAAAGATGATTTTGGTCGTTTACGCGTGGGTGCGGCTATTGGCGTTGGACAACTTGAGCGGGCAGAGGCATTGATAGAGGCGGGTGTTGATCTGATTGTCCTTGATTCTGCCCATGGCCATAGCCGTGGCATCATCGAGACAGTCAAGGCGATCAAAAGCCGTTTTGCTATCGAAGTTGTTGCTGGTAACATTGCTACGAGCGAAGCTGCTTTGGCGCTGATTGATGCGGGTGTTGATGGTGTAAAGGTTGGTATAGGTCCAGGAAGTATCTGTACAACGCGCATCGTTGCGGGTGTGGGCGTTCCGCAGCTTTCGGCTATCGATGAGGTGGCAAGTATCGCACGTCCTGCAGGTGTTCCTGTGATTGCTGATGGAGGCATCAAATATTCAGGTGATTTGGCCAAAGCATTGGCGGTAGGTGCACATTGTGTCATGATTGGCTCACTCTTGGCGGGTACTGAAGAGGCACCGGGTGAGGTGATTATCTATCAGGGACGACAATATAAGAGTTATCGCGGCATGGGTAGTATTGGCGCGATGCAAAAGGGCTCAACAGATCGCTATTTCCAAGAAGGAACGGCTGCTGATAAACTTGTTCCTGAAGGAATTGAGGGGCGCGTTCCCTATCGGGGTCGTATCTCTGATGTTATCCATCAGCTTATCGGTGGCCTGCGCGCAAGCATGGGGTATCTGGGATCTCCCACAATTGCTGCATTTCATGAAAATGCTGAATTTGTGGAGATTACGAGCGCAGGTCTAAAAGAGAGTCATGTTCACGATGTTCAGATCACGGCGGAGGCGCCCAATTATCACATTTAATGGCAAAGAGGGTTTGTGAAGATCACGACAGCCACACGGCGTTTTACCAATCCGCTCTACCTTGAGAGTGGGCGGATCTTTGAGCCGTACGAGATTATTTACGAAACTTATGGCGAGCTGAATGAGCGCAAAGATAATGTGATCCTCGTCTGTCATGCTCTTTCAGGTAGTCACCACGCTGCAGGTCGTTATGAGCCAACCGATCCAAAGGCGGGTTGGTGGGATGATCTGATTGGTCCATCTAAACCAGTCGATACAAACCGTTTTTTTGTGATCGCAACCAATGTCATCGGAAGCTGCTTTGGCTCAACTGGGCCGATGAGCTTGGAGGTTTATACCCAAAAGCCATATCGCTTCTCTTTTCCTGTCTTGACGATCAAAGATATGGTCAAGGCCCAAAAGATTCTTCTTTCAGAGCTTGGTATCTATCAGCTTCATGCGATTATTGGTGGGAGCATGGGGGGGATGCAGGCCTTGACTTTTGCCATCGAATATCCTGGCTTTGCCAAGATGGTCATTCCGATGGCAACGACACATGCTACGCAGCCTTGGGTGATCGCTTTTAATAAGATCGGCCAGCGCGCTATTATGAGCGATCCAGCATTTAATAATGGCAACTATGACCCCGCTGAAATTCGCCAAAATGGTCTAAATGGTCTTTCGGTGGCGCGCATGACGGGTTATCTTGGGTATCTTTCTCCTCAGACGATGCAAAAGAAATTTGGCCGCAACTATGTTGCTAACGATGGGCTTTTTGAACTTTTTGGTCGGTATGAGATCGAGCGCTATCTTGATTATAATGGTGATAATTTCCCTAAATGGTTTGACCCACTTAGCTATCTTTATATTACAAAGGCAATTAACATCTATGATCTTTCCAGGGGGTACGATTCACTCGATGAGGCTTTAAGTCGTTTACGCTCAAAGCTACACCTGATCTCATTTGAAGGGGATTATCTCTTTTTCCCTTCAGAGATGAGAGAGATCAAAGAGGCGGCTGATCGGGCTGGCACAGGTGATTTGGTGAGTTATTATGAAGTCAAAAGTAGCTATGGCCATGATGCCTTTTTGGTTGAGATCAATCTCTTTGGCGACTATGTTGCCAAGCTTTTGGAGGATCAGAATGGATAATGAGGTAAGTTTTGAGGCAAAATTAGAGCAGGTCAAGGGGATCCTTGCTAAACTGATGAACCCTGAAGTTACCCTTGCAGAGAGCGTTACCTTGTATCAAGAGGGAATGAAGCAAATCAAAGAGGCACAGAAGATGGTTGAAGAGGCGCAGCTACAGGTGGCACAGATTGAGGCGGCGTTAGCGGGGGCAGGTGAGTAGTGTCTCGTACTTTGAGAATTGCTGCAATCCAATCGGCCTCACTGCCGTATGATCGAGCCAAATTAGACTATTTCCTGACCTTAGCGAAGGGTAAAGAGGCGCAGGTAGTTGTCTTAGGAGAGTACTTACTTAACCTCTTTTTTCGAGAGCTATTAACAACCCCTCTGTCGATGATCGCCGAGCAAAGTCAGCGACAGGTTGAGAATCTGACCCAGCTTGCGCGTATCTATAAGGTACCGATCATCGCGCCACTGGTGACAATCAAAAATGGCAATCCTCTAAAGGGACTCTATCTTTTTGAAGAAGAGAAAAGCCGCTTTTGGAGTCAACAGATTTTGATGCCCTACCACCATTGGAATGAGGCTGCCTTTTTTGCCAATAAGCCTACTGCGCTTAAAACACCTCCGGTCGTGAACATTGGCGGTATAAAGATTGGTTTATTGATGGGGTTTGAAACCCATTTTCCCCAATTATGGGAGAAACTTTCTCAAAAAAAAGTCGATGTTGTCATTACGCCAACGGCAGCAACATTTGAATCCCAGAAACGGTGGCGCGAGCTTTTGCATACAATGGCTTTTTTGCACCACTGTTATGTGTTGCGAGTCAATCGTATCGGTGAGTATGGCGAGGGCAGCTTTAGCTGGCGCTTTTATGGTGACTCCTTCTTGGTTGATCCATTTGGCCTTACTGTTGATGCGTTAGGGGAGGAAGAGGCGATGATGGTTGTTGATATTGAACGAGATCAAGTGGTTGAAGCACGAGAGACATGGCAATTTAGTTCGATAGCCCACGCACGGAGGTAATTGTGTACGAAGAGTATTTCAAGCGACAGATTCAGTTATGGGGAATCGAGGCACAACGAGGGCTTGAGAGCAAAAGAGTTGCCATCATCGGTTGTGGTGGGCTGGGGTGCTCGCTTGCTCTTGCTCTGGGGGCAAGTGGTATCGGAACCATTCACTTAGTCGATTTTGATAGTGTGAGTGTTCATAATATCCATCGGCAAGTCGGTTTTACAGAAGCTAATGAGGGGCGACCTAAGGCGACAGTGCTGGGTGATCTTGTCTCGGCTCGATGTAGTTATACGAAGGCACATGCTCATGTAATGGATCTTGATGGCTTTATGGCACTTGAAATTGAGGTTGATCTGATCTTGGATGCTACTGATAATCTCCCTTCACGAGAGAAGATTGACAACTACGCGAGGAAGCGGCAAACACCCTGGGTCTATGCCTCTGTTGAGGAGTGGCGTGGGCAGGTCTGTTTTTTTGACAAAGCAACTTTTTCTGTCTTTAAAGTTACTGATCGTAAACCTGGCGGTATCGCAGCACCGATTGTCATGCATATTGCTAGTTTAGAGGCTAACCTTGCCTTACGTTATTTAGTTGGCCTACCTGTTGTTCGTGATCGTCTTTATTATCTCTATTTTAACGATGACGGGGAGTTGATAACCCAAAAATTTGATCTTTTATAGCCTAAACTCTCAACGTAAAGTTGTGTTATTAAGCGATCCTATAGATGAGATGATCTATAATGGCGCTGCCGGTGCACAGACGATCGCTGTTGTTACAGAGGAAAGTCCGAGCTGCTATGAGACAAGGCTCCATCTAACAGATGGCCGCCGTAAGGCGAGGGAAAGTGCAACAGAAAGCAAACCGCCTCGGGTAGCCTTTGGTCAAGGTTCGAGGTAAGGGTGAAAGGGTGGGGTAAGAGCCCACCGGATGCCTGGCAACAGGTGTCGCATTGTAAACCCAGCCTGCAGCAAGAAGAGCTGGTAAAGGTCTCATCTTGATGCTCTTCGCACGAATGGTACCGTAATGTACCGTCAAGAGAAATGATCGTCACGTGGTTTTCCACGTACAGAACTCGGCTTATCGTGCGCCGGCACTTATTTCATGATCCAACTGATTTTACCATCCCCCTTAATTTCC
>JAINCO010000122.1:0-12608 GCA_036574095.1 Campylobacterales bacterium | reverse complement strand
AACTCTCAAAGATCTTTTGTCGGATAGCGTGATAGATCCTATTGACACTCTTACGGGTAATCCCTGTAAGTTCGGCTGTCTGAGTTGCTGTAAGATCAAGTGCGAATCCTCGAATAATCTCTCTCGTCTTGGGTTCTGAAATCTTTGAATTTTTTAGATACTTGTTCTTTCCCATGTTCTCGGTATTCTATCGCAGTTTTGCTGCGATATTCTACGCAAGACCCTAAACTTTTACGCTTTATGGCTGAAACTTCAAATAAAAAGTAGTTGCTACTGGTTGGAAGTTATAATCGTAGCCTTGACCCACTGTTCCACCGGCAATCAAGAAACCTGTCCCATCATTCAGCCATGTGTGTGAGGCCTGAGAAATATCGTAATTTTGAGGTAGTGTCACACTATTAGAAAGAGTAACAGCACCTGTAGCAAGATTGATTTTGACAATGCGTACCCGCTGTCCAGCTGGATAGCTACCCGCCTCCGAGCCTAATAAAACGATTGTATTAGGAATATTGCCGACATTGTGAACTTCGTAAAGATAGAGATCGTCCGATTTTGGCAATGCGATAGGGAGCTTACTCATCTGTTTCGTCGCTGGGTCAAAAACAATCAACGCCTGCTCCTTTGTTCCGGCTCGATCAGCTTTAAAAATGAAGCGTCCCGATCCATCACGCATCAACATACTCTCAAAGCTGCGCCGGTTCAGGCCCCCATGGACATACCAGCCGCTCTCCCCGGGAAGAATCGTCTGGCTAAGCGTTGAAAAGCTCCCCTCGCTCTCGTTGTAGAACTCGACGCTCTCGATGGGCGCCGCAGTGGTGTAATGTATCCCTCCAATCACAACGGCGCCGCCGTTGGCCGGAAGGACGATGGGATCGGCGCGGGGTTCAACAAGAGATCCGGTCGTCGTAAAAAGCCCCGTCGCCGGATCGTAGATCTCAGCAACCGTATGGGCATTATTATGGTTGTACCACCCGCCCGCAACAAGCACTTTGCCCGATGCGGTCTTTGACGCACCGGCCGACGCCCTAAAGAGGTTCAGGCTTCCTGTCGGCGTCAGGGTACGCGTCGTATAGTCGTAGATCTCCGCACCGGCAACGGCGGGTACGCCCAAATCGCTATTTCCACCCGCAATCAGGTAACGCATACCGTTGGTATCCAGCTGGACAAAAACAGGAGCATCATGCACATAGTTCATGCTCTGCTCCGTCACGCTTCCGGTTGCACGATCGATCGTCACAATGGACGACAACGAACGGAACTCGCTACCGTGACCACCAAAGAGGATCGTAACATTGTCGTCAAACTCGCGAAAATGGTGGGACATCATCGCTCTTGGTAGCTGCGGACCATCAACTTTCACAATCGTAAAATCTGCCGCTCTATCACTCCAGCGATCAGTGGCAATCTGTACGCTCTGTGACGCTTGCACCCAAAATCCCTCGCCCGGCATCAGCTCTGTGAAACTTGAAAGATTTGGTAGTACCGTCTCTAAGGCGTTACGAAGTTGGCTATCTGCCGTTGCATATTGCCAGCTTGCCGTTCCACTATCCCACCGCCAAAGAATTCTAACACCATTAATAAGATGTAAGCTTTGATGTTGCAATAGGAGTTTCGCTACATACACCAACCAGATTCCAACCATGTTGCAGAGAAAATGTCTGTGCCTGTGCACCGAGGACGACCGCCGTAACTACTGCTATCATCGATTTTTTCATCAATAATTCCCCCTTTCCGAGTCATCGAGCGTATTTACTACACCCTCTGTCAGCATCGTCTAAGGATATAGCTTAAAAATCAATAAATCATTATCCAGCAAGAGCAATCCACAAAGGTATAACGATAAAACTTGCAAGCATTCCTATCCCAACAGCCCCAAGCGCCAACTCAGCAGCCATTCCTGCCCTCATCGCCAAGACCGCTACCATGACCATAGCCGGCATCGCCGATTCAGCAACGATAACCCCACTCCAGGGCGCCCCTCCACCTATCTTCAAGACCATCCAGACGATAGCTGGAACAACAACCATCTTTACCATAAGCGCCCAGGCAATAGGCTTAACATCAAGACGCAGCGCACCAAACGAAAGGCGCATCCCTACCGCCACCACGACAAGCGGCAAAAGTGTCGCGGCTAGCATCTCAACCAATCTCTCGACAGGAGCAGGAAAACGCACCCCATGCAACAACAAGGCGACAATCATAGCGATAAAGGGCGGAAAGAGCGCGATACGCTTTAGAATGGTTGTCATAGATGCACGTTCACCCCCACCCCATGAGAGTATGATCGTCCCCAAAATCATAAGAGCTAGAAAGCTCCCAAACTGATCATACAAGATCGCTCCCGTCAACCCCTCCTCCCCATAAAAAGCCTCAATCATTGGGAATCCAAGAAAGGAGGTATTGCCCAGTGCTGACACAAGCATCAGTGCGGCCAGACGCCCACGATCAAGTCCCATCAGCCTACCACCAAGCCAACCTAACAACAGCCCTGAGAGGATCGCTAGCCAGGCGAATAAGACGATCTTGATACTTTCAAACCCGATCTGGGCAAAGCGCATCTTTTGAAGGATCAAAGCCGGAAAAGAGAAGTAGAGAATAAAATCGACAAGTGCCACCGAGTGACCATGCCCCAAGCGGCGCGCCACCACACCAGTAACAAAGAGAAGCATAATAGGAAGAAGTTGCTCAATCATCCAGACAAACCTAATATCAATGAAACTCTTGTTGAGCGCATTGTAGCGAGAGTTTTCTTCACTCATCCAAAAAACAAGGATCCATTGCAAATCAGCAACCTTTAAATCAGAGCATGTTACCCTCACATCATGAAAATCATCTTTGCGATCTTTTGTTGGCTTCTGTCGCTAAGCGCCTCAGCGCTAACAACGCCATTTGATGCCGCTATTAAAGCCGAGATTGAAGCAGTCTTCACGGAGCGCTTCCCAACGATAGAGATCAATGCCATCAAACTTGACGCTATCACACTGCGCCAGCCTGAAGGGTGGTGCTTAGAGAATATCACTCTCAACCGTAGCGCCCTCCACCACTCCCGAGGCTACGCTGAAGCAATCATCGCCAAAGATAAGGCCAAACGCAAGCTACTCTTTCGCTACGATATCAACGCCACCATCGAGGTCCTTAAAGCGGTTCATAATATCCGTATGGGTACAATTCTCTCATCGGATCTGGTTGTGCGCGAGAGGGTGGCTCTGACAAATCTAAGGGCAATCCCTGCTGATGTTCATAAAATTGGTAAGATACGAGCAAAACACTATATCCGCGCGGGATCAATTATCGATAGTTCATCGATCATCCCGGTTCCCGACTTACCCAAAAACAGTGAAATTACACTGATTGTCAAAGAAAGTGGGATTGAGCTACAAATCACAGCCACAACCCTTGAAGATGGAATCATAGGCCAAGAGATCAAGGTTCGCACCAACGAAGGAAAGATCCACCGTGCCAAGCTTTTAACAACGAAGGAGGCGTTATTGCTGTGAAACTTCTCATCGCCCTCACGGGTGCCAGCGGTACAAGACTTGCGAGGCGACTACTTGCGGCTCTTCCTCCATCAATTGAGCGGCATCTCATTGCCTCGCGTGGTGCCCTCGAAGTTCTTGCCCGCGAAGAAGGGGTGAAGCTGTATGATAGCAAAAACCTTGCCGCAGGACCCGCCTCAGGATCATTTGGCATCGATGCGATGATCGTCACTCCTTGTAGCATGAACACACTAGCCAAAATAGCCGTAGGAATTGCCGACACCCTCCCAACCCGCGCCGCTTCGGTCATGCTTAAAGAGCGTCGCCCTCTCATCCTTGCCCCGCGCGAGATGCCTTTTTCGACAATTGCCTTAGAGCATATGGCCAAATTGTCACAAATGGGTGTTATCATAGCGCCACCTGTTTTAGGCTACTACGCTGGCGTGCGTTCTCTCGCGCAGATGGAGAGTTTTATCGTGGGTAAATGGCTCGATCTTTTGTCGATTGAGCACAATCTCTACCAAAGGTGGCAAGGGTGAGGCGCGTGATCTATCCTGGAACTTTTGACCCAATTACCTGTGGTCATGTCGATTTGATTGGGCGTGCCTGCCGGCTTTTTGATGAGGTGATTGTCGGGGTTGCCCACTCCAAAGAGAAGGGACCGATGTATAGCTTTGAGCAGCGACTTGCGATGGTCGATGCGGCGATCAAGCGCTTTCCTAATGCCAAAGCAGTAGGATTTGGCGGGTTACTGGTCGATTTTGCTAAAGAGCAGCAAGCACGCATCATCATACGAGGATTACGAGCTGTGAGTGATTTTGAGTATGAGCTTCAAATCGCCTACTCCAACCGAAGTCTTGATGAGACAATTGAGACGATCTGCTTGATGCCCAGCCTTGAGCACGCCTTTATTAGCTCGACTGTTGTTCGCTCGATCCTTCGCCATGGTGGTAGTGTTGCCCACCTGGTACCCGTAGAAATTCATGGGATGCTTGGCTGATGTATATTGCCATCGAAGGAGTTGATACCGCCGGCAAATCGACACAAATCGCACTTCTGGCCAAGCGCTATCCTGAAGCCATCATTACCCGCGAACCAGGAGGAAGCCCTATTGGTTCAGCTATTCGAGAGATGGTGCTTCATGATCCCTCGATAACGCCACGAGGGAGGTTTCTTCTTTTTTTGGCCGATCGAGCCGAGCATATCGAGCGCGTCATTAAGCCCAATCAAGATAAGCTTCTGATCTGCGATCGTTCATTGATCTCAGGCATCGCCTATGCTGATAGCGAGATTAGCGATGATGAGGCTATCAGGATGAATCTGTTTGCCACAGGTGGCGTGGTGCCCGATTTGGTTATCCTCCTTAAGCTTACTCCAGAGGAGCTAAGCAAGAGACTTGCCAACAAACAGCACGATGCGATTGAGGCACAAGGGATCAACAAGCTCCTTGCTATTCAAGAGCGCTTAGAGAAGGCGTGTCGGCGTCTTGGGCTGCCTTGTCTGGTTATCGATGCCTCACGCCCAGCTGAAGATATTTCACTTGATATTCAAAGGTTTATTCATGGTTAAATCGCTTCGGGGAATGAATGATATCCTCCCTCCCGAGAACAGACGCTATGAGCGACTCTTGGCTATTTTATTTGAAACAGCCAAAGCATGGGGATTAGAGTGGATCGAAACACCCATTCTTGAAGAGACGGCTCTCTTTAAACGAAGTGTCGGCGAGAGCTCCGATATCGTCGGTAAAGAGATGTACCAATTTATCGACAAAGGCAGCAACGATGTCTGTATGCGCCCCGAAGGAACAGCAGGCGTTGTGCGTGCTTTTATCGAGGCAAAACTTGATCGTGCCGGCGGGGTTCACCGCTACTTCTACAGCGGTCCGATGTATCGATATGAGCGCCCCCAAAAGGGTCGGCTACGCCAATTTCACCAGTTTGGTGTTGAGGTGTTTGGCGAGAGAAGTGTCTATGAAGATGCCAACCTTATCCTCTTGGCGGCAACGATTTTCACGCGTCTTTCCATCCCCTATCGACTCAAGATCAATAGTCTTGGTTGCATCAAATGCGCCCCAGGCTATCGTCAAAGCCTTTGTGATTTTCTGGAAGGTGTCGAGGGGCAAATCTGCGAGGATTGCGAGCGGCGCAAAGTCACCAATCCTTTGCGTGTCCTTGATTGCAAAAATGAAGCATGTCAGCACCTCTACCGCCATGCCCCGAAGCTCTCAGAGCACCTTTGCGAAGAGTGTGTTAGCGACTTAGCAACGCTAGAGGCGATCTTGACACGCCACCATATCCCCTTTGAGCGCGACCCTAATCTCGTACGAGGGCTTGATTACTACTCCAAAACCGCCTTTGAATTTATCGCCGATCATGGCTTAGGTAGCCAAAATGCTATCGCAGGTGGTGGACGATACGATCGGCTTGTTGAGATGTTAGGAGGCAAACCAACCCCGGCAGTTGGCTTTGCAATTGGCCTGGAGCGAATTGTTGAATTGATGGGCGAGGTTGAAGAGAAAAGAGAAGGGATTTGGCTTGGCGCCCTCGATCCTGAGGCCATAGAAACACTCATCGATTTCGCACAAGCACTTCGTCCACGCTACAAAGCAGTTGTTGACTACACACCCCGCAGCATGGCCAAACATCTCAAAAACGCCGACCGCGACCATGCGCTTTATTGTGGTGTCATTGGCTCCAATGAATTTGCCACAGGAACCATCTGGATCAAAAACCTGATCACCAAAGAGGAGCGCACACTCCCAATCACTGAGGCCACGAAGGAACTAACATGGTAAATTATGGGATTAATCTCTGGAGTAATGGTGATTTTTTTATCGAGGATGGGGTTGTCAAGGTTAATGCTGGCAATAAGCCCTCACTACTCTCCATTGTTCATCATCTTCGCGACGAAGGGCACAAGGGACCACTATTATTGCGCTTTCCTCATCTTTTAGAAAAGCAGATCGCCACCGTCTATCGTGAATTCAACCGTGCTATCAGTGAGTTTGACTACAAAGGGAACTTTCATGCCGTCTTCCCCCTGAAAGTCAATCAGTTTCCCAATATGGTTCAGCATGTCGTTCGCATTGGCGCAAAATATAACTATGGCCTGGAAGCTGGAAGCAAAGCAGAACTGATTATCGCAATGGCCTACAACAACGAAAACGCTCCCATTACAGTAAATGGCTTTAAAGATACCGAGATGATTAGCCTTGGCTTCATCGCTGCCAAGATGGGTCATAATATCACAATTACCATTGAAGGACTCAATGAATTAGAGACGATCATTGAGGTTGCGAACAAAATGGGCTCCCCTGTGCCTAATATCGGCCTGAGGGTAAGATTGCATAGCTCTGGGGTTGGTCTGTGGGCCAAAAGCGGGGGTATTCATGCCAAATTTGGTCTTACCGCGACAGAGTTGATCGAAGCGGTTGAGATGCTTCGCACACACGGTCTGCTTGAGCACTTTAATATGATCCATTTTCATATTGGCAGCCAGATGAATGACATCAATCCTCTTAAGCGTGCTCTACGCGAGGTGGGGAATATCTATGCAGAGCTCAAAAAATTAGGCGCCACAGGACTCAAGGCGGTCAATATCGGTGGCGGTATTGCAGTTGAATATTCACAAAACGAAAAGAGACTTGATCGCAACTACACCCTTGATGAGTTTGCCAACGATGTCGTCTTTTTGATGAAGAATATCGCCCAGGCCAAAGGAGTTGAGGAGCCTGATATCTATACCGAATCGGGTCGTTTTATCGCTGCCAGTCACGCTGTTCTTGTTGCCCCTGTGATTGAGCTTTTTAGCGAGGAGTATACCGAAAAGGCTCTGCGCTTCAAAGAGAACAATCCACCGCTGATTGATGAGCTGCGCGAACTTTATGAGAGTCTGAATGAAAAAAGCGCGACCGAATATCTCCATGACGCCCTTGACCACCTCGAATCGCTATTAACCCTTTTTGATCTGGGCTATATCGATCTAACAGATCGCTCCAATGCCGAAATTCTTGTGAACTTAATTATCGAAAAGGTGATCCGCCTCTCCAAAGGCACCCACACCAAAGAACTAAAAAATATCCAAGAGCGACTCCAAGAGCGCTATCTGATCAATGCCTCGATCTTTCAAAGCCTCCCTGATTACTGGGGGCTGGGACAGAATTTCCCCGTGATGCCCATTCACTACCTCGATCAAACCCCAACGCGCTCAGCAAGCCTATGGGATATCACCTGCGATTCGGATGGCGAGATCCCCTTCTCACCCAAAAATCCTCTCTATCTTCATGATGTTGATCTAACCTATGAAGAGTATTTTCTTGCATTCTTTTTAGTTGGTGCCTACCAAGAGACACTGGCGATGCAGCACAATCTCTTTACGCACCCGACAGAAGCGACGATCGAATTTGACGAAGAGGGGGACTATACCATCAACAACATCCTCCAAGCGCAAAATCTACTCGATATTCTTGATGATATTGACTACGACATTCGCGATATGGAGCGTAGAATGCGTCAGCGCATCGAGGAGTCAGAGCTTATTCCCGAAGAGGAGAAACGAGAGGTCTTAGGTGAACTCTACCTCTATCTGTCTGAAAATGTCTATCTGAAATCGGTTGTTCAGCGGTAGGTTTTTATCTTTCAGATAAAAATTGTATGATTTTTAAAGAAGCGTTGGAGTATAATCGTCGTTATGAATGACAAGAGAACTTCAGCCGAACTTCCTTTTTGGGAATTGGTGCGCGAGGATTTTAGGACTGTTCTTGAGAACGACCCCGCCATCAACTCCAAATGGGAGCTATTTTTTAACTATCCTGGTCTGCGCGCCCTCTTTTGGCACCGCATCGCCCATCGCCTTTATAAAAAAGGATGGAAGCGTCTTGCGCGCATCATCATGGGACTTGTCCAGATGAATACCTCAATCGATATCCACCCTGAGGCGGTTATTGGACGGCGTGTTTTTATCGACCATGGGATGGGTGTTGTCATCGGTCAGACAGCTATTGTCGGGGATGATGTGACAATCTATCAAGGCGTCACCTTAGGCGGTGTTAGTCTCAATAAAGGCAAACGCCACCCCACAATCGAAAACGGAGTTGTTATCGGTGCTGGCGCGAAGGTTCTCGGTAACATTACTGTCGGCGAAGGCTCCAAAATTGGAGCTAACTCTGTTGTCATCAAAAATGTTCCGCCCGATTCTACAGCCGTGGGTATCCCGGCACGCATTATCGCCAAAGGGATGGATCGCTCACCCAAAAGCCAAGAGAAACTTCCCGATATTGATGCGGTTATGCTTAAATATCTCATCGAACGCCTTCGCCTTCTTGAAGAGGCTGTTGCAACCGGCAACACTGAGCTCTTTAACAAAGATCAAGAGCTTGAAGCAAACTATGAGATCTTCATCAAGACAATCGAAAACCGCTAATTTAACAATAGTAGGCTTAGTGCCATCACACCCATACCCGCCATAACACCAATGATAGAAAGATGAGCATATCCAAATGTTCGTGCCGCAGGCATGAGCTCATCAAGCGACACATAGACCATCACTCCCGCCACACCGCCAAAGACAACCCCCAGCGTCAACGGCCCAAGTAGAGGATAGAGAAGAAAATAGCCCGCTAATGCCCCCACCGGTTCAGCTAATCCCGAGAGCATAGCATAATAAAAAGCGCGTCGCCTTTCGCCCGTCGCATAGTAAAGTGGCAAGGCGACGGCCATCCCTTCAGGGATATTATGGATCGCAACAGCTAAAGCAATCATAATCCCAAGTTGTGAACTTTGCATCGAAGCTACAAAGGTCGCAAATCCTTCAGGAAAGTTATGAAGCGCCAACGCCAGGGCCGTCACAATACCTGTCTTTTTTAAGGATGAGGAGCTTATAGCTAAAGCACTATCGATTTGATTAGAGTTTTTGAGTTCATGAGGATTGATCTCGTCAGGAACAGCCCAATCAATAGCAAAGGTAAGCGCCATTCCCCCGAAAAAAGCCAACAGCGCAGCCATCTCGGCCTCTTTGGATGTTGTCAGTGCCTCAAAAGCATGGCGCGCACCAGGAAGAATCTCAACGAACGAGACATATAGCATCACACCAGCTGAAAAACCCAAACCAAAAGCAAGGAGCCCCGTGCGGCGCTCGCGAACAAACAATGCAACCGCCGCACCTAAGGCTGTCGAAAGTCCCGCCAATAATGTCAAAAATAGAGCAATATTAAAGCGCTCATCAAAGAAACCGACGAAAGCCCCTTCCATTTAGAAAAATTCTACCGCTTCACCTGTTTCACACAGATGGGCAACAATCTGACGGATATTGGCGAGAATGGAGGGCTGCAACGCAACCCCGCCATCCTCTGCTATCGATCGCCGCCACAACGCGAAATCATTCAAAAAAGATCCCAAAAGAACACTGAGGCTGTAGCGATTCTCTAAAGCTTGCCAGGGATGCTCCTCAAATGCCCGCGCCATCTTGCCAATCTCTAACCCTAACTCTTCAAATGCTCCATAGAGGCGTAGCATCGCTCCTAACCGCTCGGCATCTTGTGCAAAGCGAAGGATCTGCTCAATCGAGGGTGACTCCATATAAAAAACAGCTGTTGCTTCTTCCAACTCATCCGGAACTTCATCAAGCTGAGCCAGATCCTCACTATCAATCATTTGAGCATTAACTTCTCTCGTCGGTCGAGGCTCAACAGTAGTGAAAGTTGGTATAGCAACACTATGATGATCACTACGCTTAACCTCAATCCCACGAATATAGAAATACTCATCTATCAGCGAGACAAAATTGGCTTGAAGAATCTCAAAGATCGCGTTAACTGCTTCACGACTAGCCTCCCCCGAAGCTAAGAGAAGATCAATCAGCGACCATTTAAAATTATCGCATATAAGAAAAAGCTCAGAAAGTTCTATCTGTTTTTTATAAAAAAAACGAAGCAGCACCCCCATCACAGGACACCCTTCAGATTTTTCTGCGCCCATGATGTGGTCGAGAAAAAAGTCATAGATGCGCGTTCCAAAATGGTTTACAAACATCTGTCGATCGATACCATGATTTTTAAAACAGCAGCCACAACAGGCCGCTCTACCCAGCGGCGCAAAACCTCCTCTTTGGAAGTCAAAAACAAGGCATAATGTGAACAAAGATTAACAAATGCCATGAATGGCCATTCCTCCTAAAAGAGCTCAAGATCACCTTCACTATCAGATGTGATAATGCTTTTTTGTCCGATGATTGCTTCGATTTGCATACATGATGCAAGAAGTGAACTGTCAAGATAGTGGATATCAACAGCACTACGATCAACAAAAATATTAGTACGCCAACTTACAAGATCTCCGACTAGGGCACGCAACAACAGCAACAGCTGCTCTTTGGTCCTCTTGTCAAGCGTCGAGGGATCAAGTTCTCCAAGAAACGATGCCAGTGCCGACAAGGCATAGGCAAGAGCTGAAAAATCATAAAGTTTATCGATTGTTTGCGCAATACGACGCAAAAAGGTGGTAGCAACCCGCTCAAGTAATGCGCAATCACCTGTTAAATCAATACGATCTAACAAATCGGCCAACTCCATCTCCAAATCAGCAAGGTCACTCACCTCATCAAGAACCTCCCCTTCGATCCCTTGAACCCAAGTAGCAGCAGATATCTTTTCGGTATGACTTCGACGTAAAAGTCTCTCCTCCTATTGCGTTGCTACTAGTGCCTCTCGGGTAGTGTTAGATTCCTCTTTGCTTGAAGTTCTGGCCTCAACATAAAAGACTGTCTTGAACGCACGAATCTGCCGAGAGAAGGGGTTAATAGGATAGTGGCCACCGATAACAGGACGATGCCCTCTTTTGAGCTCAATGTGCCACAAAATCGTACGCAAGCTGTGCATCAGATGACTTTTGCTGACTGGTTTGAGAATATACCCATCAAACCCGGCTCGCTCAAGATCTTCTTCGAGTCCATGATGGTTAATAGCTGTCACCGCCAGGACAAAGGTCTCTGATAACTCCGATTTTATCCTTTCTGTTGCCGCGAAACCATCGATTCCTGACATCAGCAGATCCATCAAGACAATATCGGGTCTTTCAGCCAAGGCAACCTTAACTGCCTCTTCTCCGTCCCTGGCCTCTAACAGCTCTGCGCCATGGAGCTTTCTGCAAATACCCTTCAAAACCAACCTATTATCTTCGACATCATCGACAATTAAGATTTTGATTGGCTCTTTTGTATCCACATAATGCCCATTCTGTTTCGATCCTTAGTGAAGAATTGTAACACACCAAAACTAAAACATGACGACAAAGAATATCAGAGAACTATTGACTCAAGTTCAAGATTTGAATATAATTCATTTTCAGAAATAGAATTACTGGACAACCATGCAGAAAAAAGTTGAAGAGCTCAAACGAAGCTTGATTCTCGATGAAGCTTCCACCCATTTTCTAACCCAAAGTTTTGATAAGGTTCAAGTTGCCGAAATCGCTAAAAAAGCTGGTGTCAGTGTCGGAACAATCTACAACCTTTTTGGCTCCAAAGAAGGCCTATATGAAGCCTTTGTCGATCGACAAATCACTGCCGCTTATGCAACTATTAGTTCAGAATGTGCGAAAATGAGCGATCCTATTGAGCAACTACGCTTTGTGACAAGCTACAAATTCCACTATTTTGAGGAAAATCGCGAGGTCATCAAGGCCAATATCCTCGCCAATCCTCTTTTGCTTCACGCCAGTACCTACAATAAATCACCCGCCATGAAAAAGATCATGGAACTACTTGGCACGATCATTGATCACATCGGCCGCATCTACCCACTTCGCTCTTACGATCTGATGCAATTAGCCTACCACTACAAGGCACTCACCAATAGCTATATCGAACGGTGGGTCGATGCCGATTTTGATCTTCGTACCAAAATCGATGAAGCCACTGACCTCTTTTTATTTGGCATCACAGATACTACTGCAATAAGGACTACAAGATGAGGCATCTTCTACTACTTGCCCTCCTCTCACTGGGACTGTCCTCGGCTGAGTTAGCTAAACTTATTGAAGCAAGTTGGCGTCAAGAGGGACTTCAAGCAAACCTTTTTGAGGCGCGCGCCAAAGAGCAATACAAACTCTCCGCTACCGCCAAACTTAAACCACGCCT
>JAINCO010000121.1:0-1322 GCA_036574095.1 Campylobacterales bacterium | reverse complement strand
TGCGATTATTGCTGCGTTGGCGAGCATATCGATTGGCGATTTAATGGAGGGAGGTAATCCTGCCCATGTGCTCCATATTACATCGATTATTATTGTTGTTCCGACATCACTCTTTGCAGCGATGGTGAGTACGCATCCTAAACATATCAAACATGCCTATAAAGAGCTTAGGTTTGTGTTTAAAAAGTCTAACATTGATTTTAGCAAAACAATTGAGCAGCTTTATGAATTTGCGATGATTGCTCGGCGTGACGGACTCTTGAAATTAGAGGCAGAGATTCCTAATATCGAAAACCATTTTTTACGCAAGGGACTTGATATGGTCGTCTCGGGTATGAGCATCGAAGCGATCAGGGCAATGATGGAGATTGAGATTGAAGAGACTGAGGAGCACTATCATGGGGCTGGGGAGTATTGGATTGTTGCTGGCGAAACCTTTCCTGTCGTTGGTCTGATTGGCGCTGTTCTTGGCCTGATGCTTGCGCTCCAAAAGCTTGATAATCCCCAAGAGATGGCGATGGGTATTGCTGGCGCCTTTACAGCAACGGTAACTGGTATTGCCAGCTCTTATATTATCTTTGGACCCTTGGGCAAAAAGATGATTGCCAAATCGAAGGATATTATTAAAGAGCAGACAATTATTCTTGAAGGGCTGGTGGGTCTTGTTGCGGGCGATAATCCCAAAACACTCCGATCAAAACTTTATAACTATATTGGCGGCGAGCCGGAAGAGGGCAAGAAAGGTTAATGGCCAAAAAGAAGAAGTGTGAATGTCCGGCAGGTGAGAGGTGGGCGGTTCCATATGCCGACTTCCTGTCGTTGC
Source organism: Campylobacterales bacterium (assembly GCA_036574095.1). Lineage (GTDB taxonomy): Bacteria > Campylobacterota > Campylobacteria > Campylobacterales > UBA6016 > JAINCO01. Next base: position 499 of record JAINCO010000121.1, on the reverse strand, counting down.
TACTGGCACTCTTTATCGCTCTCTACGCTATTGCTTCGGTCAATCAAAGCAAGGCAAAGATGATGGCAGAGACTTTTAGGGTGATCTTTGCAAATGAGCCGATTGCTAAAGAGACCCCTGTGTTGCCTATTCCGCTGCCGCCTGGGCAAAACCAGAGAATCGATGAGTCGATGAAGTTAGAGATTCAAAGTGCTCAGATCAAGGATCGGGAGCGACAGGCTCAAATCGCCAAGAGCATTGCCAAGCTCAAAGATATCGCTGACAAGGAAGGGACAGGAAGTAATACCGAAGTGATCATGACGCAAGAAGGGATCAAGATCCGAATGTTTGAAGGGGTGATTTTTGAGCGGGGAAGTGCTGCTGTATCGACGCCATTTAAGCGACTCTTGCATCTGTACAGTGAGATTATTAGGCAAGTGCCCAACCCAATTAAGGTTGAAGGGTTTACGACAGAAGGGGATGCCATAGGCAGTGTCTATCCAAGCAATTGGGAGCTTTC
>JAINCO010000120.1:0-13613 GCA_036574095.1 Campylobacterales bacterium | reverse complement strand
GATGCGCGACGCTCGAAGGGGTTGAGGCGAAGCGGGTTGCGGTTGAAGCAAGTTTTGCGCGCGGGTTGCCAGGATTTTCTATTGTGGGGCTGGCCGATGATGAGATCATGGAGTCGCGCGAGCGTGTCAAGGCTGCCTTGCTGCATTATGGCTTTGAGTTTCCTCCTCTGAAAATTCTAATCAACCTCTCCCCTGCTGATCTGACAAAAAGTGGCTCCTTTTTTGACCTGCCCATTGCCTTGCTTGTTGCGCTTTATCATGATGAGATCCCCGATATGGGGGATTTTTATGTCTTTGGGGAGTTGGGGCTTGATGGGCGTGTGAAGGCGACAAGCGAGATCTTTGCGTTGATTCTTTCGTTAGCGAGCCAAGAGGGCCATTTGCGTGTCATTGTTCCATCAGAGATTGTACAGCGCGTGGCGATGGTGCCTGGTGTTGAGGCTTATGGGGTTGCGACGCTAAATGATGCGATTGCACTTTTGCGTGAACACGAGCGCCCGGCGCCGATTGAGGGTGGGGGCTTAGCGTATTTGCGCGTTGAGGTTGGAGAGATTCAAGGCTATTATCTTTCAGAGTATCCTCTTGATTTTGCTGATGTGCGAGGACAAGAAGTGGCCAAGCGAGCAGCACTGATTGCGGCTGCTGGGATGCATAATCTTTTGCTTGAGGGAAGTCCTGGGTGTGGCAAGAGTATGATTATCAAGCGACTACGCTATATTTTGCCCCCGATGACACTCTCTGATATTCTTGACAAGGCTCGTCTTCAAGCCTTAGAGGGCAAAGAGCCAACCTTTGAGCCTCTTCGCCCCTTTCGATCACCTCACCATAGTAGCACGCGAGCCTCGATTTTTGGCGGGGGCTCAGGGCGCGCACGCATTGGTGAAGTGGCTCTGGCTCACCGCGGCATTCTCTTTTTTGATGAACTGCCCCACTATCAAAAAGATGTTCTTGAGGCGCTTCGTGAGCCACTCGAGGATCGACGCATTACGATTTCTCGTGTTAACTCCAAGGTTGAGTATCAAACCGACTTTTTATTTGTTGCGGCAATGAACCCATGTCCCTGTGGCAACCTTTTAAGTCAAAGTCGTGCGTGTCGCTGCTTACCCTCCGAGATTCAGCGCTATAAAAACAGACTCTCAGACCCACTTCTTGATCGTATTGATTTGTATGTTCAGATGAATGAGAGTCGTCTTGAGGATCCAGCGGGGGATGATTCAAAAAGCTTACATGAGCGGGTGATTGCGGCATGGATGCGACAGGTAGAACGCGGGCAAACAAGCCTGAATGGGCGGTTAGATGAGACAGGGATCGAGCGCTTTTGTCCTCTCTCACCTGAGGCTCAGACACTTTTGGCGCAGGCAGTGACGCGTTTTGCTCTCTCGGCACGCGCAATTGCTAAGGTGCGTCGTGTGGCGCGCACAATTGCTGATTTGGATGGGGTGCAAGAGATTACCAAAGAGCATCTGATGGAGGCACTAAGCTTTAGGAGGCGCGCATGAGAGAGGTATTGATCATCCATGGCTTAGGTGGAAGCGATAAGCCTCACTGGCAGGCATGGCTAGCTGATAAGTTGATGCATAGTCCCACATGCAATGTCCACTTTCCACAACTACCCAATCGCGATCATCCAAAGCTTGAAGCTTGGTGTGAAGTGGTCTGGGGGATTCTTGAGGAGGGGGTTATCGATACTGTTGTCGCCCATTCGCTGGGCTGCTACCTTTGGGCCCACCTCGTCGCACGCCATCCTGAGCTTCGCCTCAACAAGCTTTTATTGGTTGCGCCCCCCAGACCCAACTTAGCGTGGCCAGCATTGGCCGATTTTTGGCCAGCGCCTGAGGTTACTTTACGCGATAGCTCTGATGAGGGGTTAGTTGTGCTTTCAGATAATGATGAGCTGTGTCGCGTGAAGGAGGGGCGAGCGTTGGCCGAGGGCTGGGGGCTTCCCACGGTTGTTCTTCCTAAGGCTGGCCATATCAATGTTGCGTCCGGGTATGGTCCTTGGCCATGGGTATTGGAATGGGTGCTTCGCTAAATCCCACCACGGTTGCCAAAGAGGCGGATATGGATGCGATCGCTATAGCGCCAGCCGTGGCGACGGCAAAGCTCAAAAACAGCGGGGGCATTGGCCTCAAGCTCTGACGGGGTACTTCCAAGTGGCATCAGATAGACCTCTACGGCGGGTGCGATGGAGCTAATCGCCTTGATTTCGGCAACTTGTGCGTCAAGGTTGTGCCTGGAGACGACAAACTTCAACCAAGCCTCGGTGCCATGTGTAGCGTAGGAGGTGATTACCTCAGGGCGAACGCGACGATCATACGCTTCACCACTATTGGCAAGTTTTACCGACATCGAGTAAAAGAGGTGGGTGTAGGCAGGATAGCGCGTAAAGTCGATAGGGACGGTGGCGTTGGTTTCGATTGTGACAGGAATATGGCAATCAACGAGCCATGTTATCAAATCGTAGAGGATAGGGTTGGTAAAATGAAGCACCGGCTCACCGCCTGTGATGACACAATGCCATCGTGCAGGTGCTCTTTCATCGGCTAAAAGTTTGGTGCAAGCAGCCTTAAGCTCGTTGCTATCCTCAAAGGAGCGCCATAGGTGGCCAAAGTGCTTTTTATCGACAGCGCGTAGAGTATCGCACCCTTGAAGCAATGAACCATCACGTGGCGAGGGGCTAAGGCAGCCAAAGCCGGGACAGCCAAGATTGCATCCACCTAATCGAATAAAGAGCGAGGGGGTGCCCGCATAACGACCTTCGCCCTGTAGCGAATAGAAAAGTTCCACAACAGGAAGGCTCAAGGGTATCCTTTGAAAGGGTAGCGGGTTGCGTTGGCGCGATTATGCCATAGAAAGGTTTAGAGATTATTGTGGCATAATGGCGCATCTTGACCTCAAGCAACAGGAGCGACATGATACTATCGATTGAAAGTAGCTGCGATGATAGTGCCATTGCCTTAACACACACGATCACAAAAGAGCTGATTTGGCACAAAAAAATCTCTCAAGATAAAGAGCATGCTCGCTATGGCGGCGTTGTGCCCGAGCTTGCGGCAAGGCTGCATACCGAGGCGCTCCCAAGGCTACTTGAGGAGATCAAGGGGTATCTGCCAGATGTAAAAGCAATCGCGGTAACTAATCGTCCAGGGCTCAGTGTGACGCTACTTGAAGGGGTTGTGATGGCTAAGACCTTAGCCGGGGTGCTGGATCGTCCTTTGATTGGTATTAATCATCTTATTGGCCATGTTTACTCTCTTTTTATTGGCAAGGAGGCGATCTTCCCATTGTCAGTCTTGTTGCTTTCGGGTGGTCATTCGATGATTCTTGAGATGGAAACCCCTTTTGAGGCGCGGCTTGTGGCAACGACAATGGATGATAGCTTCGGGGAGAGTTTTGATAAGGTTGCTAAAATGATGGGGCTTGGTTATCCTGGTGGGCCGGTGATTGAGGTATTAGCGCGCAAAGGGGATTGTAACGCCATCGATCTGCCACGCCCTTTGTTGCGCTATCCCGGGTTGGCTTTTAGTTTTTCAGGGCTTAAGAATGCTGTTAGGATGGCTCTTGAAAAAAGAGAGCTATCAGATCAAGAGCGTGCCGATTTGGCCGCATCCTTTCAAGTAAGGGCGATTGATCATGTTGCGCGGATGATGGAACGCTATCTTAGCAAGAAACAACCTACCCATGTTGCTGTTGTTGGTGGGGCGAGTGCCAACCTCGCCTTGCGCGATGCAATTGCTACAATTTGTAACAGGTACCATGCCCATCTCTTGTTAGCTGAGATAGCGTGGTGTAGTGACAATGCTGCGATGATTGGGCGCGCGGCCATACCTTTTTATGAGGCAAAAAAGTTTGATTCGATTGAGAATTTACAAATTTTTCCACGAAGCGAATTAAATTAAGACAAAATTTATCTTATTTCAGTTACAATTGACATAGCCAAAAGTGGAGGAACCATCTGTATGCCTCAAAAGAGGGGGCGCTCAGGTGGCTCCTACCACAAAAACTATTAAAAAAAGGAATAAATCTATGGCAACTACACAGCTTAAAGGCAATAATGTTAATCTTGCAGGACGCGAGCTTAATGTTGGTGATAAAGCACCTAAGGTGATTTTGCCCAATAAAAGTTTGGCCGATGTGACTGTTGGCGGATGTCAGGATTACACAACGATGATCGTTGTTGTTCCTTCACTCGATACGCCTGTTTGTGCCGCTGAGACACGCAAATTCAACGAAAAAGCTGCGTCAATCCCTGGCGTCAAAGTGTTCGTTGTCTCGATGGATCTGCCATTTGCGGCCAACCGCTTCTGCTCAACAGAGGGTATCGAGAATCTTGATGTTCTCTCAGATTTTCGTAACAAAACATTTGCCAATGAGTATGGTGTTTTGATTGCTGATGGCGCTCTTCGCGGTCTGACATGTCGTGCAATCTTTGTGCTGGACAAAGATGGCGTTGTGACCTATAAAGAGATCGTTCCAGAGATTACTGCTGAGCCTAACTATGATGCTGCGATCGCTGCGGCTGAGAAGACTGCCGGCGTAACAGCGAGCGGTTGTTGCGGTGGTGGCTGCCACTAAGCTAAGTGCGTGCGATAAAGGGGAGGAGTTGGTATTGCTGGCTCCGCCACGACCCTTGTGACTCCTGTAGATCTGCTTCAAACGACTCTGACAACATTCAATCTGCCGCATAGGCGGAAGGGGAGGGCGTTTCGCTGGGGGGCGAAACGCCAAACTTCAATAATCACAAAATTTTAACTTCCGGTTCAAGGATAACACCAAACTCTTCAAAAACCCTCTTTGTCGCCTCTTGAACAAGACAGATCGCCTCATCAAATGTTCCGCCACCTTTATTGACAAGAAAATTGGCATGAATCTCGCTAAAGGCCATACCCCCAACACGCGCACCCTTCAGCCCCACAGCTTCAATCAATCGTCCCGCATAATCACCCGGTGGATTTTTAAAGAAACTCCCGGCACTTGGCTCTTTGGGTTGGTTAGAGCGCATCGCGCTAAATAGATCAAGCAAGGCTGGATTAAACCTACGATGGATGGCAAAATGGGCTTCAAGTATCGGAGCTGGTAGCTTGGCAAAGCGATAGCCATGGGGTATCGCCTCTTTAGGAACAAAGCCATTTGGCGTGAGAACGCCGATGAGGTTACCAAAAATTTCGTACTCCTTAAGGCCGGCATTCATCGCTACCAGTCCCCCAACGCTACCTGGAAGTTTGGAGAGAAATTCAAAACCACCAATATCATTCTCTTTAGCAAAACGAAAGAGGGAGGCGGCGGTTGTCGCAGCACCAGCGATGAGCGTTGTATGTTCTTGGCGAAGATAGGCAAACTCTTTATCCAAAATAGCAAGCTTGGGGGGTGTGTTACTAATCAGAAGGTTATATCCTCGCCCAATCAGTGTCATCTCGGGTGTAAGCTCCTCAGGCGACGAGATGAGGGCGACGGGGATCTTGGGGCCAATCTTGATGCTTGTGTAGCGAGAAAAATCGATCTCTTCAAAATGCAAAGGTCGGAATCTCGCGAAGAATTTTTGTTGTAAAATCCATCAACAGGTGCATCATCCACGGCATGGTGAGGATAATGACGATCGCAGAGAGGATGATTTTTGGTAAAAACGAGAGTGTTTGCTCATTGATTTGCGTTGTTGCCTGAAAAATACTGATGGCCAAACCAGCAACAAGGCTGGCAATCAGAACAGGACCACTAATGATCAACGAAAGCTGCATCGTTTCAACACCCAAAGCAATCAATTTCTCTTCCATTACCCTTTCCTTAGTTCGTGATAATCTGTTGGTATGAGATAGTCGACTGTTTTTATGGGTATGGGATAAAACCCTTTCTCCCACCCAATTCTCCAAAGATAATCAAGTGCTTCCATACTTACCTCATCGAGGCAAGCGGAGCGTTCATTGGCATACATCTGAAGATAGCGCTCCAATTTCTCTCCATCAATGCGTAATTTTCCCTCCTTAGCCAAAGAGGCGGCGATCTCGTGTCGGTGGGTTTGCGAGGCGTTGACAGCCTTGGTAAGAAGCTCTTCAATCTCAATCGCGCGCATCAGTGGAATCGATCGCCTAAGCACCATTCCTCCCAAAGGTAAAGGAAGCTCTTTACCAACGAGCTCTTGCCACCATTGCCACACTTCTCCTTCGACCTCAAGGGCATCGGAGTAGGTGAGGATCGCCTCATGGATGAGAATACCAGCATCCACCTCGCCCGAAAGGATAGCCCCCTCGATCTCAAGAAAGTTTTTATAGACAATCTTAGCATCAGGATAGCGGATCTTAAACAAGAGGGCATTGGTTGTATGGCGACCCGAGAGGGCAACTTTGAAGCGCCGCTTCAAATGCTCCCCGCGGCGCTTAACGAGTTTTGGTCCATATCCCTCCCCAAAACTTGCCTGTGTGCGAAGGAGGGCATACTCTTGGGCAATCAATGGGTAGAGAGCAAAACTAATGGCGGTAATATCAAATGTTCCTTTGAGTGCCTCGTCGTTGAGAGTCTGGATATCCAGAGCATGGGCTTCAAAGGTCATCCCCTGGCTCTTGATTATCCCCAACATCAACGGGGCAACCATAAAAAGATCATCGGCATCAGGTGAATGGGCGAGGCTATAGCGCGGCATCTCTTGCTCTTAGTTGTTTTTGTGATTATACCATACCCTCTCTTGGGAAAGAGCGCTCCATGGCAAGGATCAAAAGGTTTTGTGCTATACTTAGCCTATGAAACTTACCATTCCCTGTATCATTATGGCTGGAGGTAAAAGTCGTCGGATGGGTGTTGATAAGACACTCCTTCCATTGGGTGGCTATCAGACACTTGTCCACTATCAAGTGGCGAAATTAAGTCAACTTTTTGAGAGAGTCTATGTCTCGGCCAAGGGGGAGAAATTTGGGCCGCTGCCTGTGCCTTTGATCTTAGATGAAGAGGATGAGCATGCGCCCATGGTTGGTTTGGCGACGATCTTTGGGGCATTGGCGGATAATCGCATCTTTGTCATTGCCGCCGATACTCCTTTTGTCACCTTTAAGACAATTCGCATGATTGCAACGATCACAGATGGTGAGGCTGTCGTTCCTGAAACACCCCACAAGCGCCATGCTCTTTGTGCTCTCTATGATCGTCGTATCGAAGGGGCGTTGCGAGATCACATCGCCGAAGGTCGCCACAAGATGATGGCTTTTCTTGCACAGATCGATACGCGTATCGTTGCGTGCGAGGATGAGAGCGAGTTTGATAATTTAAACACACCCGAGGATTATGCCAGGGCGCAAGAAAGGATAGAGCACAATGAAATTAACCCATCTTGATGAGAACTTTCGACCCCAGATGGTCGATGTCACAGCCAAAAATGAAACAGTGCGAACGGCTGTGGCGAAGGGGCGTATCCGGATGAGCCCTGATGCTTATGAGGCAATTGTCACGCAGCAGGTTAAAAAAGGGCCAGTACTTCAAACGGCTGTGATTGCTGCCATCATGGGGGCCAAAAAGACGCCCGATCTTATTCCAATGTGCCATCCACTGCTACTTTCAAATGTCTCGTGTGATGTTGTTGAGTTGCCCGAGCTACCAGGGTTTGAGCTTTCAGTCACCTGTCGCCTCACAGGCCAGACTGGGGTTGAGATGGAGGCGTTGACGGGGGTGAGCATCGGGCTTTTGACAATCTACGATATGGCCAAGGCTATTGATAAGGGGATGGTTATCGAAGAGATTAGACTGATTGCCAAACAAGGAGGAAAGAGTGGCGATTGGCACGCTTCAAACAATTGAGGGAAAACCTGACATTACCTATCCCGTCCGTTGGGTTTTTAAGCTGATGGGTCGAAGCGAGGAGGCGATGCGTGATGCTGTGGCTGAGGTGTGTGTTGGTCGGGAGGTGACGCTTTCGCGTGGCAACACAAGCCGCACAGGGAAGTTTTGCACCCTCAATCTTGAGTTACTTATTGTTAGCGATGAGGAGCGACTCTACCTCTATGAGGCGTTAGGTCGCCATGAGGCAGTGTCGATGATCTTATAGCTTTTGGCCTTAGAGGCCAAGCTCCTCGGCTGTCTTAAACATATCGGGAAATTCAGTATGAAAGCTGACGCAGCGTGGGCAGATGGTCTCTTCGCCTCGTTGGCTAAAGGGGGTACGACAGACGCTACAGGTTTCGAGGCGATGAGCAACAAGCATCTTCGCACGATCAAATGCAAGAGCAACAAGGTCGATTTCATCCTCTTCACTGATAGCATGCTCTTTGCAGACGGCGTTACAGATGGCGCAGTGGATACATTTACCAATCTGAAAATGGATTTGGGTTCCTGTACCATCATAAAAGAGGGCACCTGCGGGGCAAAAATTAACGCAGTCGCGACAGTTGGTGCAGCGGGCTGGGTCGATAAGCTTGGCGGCGATAAAGGAGGTGCGCATAGCTATTGTCTCATTGATCTCTTCAGCGCGCTCTTGAAGTGATTTTTTTAAGAGTGTGCGGCTTAGAGGAAGGGTCTGTCCTTTGGCGTGTTCAGGCGAGAGGGTGGGTAGCGTGGTTGCTAACTCTTTGGCCTCTTCTTTGAGTCGCCTAAAGAGAGTACGCCTCGAGGGTTCCGCTTGATGGCGCGTGATGGTGATAGGCCATGTAAGACCGGCTTTGGTAACAAACTCTTCAGCCTCACCCAGACGCGAGATGATAGCAGTTTGTAGATGCCCTGCTTTGTCAAGCTCACACCCATGACATTCACTTAGATCGCAAGAGATGGGCGCGCTTACCTTAAGCCCCAAAGCAATCCAGTGTTCGACGCTTAGTAATGCAAGACACCACCCCTCTTCCCTACATGAAAGGCGGCTGCTTTGGGCTGCCACTTTACGCAAGATGATCGACTCTGGCTCGATGCCCATCAATCCTAAGGCCTGTGTCGGACACCCTCCGACACATCCACCACAGCTAATACAGGCATCTTTGCTTAGTTCGATACGGTTACGAACAACCTTAAAGGCTCCTTCAGGGCAGATCGTTTCGCAGGCGTTGCACTCATGATAAGCGTAGTCGGTGCGCAGACAAAGAAGCCTGTCAAATTGCAGAGGATGGGTCATGCGTGATCCTGACGACAAAGATCGTTATAATCAGAAGCGAGAAATTCGATCGCAAAATCGATAGCCTCTTTGTAAAAGGGGGTCGAGACGATTTTGGCAGCACCCATCAGATATGGGATTGCCCAAGCCATAAGGTGCTCATCCATAAATGCGCGCTGCGTAGCTTGATCATCTTGGAGGATGAGGTTTTGCATAAACCCAAGCTCAATGGCGAGGTGATCTGGCGAGACAATCGTCGTGGCAGCAAGGTTAATGCTATAACCATGACGATGATAAAAGGCCATGACAGGATTTTCAAGACCGATAAGAACTTCTGTTTTGGCCTCGCGCACCGTTGATTCCAGAGGTTGGGTTGTGACAACAAACGCCGTTGTATAGTCGGTATTGAGGCGTTCTGCAATGACTTCAGGAGATTCCTTAGCAAACCAGGCTGCTGTTTTGGGTCCAATCATCTTTAATAGTTGCTGGTTGGCCTTAAGATCAGCAATTTCACGACTCCCCATCGTATCGGCAAAGAGGCGCGAAAGAAAAGCATAGAGGTAAGCACGCGTCTGCATCAGCTTGCCTGCTTTCTAAAGTGGGCTGCGGCACGCGCGATGCGCTCACTAATTTCATCTTGTCCGATGACACAGAGGGTCTCATAAAGACCTGGACTGACAGATGTTCCTGTGAGAGCAACGCGCATAGGCTGAGCCAATTTGGCAATTTTAATCGCATGATCAGTTAAAAAGGCCTCAACCAGCGCTTGCCAATCTGTTGGTAGGTGAAGAGGTTCCTTCCACTCCTTCATGCGATCAACAAAGAGCTCAAGCATCATGATAGAATCGGCATTGATAAACTTACTCCATGCTGTCTCATCGTAGTGCTCAGGACGCTTGAGAAGCCCTTGTGCTTGACTTTTGATATCCAGAAGTGTTTTAGCACGCTCTTTGGTTGCATCGAGGATGATATGGGCTTTGTCGTACCCTTTAATACTACATCCAAGATCTTCAAGTGCGCTCAGCAAGCGTTCATTGGAGACGTTTTTGATGTAGTGGCTATTGAGCCACAAGAGCTTATCGGCATTATAGCTTGAGGCCGATTTGTTGATGTCGGCAGGATCGAAGTACTCAAGCATCTCTTGCATACTAAAGATCTCTTGATCGCCATGACTCCATCCTAAGCGCACAAGAAAATTTAAAAGCGCTTCAGGCAAATAGCCCATTCTCTGATACTCCATCACATCGGTGGCGCCATCGCGTTTGGAGAGTTTTTTGCCCTGTGGGTTATTGATCATCGGGAGGTGGAAAAAGCGAGGAATGGTAAAGCCTAATGCCTCATAGACGATGATTTGTTTAGGGGTGTTCGAGAGGTGATCATCGCCACGGATGACATCTGTCACACCCATGAGGGCATCATCAATAGCCACAACGAAGTTGTAGGTTGGTGTTCCATCGGCACGCGCGATGATAAAGTCATCAATCTCATTGGCCGCAAATTTCATCGCCCCCTTGACGCCATCATAAAAGTCAATCGTCCCCTCGAGGGGTGCCTTGATGCGTACAACAGGCGCAACCCCCTCTCGTGGAGGAAGCTTTCCATCACGATAGCGTCCATCATAGCGAGGACGCTCTTTGCGTGCCATCTGTTCGGCGCGCAGTGCATCAAGCTCCTCTTTGGTCATGTAGCAATAGTAGGCCTTGCCTTCGTCAAGTAGCTTTTGGATATAAGTTTTATATAGATCAAATCTATTCGATTGATAGGTTATCTCACCGTCAAACTCAAGCCCAACCCATTTAAAGGCTTGAATAATTGCCTCTGCTGCCTCTTGAGAGTTACGCGAGAGGTCAGTATCTTCGATACGCAATAAAAATTTTCCATGATTCTTACGGGCCCAAAGCCAGTTAAAAAGAGCCGTACGAAGCCCTCCAATATGGAGATAGCCCGTAGGAGAGGGAGCAAAACGGGTAACGATCATTGTAACTATCCTTTACCGATAGGAAGGAATTTAAGGGTGTATTGCCCGATGGAGCGCATTGTAGCATAAGAGGAGTAAAAAAAGGATTTTTCGAATTAGTTATTAAGATTTGTGTTCTTCAGAGGGAGGCGTTTTGCGAAGAGAAAACGCTTTTTGAAATAGGCTTTGTCTAAATCTTCGATGATTACCTTGCGTTCATTATAGGAGGCGTGAATCATCTTACCGTTACCAATGTAGATCCCAACATGCCCTACACCCCGTTTATATGTTCTAAAAAAGAGAAGATCCCCTGCCTGAAGGTCGTTGCGCGCGACTCGTTGACCCAGTTGTGCTTGCTCTGATGAGCTACGCGGTAGGTTAATGCCAAGCTTTTGAAAAACACGCTGCGTAAAGAGTGAGCAGTCGGTTTTAGAGGAGTTACGGGAGGCACCAAATCGGTAACCCAGTCCTAAATATTCACTCGCTTTGGTAATGATCGCCTCTTTGATGCTTGTGTAATTAGAGATTGTGTAGTGGGCAAGATCGTGATTGCCCTGCTTGGGCGATGAAATATGATCTTTTTTGGATGATGGACTTAAGTTTTTTGTAGATTGATCCGATACTTGAGTAACAAAAGTAAAAGGGTGGTCCTTCTGCCACGAGAAATCGATCACAGGATCAGAGATCATGGAAGCGCAGAGTGGTGTTGTCGCAATCATGAGCGATAGAAAGAAAGCGATTAGATGGCTCATCGTACTCCTTTGAGCTAATGTTTAATTATATACTATCAAGCTGATGTGTGGCTTAAATTTTCACCTTGTTTTGAGATAAAAATTATTAAAGAGGAGATCGTTTGGAGGTTTGGCAAGACGAAGAGACGGGGTTATATTGGCAAGTTGTTGCTCCCGCGATACTATTTGATGAGTTGACAATTAAAGAAGCCAATGAGCGGGTCGAAGCGTTTAATAACCAGCGTTATGGCGGTTTTGATGATTGGCGGATGCCAACCGTTGGAGAGCTTCTCTCACTGGCGCCTATCAAGCTTTTTGACTATCGGGCTGGTACTACACCGCGCGAGGAGTATGCGCGCTGGCGTGAGTGGGTCGATGAAAATGAATCTGAACGTCGGTTAGGATATTTTATCAAGGAGGAGCTCGCGGGCAACATGGGGCCTGAGGGGTGGTACTGGAGTGGCGAGATTGCTGAGAATGGTGAGTATTGGCTTGTTAATTTCAAAGATGGCAATACCAACACCAATGTCCCGACCCAAAGCTATTATGTACGCCTTGTGCGAGGTTAATGCCAGCTTTTTTTAAGAGGTTGTGTGGTTAAATCATTTTAAGTGAAAAATCAAGCAAGGAGAGATGAGGAGTATGACACGCCGATTATTTCTGAAGGTTGCCGCTGGTGCATTGACAATGGCAGCCTTGCCTGAAGGGGGTCTTGCAGCTTTGTCTCAGCCTGAAGAGCGCTTTTTGTGGCTAAGACGCCAAGGGATTAGTGATGAGTTGAAGATGATCTATTTTAAGGACGGCGAGATCGTTAAGTCGGCCTATGACCAATTTTGCGATCTGGCTAGAGATTTGCGTGCTGATGCAACGGCGCCCATGGATCCTAATTTGATGCATCATCTTTTTTATGTTCAGCAACGCTTAATCGGCATGGGTGGCCCCGATTTTATCAAACCAATTACAATTCTAAGCGGTTATCGCACCCCGCAGACCAATAACTCAACAGAGGGCGCTGCTAAGGGTTCGTTTCACCTCAAGGGGCAGGCGATCGATTTTGCCTATGCACAGATGGATGGTGCTTTCTTGGGTGTTTTGGCGATGCAGCTACAAGCTGGTGGTGTTGGGTTTTATCGTGGACGTGACTTTATTCATATTGACACAGGATATGTGCGTAGTTGGACTCACTGAAAGGGCATCTAGTTAACAAATGGCCATCAAAGAGTCAATCTTCAGATGAAGAGTCATCTCTTTGGTCTAAAAAGAGCGGACATTATACAACATCACCTAACAGCGTGTATATGCTGCGCCGGAGTACCGGCTTGGCCTCCGCCACATTGCGGCAAAAGACCGCCGCAACGTCAGGTAAGCAATACGTTATGCGAAATGGTTATTTTATAATTAAAAGTAAAGGGTAAAAATTATGTATGAATTAATAAAGACGAGATAAATGATTTAGAACAAATTAAGAATACCTATTACATGAAACCAATTATCAATAAGTTTACTGAACTTATTGATAATAAAAAATGTGATTGGATAAATTCTCTAAATAAAATATACGAGATATTAATAAACTCTGAAAATGATGTGAGACAACTCATTGAAGATCGCAAAAGAAAAGGTGTTGTTAGTGATATTAGTCAAGCTCTTAAATCAATTGCAGGAAATGCTTTTTCGAATTGTATGGTTTACTTATTTTTAATGAATAAGAGAGAGGAAAATATAAAATCCAATATTTTTAGGGTCTCGAGTAGAATATCGCAGCAAAACTGCGATAGAATACCGAGAACATGGGAAAGAACAAGTATCTAAAAAATTCAAAGATTTCAGAAGCCAAGACGAGAGAGATTATTCGAGGATTTGCGCT
>JAINCO010000119.1:0-1848 GCA_036574095.1 Campylobacterales bacterium | reverse complement strand
ATTTCATCAAGGACAATAACCGGATTCATCTCTTTGGCATTGATCAGCCCTTGAACGATACGTCCAGGCATCGCCCCCACATAGGTTCGCCGATGTCCGCGTAGCTCATTGACATCTTCCATTCCTCCCAGAGCAATGCGCACAAGCTGACGATCAAGAGCTTTGGCGATGGAGTTAGCCAAGCTTGTTTTACCTACACCAGGAGGTCCAACAAAGCAAAGAATAGCTCCTTTGGCCTCCTTTTCATCAATCTTGCGTTGTTGCAAGAGCTCACGCACAGCAAAGTAGTCGATGATGCGTTCTTTGGGCTTTTTGAGTGAATAGTGATCAGCATCAAGACGCTTGCTTACTGCATCGATCGAGAGCTTTTTGGTCGCTAATTTGCCAAAAGGAATCTCTAAAACCCACTCGATGTAGGTTTGAAGAACATTGGCATCAGCGCTATCAGGATGCATGCGAGAGAGTCGATCAAGCTGTTTTTTTGCCTCTTTGTATCCCTCTTCGGGCATATGAGGGCGTAGCTCTTCAAGTTTAGCTCTGTAGCGCTCGATCTCCTCATCGCGCGTCGTATCTTCACCAAGCTCTTTGCGAATTTGCTTAAGCTGCTCTTTGAGGAAATACTCGCGATTGACCTTATCGATTTTGCTTGAGACTTTGGTTTTAATCTCTTTTTGTAGTTTGGCTGTCTCGATTTCGGCAAGAATCAACTCAATCAAAAGCATCAGCCGTTTCTCGATATCCTCTTCAATAAAGAGTCGGTATGCATCCTCTTTTTTTAGGCGTAACACTGAGGCAACAAGATCGATGATGCGGTTAGGATCTTGACTCTCTTGAATCGTGCGAAGTAGATCAGGAGGAATGTTGCCAGTGAGATTAGAAAGGGTGCGAACCTGCTCGGCAAGATTATCAATAATCGCTTCCACTTTTTGATGGTTATAAGGGAGGGTAGGGATCGTGTGGACGGTTGCCATCAAGGGGTCGTCGCCAATCACACGCTCGATGCGACCGCGAGCCAATCCTTGAAAGAGAATTTTGACGCGTCCATCTGGCAAAACGACTTTGCGCATGATCGTTCCGATGACCCCAGCATCATAATAGCCCCCCTCTTCGCTATCGCGCGTTGGGCAGATCATCACCAAAGAGTTGTGTTCGATGGCTGCCTGTGCGGCTTTGATATTGTGCTCACCCGAGAGGAAAATCGGCACGATCATAAAAGGATAGAGAAACACATCTTCTTCGACAATAATAGGGATATTGGCAGGAAAGGTTGTATGCTGTGAAAGTGGCATCGATTAAACTACTCCTAAATTATTCAAAAAGTTTCTGAATCAACCACCGTTTGGGTGGTATGATCTCATCGTTGGTCTGAACCGATTCGCTTTTGGCGCGCTCGGTGTAGATTTTTTGCGCTTCAGGTTTGCCAAGGCGACCATAGAGTGCAGCTATTTCACGGTTAAGGTTCTCTTTGGCTAACAACATGGTTGTCTGCATCGACTGAACCTGCAAGAGATAGGGAGAGTCGGGGTATTCTTTGATATAAGCCGACGCCTCTTGTAGTGTCTCTTGCAAAAGGTTTTGGTCACGGAAGGGACGCTTAAGTGAGAGATAGGCCGCCTTGATCTTGAGGAACTTAGCAAACTTTGTTCTTTTGGTATCGCCGTAGCGCTTGATGTACTCATCAAGGTAGAAGTTGGCTAATAGATACTCTTCAGCATCGATATGCGCTTGTGCAAGAATCAGCACGGCCTCTTCAAGCAAAGGAGAGCGCATATGTTCGCTAACGAGCGAATTATAGGTCTTATCGGCGCTCTCGAGATCACCGTATCGAATCTCCTTGACCATTTTGTG
>JAINCO010000005.1:0-9324 GCA_036574095.1 Campylobacterales bacterium | reverse complement strand
CCAATTTTTTTGTATGGAACAGAGTTTTGGGAACCTATGATGACCTTTCTCAAGAAATCACTGCTGCCAGCCAAAGTCATCAATCCCGAGGATCTTGATCTGATAACGCTCACGGACGATCTTGAGCTCATTGTCGCAAAAACAGAAGAGAGCTTAACGAATAAAATCGCCGAGCTTGAAGCGGAAGGATTGACAGATACCCATATCTACCAAGTTTTGACCGAATTTCGGCAGATGCAAGCGATGGGCTGCTAAATGGTAAAAAAAGTTTTGGTTGCTCTCTCGGGTGGCGTTGACTCATCGATCACGGCCTATTTACTCCAAAAGCAGGGGTACGAGGTCGAAGGAGCCTACATGATGCTCCACCACAACCGCCCTGGCTATCATGAGCATAATTTAGCCAATATCGATCGCATCGCCAATTTTTTGGGCATCAAAACCCATATTGTTGACTTCTCTAATCGCTTTGACGCATTGGTTTTCAAACCCTTTTTGGAGAGCTACCGCCAAGGACTCACCCCAAACCCTTGCGTGTTGTGTAACCGCAATCTTAAATTTGGCGCCTTTTATGACTTTGCCAAGGAACTTGGGTGTGATGCAATGGCGACCGGTCACTATGTTCGCAATGATGGGCAATTTCTTTATGAGGCAATCTGCAAAGCTAAAGATCAGAGCTATTTTCTCTTTGATATTCGTCCTAATATCATCCCTGATCTTCTCTTTCCCCTTGGGAATTGGCGCAAAGATGATGTCAAAAAGCTTGCCCGTGAGATAGGATTAGAAGCTTTGGCTTTGCAAAAAGAGAGCTCGGAAATCTGTTTTGTTGATGAGAACTATGTCGATACCCTTCGCCCATGGATGGAGGTAGATCAACCTGGTGAAGTTGTCGATGAAACGGGGCGAGTCATCGGAAGACACAAAGGTTATGTCCACTACACAATTGGCAAACGAAAAGGATTTCAAGTTCCTGGAGCCAAAACTCCCCTTTATGTCACCGCGATTGATGCCGCTCATAACCGCATTACTGTCGCCCCCAAAGAGGCCTTGGCCTGCCGAACTATTGATCTAACAGAAATCAACACCTTTATCCCCGAAACATCATTTACTTGTCAAGTTAAAATCCGCTATCGCACCGACAAAGTCCCCGCCACTGTTACAATCCATGGCAATCAAGCCACTGTCCACCTTTTAGAGGATGTCTATGGCGTGGCGGCAGGACAAGCATGCGTCTTTTATGATGATGAAAAAGTCATCGGGGGTGGTTGGATTAGCGGTGCTCGGCCTACTGATCGCTTGTTAGAGGTTTAAACTGATAATCAACAGGATCAAAATAGTCAATCTCTCCCGTCTCGATCTTAATAATACCACCCATGAACAAAGATCTTACCCGCATCAAGTCGCTCTTTGATATATGGATAGGTCATCAGATTCTCAATCTGTGTCAGGATTGAGAGCTTCTCTGTCAAACGCATCAGCTCTTCGTGTGTCTTCCATAGCCCCTTCAACTCAAGGGCCATCTCTTTGGCTTTTTTACCCAACTCCAACCATTTTTTGACATGAACAAGAGAGGTATCGTCGATTGTTTGATAAAGACTCTCACGAGCACCACAATGGCTATGGCCACAAATAATAATCTCCTCCACACCAAGAACATTCACCGCATACTCAATCCCCGCGGCTGTTCCATGAAAGTCATGATCGGGTTTGTAGGGAGGAACAAAGTTGCCAACATTGCGCACCACAAAAAGATCACCCGGATTTGAGGAGGTAATCATCGTTGGTATCACCCTCGAATCAGAGCATCCGATAAAAAGAGCCTTGGGCTTTTGCCCTTCACGCACCTAACGAAGGAGCTCCTCCTCATGTTTTTGAAAATAGATTTTACGAAATTTCTTATTTCCTTCGATTAATGACAAAAGCGACATCATCACCCCTTTTGGAAATTATACCATAATCGCCTCTCAGCCCGCTTATGGTATAATCTTCAAAATCGTTCTCGGGGGCAGTAGGATGCGCGGATTTAAAATCTTTTCAGGTTCATCAAGCAAAGAGTTGGCAGGTGCAATCTGTAAGTATCTTGATATGCCACTGTCGGGCGCCAAGATCGCTAAGTTCTCTGATGGAGAGATCAATGTCCAAATTAGCGAGAGCGTGCGTGGACGCGATGTTTTTATCGTCCAATCAACAGCCTATCCAGCCAATGACAACTTGATGGAGATCCTCATTATGACCGATGCGCTTAGGCGCTCCTCGGCCAAAAGCATCACTGCTGTCGTACCCTATTTTGGCTACGCCAGGCAAGATCGCAAAGCCGCTCCACGCGTCCCCATCACTGCCAAACTGGTTGCCAACCTCATGCAAGAGGCGGGGATTACGCGTGTGGTGACGATGGATCTGCATGCTGGCCAGATTCAAGGCTTTTTTGACATTCCTGTCGATAACCTCTATGGTTCGATTATCTTCCTTGATTATATCAAGAAGAAAAACCTCAAAAACCCCATCATCGCCTCGCCTGATGTTGGCGGCGTCGCAAGAGCGCGTAACTTCGCAGGCAAGCTCGGACTTGATATGGTTATCGTCGATAAGCGCCGCGAAAAGGCTAATGAATCAGAGGTGATGAATATCATCGGTGATGTAACAGGTAAAGATGTGATCCTTGTTGATGATATGATTGATACGGCCGGCACCATTGTCAAAGCAGCGCAGGTTCTCAAAGAACGAGGCGCTACGAGCGTCATCGCCTGCTGCACCCACCCTGTCCTATCAGGACCGGCGTATGAGAGAATTGAAAAGGGGGCACTTGATGAGCTGATTGTTGCCGATACCATCCCGTTGCGCCATAGTTGCAGCAAAATTGTCGTCCTACCAACAGCCCATGTCTTTGGTGAAGTAATTCGCCGCGTCTACCACAACGAGAGCGTTAATAGCCTCTTTATGATCTAAACACGACAAAGGAGCCCCGATGAAGCAGCTTGCAACAGATTTTTTTCACCTGATGCCCAGGGATGAGTTTGATGACGAGTTTGATGACGAATTCGAGGATGATGACGAGTTCGACGATAGCGATGAGTTTGATGATAGCGATGAGTATGATGACTTCATCGATGATGATTTTGACTATGATGATGACTTTGTCTCGATTGATGATCTCGATGAAGATGATGATGACGAGTACGACGATAGTATCGATGAAGAGGATGATGATTACGGCTATGATCAGGATGAGTAATTGAGTCAGGATTTGATTCGTAACTTTTCAATTATCGCACATATTGACCATGGCAAAAGCACACTCGCGGATCGATTGATTCAAGAGTGTGGTGCCGTCACAGCACGCGAGATGACGGCTCAGCTGCTTGATACAATGGATATCGAAAAAGAGCGGGGTATTACGATCAAAGCTCAAAGCGTGCGACTAACGTATGTCAAGGATGGCACACCCTATATTCTGAACCTCATCGATACGCCAGGCCATGTCGATTTTAGCTATGAGGTCTCAAAATCACTCGCAAGCTCTGAGGGTGCGCTGCTGGTTGTTGATGCAAGCCAGGGTATCCAGGCACAAACACTCGCAAATGTCTATATGGCGCTTGAGCATAACTTAGAGATCATTCCGGTTATTAACAAAATTGATCTTCCCTCAGCCGATCCCGAACGGGTCATCGATGAGATTGAAACAACGATTGGCTTAGATTGCACCCATGCTTTGCGCGTCTCGGCAAAAACGGGTGTCGGTATCCGCGAGCTACTTGATGCTATTGTTGAGAGGATACCTGCCCCAAAAGGTGATCCTAAGGCACCGACAAAGGCGGTGATTTATGATAGTTGGTTTGATAGCTACTTAGGGACACTGGCAATCGTACGCGTTTTTGATGGGGAGCTTAGAAAAGGACAAGAGATTCTTGTCATGGGAACGGGTGCCAAGCATGAAATTCATGACCTTATGTACCCCCATCCATTAAATCCGCAAAAGACAGAGAGTATTAAAACAGGCGAAATTGGCATTATCGTCACAGGCGTCAAGAACGTTTCACAGTTGCGCGTTGGTGATACGATTACCGACTTGCGCCATCCCACACCCGAAGCCGTGGAGGGGTTTCGGGAAGCCAAACCCTTTGTCTTTGCGGGTCTTTACCCGATTGAAACCGACCAGTTTGAGGATCTGCGTGATGCGCTAGATAAACTTAAGCTCAACGATGCCTCGATTAGCTATGAGCCCGAAACATCGGCAGCTCTTGGTTTTGGTTTTCGTGTCGGGTTTTTGGGGATGTTGCACATGGAGGTGGTCAAGGAGCGGCTTGAACGCGAGTTCAACCTCGATCTGATCGCCACAGCCCCGACAGTTGTCTATGATGTACAGCTAACAAACGGCACGCATCTTTTGGTTCAAAATCCGAGCGAACTTCCCCCTGTTGAGAAGATTGATGCGATTTTTGAGCCATATGTTCGTGCGACCGTTATTATCCCTCAGGAGTTTGTTGGCAATATCATCACACTAATGAACAACCGTCGCGGAACACAGGTGAAGATGGAGTATCTTGGGAGTGACCGTGTCATTCTTGTTTATGATGTACCCCTCAATGAAATCGTCATCGACTTCTACGATAAACTTAAGTCGATGACTAAAGGATACGCCAGCTTCGATTACGAGCCCATCGACTATCGTGAGGGGGATCTCGTGAAATTGGATGTGCGAGTAGCCGGTGAGGTGGTTGATGCCCTCAGCCTCATCGTCCCTCGCGCCAAAGCCGAACAAAAAGGACGCGACCTAACAAAGATGATGAAAGAGCAGATCGATCGTCAGCTTTTTGAAGTCGCGATTCAAGCAAGCATCGGAAACCGCGTCATCGCACGCGAAACGGTGAGTGCCTTGCGCAAAAATGTAACCGCCAAATGTTATGGTGGCGATATCACGCGTAAACGCAAGCTTCTTGAGAAGCAAAAAGAGGGCAAAAAACGGATGAAGGCTATTGGCAAGGTTCACCTGCCCCAAGAGGCCTTTCTCGCGATATTGAAGATTGATTAAGGAAAATACCCACGATGAGTTTTGAACATTTTGGACTGCGCAAAGAGATTTTGCGCGCTATTAAAGACGCCGGCTTTGTTGAGCCTAGCCCCATTCAGGCACAAGCCATTCCCCACATCCTTGAAGAACGCGACCTGATTGGTCAAGCCCAGACAGGTACGGGCAAAACAGCTGCTTTTGGTTTACCTATCCTTTCGATGATGCATGGCGATGCCGCAGAGGTGCTCATCATCGCCCCTACTAGAGAGTTAGCCTCACAGATCTCGGATGAGCTGTGGAAATTTGGTCGCTACCTTGGCTACAAAACCGCCACGATCTATGGCGGACAGAGCATTAGCCGTCAGATTGAGCTTGTTAAACGGGGTAGCCAGATTATTGTCGCCACACCTGGACGCCTTTTGGATCACCTCAAAAATGAGCGGCTGGGCTTTTTTGCCCCTCGTTATATTGTCCTTGATGAAGCTGATGAGATGCTGGATATGGGCTTTCTTGAGGATATTGAGGAGATCTTTACCTATCTGCCTCAAAATCGCCAGACACTGATGTTTAGTGCCACGATGCCCGAAGAGATTAAGCGCCTAGCCAAACGTATCCTCACCAACCCCGTTGAGGTCAAGATCGAAGCCAAAGAGGTAACCAACGAAAATATTGAGCAGTTTTATTATGTCATCGAAGAGCACGAGCGAACCGATGCAATTGTACGCCTAATTGACCATGAAGAACCCGCCAAAGCGGTGATCTTTTGTCGCACAAAACGCGATACTGATGAGCTTACCACAACACTTTTGGCCAAAGGCTACTCATGTAAGGCGTTGCATGGCGATATGGAACAGCGCCAGCGTGAAGAGGCAATCAAAAGCTTCCGCGATAACAAGATCGAAATGCTAGTAGCAACCGATGTTGCTGCGCGTGGCCTCGACTTTTCGGATGTTAGTCATGTCTTTAACTACCACATCCCCCTTGATCCTGAAAGTTATGTGCACCGCATCGGACGCACGGGTCGTGCTGGACGCAAGGGCAAGGCGGTCACGCTGCTTACCCCTCTTGAATTCAAAGAGCTCTATCGTATCAAGAAGCTAACCAAAGCGCAGCTCTATCACGAGGAGATCCCCTCAATTGATGCGGTTCAGCAGAAAAAATACCGCCGTATGGTCGAACAAATCAAGCAGACACATATTAATGAGAGTGCCACTGAGATCTATAATCTTTTGGCTAGCCAGATGGATAGCTCGACAATGGCGCTTAAACTCATTAGCAAGCTCATTGTCCGCTATCAGGTGGAAGGACCTAATCGTATCGGCCTAACAACTGAGAAGATTGTCAAACTCCTTGAAAAAAATAGCGGCAAAGGCGAAGGGGGCTCACGAGGCGGTTTTGGTGGCAAAGGACGCAGTAGCAACCGTGGCGGTGGCGGCTATCGTGGCAATCGAGAGGGTGGCGGTGCTCGTGGTAACCGTCGCGAGGGTGGTCAGCGCCCAGGCGGACGCAGTCGATAGCGCGAGAGGGGAGCAAAAGGCGTGCGCTGTATCGTTTGCGACGCCTTTAGCTGGCCTTTGATCTGTCAAGCCTGCCAGCGCACTCTTCTCGCACCTAACATTCATCGGCGTATTATCAAGGGGTTAGAGGTAATTAGCTTCTATCCCTACGCCGATATTGAAAAACTTCTTCACACCAAACACACCCCCATCGGCGCCGAAATTTACCGCATCCTTGCGCGCTACTCATTTACCCCTTTTGCTCGTGCCTTTAAGCTCTCTCAACCCATCGCGGCTATTCCTATCGATGATCGCATCAAAGATGACTATGCCCATACAGCGATCCTCGCGCGCGCACTCACCTCACCCTCCATCAAACCCATCTACGCCACCCTTCATGCTGCAAGTGATGAACGCTACGCTGGCCAAACACTTGCATTCAGACAAGCCCATCCTCGCCACTTCCTCTATTATGGCCAGCCTGGTATCGAAGCGCTTTTAGTTGATGATATTATCACAACAGGATCGACACTCCTTGAAGCCCGTGACACCCTCCGTGCCCATGGCGTTCAAGTTGCTTTTGCATTAACCTTAGCCGATGCCGATCGGTAGGCTTGCATCGATCACAAAGTGGCCTAAAATGGGGAGTTTTAGCCCTTTTTTGCTATAATCTCAGCCAATTACACCTCTTCAAAGGGCCCCGATGAGCGATCTGTTTCGTATCAACGAAGATATCCAAGATATCTCGATTGAAGAGAGCGTCACCACAAGCTACCTCGACTACTCGATGAGCGTCATCATCGGACGTGCGCTCCCCGATGTTAGAGATGGTCTTAAGCCAGTTCACCGCCGTATCCTCTATGCGATGCATGAATTAGGGATCACCAGCCGCTCAGCCTTCAAAAAATCAGCACGTATCGTCGGTGATGTAATCGGTAAATACCACCCCCACGGCGACACGGCTGTCTATGATGCTCTCGTGCGCATGGCGCAGCCGTTTTCGATGCGCGCTCCCCTTGTCGATGGACAGGGAAACTTTGGATCTGTGGATGGGGATAATGCCGCAGCGATGCGTTATACCGAGGCGCGGCTAACAGGCTTAGCTGAAGAGCTCTTGCGTGATATTGACAAAGAGACAGTTGATTTTGTTCCCAACTACGATGGTAGCACCGAAGAGCCAAGCCTTCTGCCCGCACGCCTGCCTAACTTGTTACTCAATGGTTCTAATGGTATTGCGGTTGGTATGGCCACCAACATCCCTCCACACAATCTACAAGAGCTTTTGGATGCCCTTCTTTATCTTATTGATCACCCTGAGGCAACAGTTGCCGATCTAATGACCTTCATCAAAGGGCCCGATTTCCCAACTGGTGGTATTATCTTTGGGCGCAAGGGTATTATCGACGCCTATACAACCGGAACTGGTCGCATCCGCATTCGTGCCAAGACCCATATCGAAACAAAAGGAAACAAAGAGGTGATCGTTATCGATGAGATCCCCTATCAGGTCAATAAATCTCGTTTAATCGAACAGATTGCCGATCTTGCCAAGGAAAAGACGATTGATGGCATCAGCGAGGTGCGCGATGAGTCAGATCGCGAAGGGATGCGTGTTGTTATCGAGCTTAAAAAAGATGCAATGAGCGAAATAGTCCTTAACAACCTCTTCAAACATACCGATATGTCGCGCACTTTTGGTGTCATTATGCTGGCTATCCATAATCAAGAGCCAAAAGTCTTTAACCTCCTTGAAGCCCTCAATGTTTTCCTCGCGCACCGCAAAACTGTCGTGATCCGACGCACGATCTATGATCTTGAAAAAGCGCGTGCACGCGCCCATATCCTCGAAGGTCTTCGCATCGCACTTGATAACATCGACGAAATTGTTCAGATGATCAAAGCCAGTGCCGATGCCGCCGAAGCCAAAAACGGCCTCATGAGCCGCTTTGGCCTCTCAGAAATTCAAGCACAGGCGATTCTTGATATGCGCTTGCAGCGCCTCACAGGGCTTGAACGCGACAAAATTGAGGCTGAATACCGTGAGTTGATGGAGCTAATTGAACGACTATCAGCCATCCTTAAAAGCGAAGAGCTCCTTAATGGCGTTATCCGCGATGAGTTTATCGAAGTTCGCGAGAAATTCGCCTTAACAGATGAAGCTAAACGAAAAACTGAAATCGTTGATGATTACGAAGAGATCAATATCGAAGATCTGATTCCCAATGAGCCAATGGTTGTCACCGTCACCCACCGTGGCTATATCAAGCGCGTCAACCTCAAAAGCTATGAAAAGCAAAAACGCGGTGGCAAAGGAAAACTGGGGGTCACAACCTACGAGGATGATTTTATCGAAGATTTCTTCGTCTGTCACACCCATGACACGCTAATGTTTATCACCGACAAAGGGCAGCTACACTGGCTTAAGGTCTATAAAATCCCCGAAGCTGGGCGCACAGCCAAGGGCAAACCTGTTGTGAATCTGATCGATATTAAAGATGAAAAGATTAAAGCGATTATCAATACAACCGATTTTGATGAGAGCAAATCACTTGCCTTCTTCACCAAAAACGGCATCGTCAAACGCACCAACCTAAGCGAATATGCCAATGTTCGCAGCGTAGGTATTCGCGCTATTACTCTTGATGAAGACGACGAGCTTGTCACGGCAATGATTGCAGGACCTGAAGATCGAGAGTTTCTTATCCTTACCAAAAAAGGGATGAGTATCCGCTTCCCCTTCCGCGCCGATGAGGAGGGCGAAGGGGGTGTGCGCGAGATGGGTCGTAGCGCCAGGGGTGTTACCGGTATTCGTTTTAAGGTCGG
>JAINCO010000118.1:0-3908 GCA_036574095.1 Campylobacterales bacterium | reverse complement strand
TCTTGGTTGTAGCCGCTACAAAGATGCTCAAATGCCTTAAAGACACGCTGTGGGGTTTTAATCAATCCTTCACGCATCGGGTCTTCTCCAACCAATTTGAGGATGGTTGTAATGGCATCACAAAATTGCTTCTCTTGTTCGTTGGCTTTCATAATTCTCCTTGTTATGTTTGCCCCTCCCCCGAGGAGCCAACTGGTTTCAATGCAATTATAGCATATCTAAAGGATAGATTTGTTATGATAAAAACTTACTTAAATAACGATAAAGAACAATAAAAAGAGGGAAGGATCCTAAATGGAGCTTACGTGCGTTCGTGTCAATAGTGCCAATGCAACGATCTCAACCGTCATTACCCATGAGGCGCTCAACCAAACAGTGGAGAAATTGGCCAAAGAGGCCGCTAAAAATGTCAAAATTGACGGTTTTCGCAAAGGCAAAGTGCCCTTGTCGATTATCAAAAGCCGCCTCGGTGCGCAGTTAGCCGAAGATGCTAAAAGTGAAATGGTGCGCGAGGCTTATCGCAAGGGAATAGCTGAGCTTGGAATCGATGCGGAGCGTATTTTAATGGAGCCTGCGATTCGCAAATTCGAGGAGGTTGCTGAGGGGATTGCGTTGGAGATGGCTCTCTCGCTGCGCCCAGAGATCGTCTTAGATGGATATGAGGCACTCATTCCCGATATCAACATCGAGGCTCCTTCGGAAGATGAGGTTGAGATTCGAATTCTTGAGATGGCCTCACAGATGCTCCCTTTTGAAACAGTTGATGAGGATCGTGCCATTGTCAAAGGTGATGTCGCCCTTATCGATTTTGAGGGGTTCATTGATGGCGAGCCCTTTGATGGTGGCAAGGCTGAGAGATACCCGCTTGAGATAGGTAGCAACCGATTTATCGCCGGCTTTGAAGAGCAGATTATCGGGATGAAAAAGGGTGAACAGAAGGAGATTCGCGTCACATTCCCTGCTGATTACCCCAATGCAACGCTTGCGGGCAAGGAAGCAACCTTTAAAGTTAAGCTACACGAGATTCAGAAAAAGGCAGATGTGACTCTTGATGATGAATTAGCCAAAAAGATTCTTCCTAACGATCCTGATGCGACACTTGAAAAACTTAAGAATCTTGTTAAAGAGACGATCATTAACGAAAAGAAACGCACACTCTATGCTAATGACTATAAGCCGGCACTATTAGATGCCCTTCTTGAGAAGTTTCTCTTTGATCTTCCTGAAGAGATTGTCGAGCGCGAAATCGATTTGCTTGTACGTGGGAAGATTGGCCAGATGAGCGAAGAGGAGATTGAGGCTCTTAAAAATCATCCTGAGAAGATCAAAGAGCTTCGGGATGAGGTGCGTGAAGAGGCAGCCAAAAGTGTTCGTGCAACCTTTATCATCGATGAGTTAGCGCGTCTTGAGGGTGTGCGTGTGAGTGATCAAGAGCTTGTTCAGGCGATCTATTATGAAGCATTAAGTATAGGGCAAGATCCTAAGCAGATGTTAGAATATTATCGCGTTAGTAATCTCCTCTCAGCAGTGAAGATGGCGATGATTGAGGATCGTCTTCTTGGGGCATTGTTAGATAAGAAGCTGGCCTCTTAACAATAAAGGAACACAATGAGTTATGTACCTTATGTGATTGAGCGCACAGGGCGAGGTGAGCGGACCTATGATATCTACTCGCGCCTGCTTAAAGATCGTATTATTTTTCTTAACGGTGAAGTTCATGATGCGGTAGCTGGGTCAATTGTCGCGCAGATGCTCTTTTTGGAGGCAGAGGATCCTGAAAAGGATATCTACCTCTATATCAATTCACCGGGTGGCGTTATCACGAGCGGCATGAGCATCTACGATACGATGAACTATATCAAGCCCGATGTCTGTACGATTTGTATCGGTCAGGCTGCGAGTATGGGCGCCTTTCTCCTCTCCTCGGGAGCCAAAGGGAAACGCTACGCGCTGCCACATGCGCGCATCATGATTCATCAGCCCAGCGGTGGTGCTCAAGGACAAGCGACAGATATTCTCATCCAAGCTAAAGAGATTCAGCGGATGAAAGAAGAGCTTAACCGCATCTTAGTAAGCAATACCGGCCAAAGCCCCGAGAAGGTGGCGAATGATGTTGAGCGCGATTTTTTCATGAGTGCACAGGAGGCGGTTGAATACGGCATCATCGATAAAGTTCTTGAAAGAAGCCTGAAGTAATGGGAACATTTGAGATGGGCGTGGGAACTACTCTGTCTGGCCCGGAGGGTGTTAAAGCGCAGAGTAAGTCGACCATTGGTCAATCTGAGCTTGAGCAGCTTGGGATTGAAGTGCTCAAGCGGCTATCCAAAGAGGGAATCCCCCCGCTACCTATCCATTATGAAGTTTTTTTTGAAAAGGTGCTCGAAGAGAAGCCTGCTGCTTTTGTTAAAAGTGTCACAGAGCAGATGGAGCTTGAAGAGGAGGGGCTTGCTGAGCGAGGTGTTGTTTTGGAGAAGAAGCTTAAGCAAGGTGTAGCAACAACCAAAGAGATTCTTCAAAATATCGCCTATCTTTATAAGGCGCTTACAGCACTGCAAGAAACGATCAATAAACGCTCTGCTGAGGTGAGCGGGTTAGCAAATCCTGGTGCTATTGCTAACATAACCTCTCAGTTAAGCTCGGAGGTGCAAAAGACAGTCGCTATTCTAAAAAACAACAGCAACCAGCTTAAAGAGCTCTATAGTAAATCGCTCTCAATTGTCAAAGAGGCTGAGAGTGAGACAGTTTATGACTCATTTTTTGGAATCTACAACAGCCGTTATTTTAATATGATGGTTGAGCGGGAAGTCAAGAATCTTGCCCGTTTTCATTATCAATGTTCAGTGATGGTTCTTTGCCTTAAAGAGAGTGTTGCACGAGAGATTGGATTAGAGCGTAAAATTATGCTTGTTAATCGCACGATTGCCAAACTGCTTCTGAAGACTTCCCGCCGAAGCGATGTTATTGCTCATCTGGGTAATGGTATCTTTGGGATGTTGCTGCGCCATACTGATAGTCAAAATGCCGTTCGTACAGCTGAACGTGTGAGTGATATGATTAGTTCAACCAATCTCTTTCTCGAAGATAAAGAGATCGATCTGAAAGCCAGTATCGGCATCATCCCCCTTGAAGAGGGGCGAACGATCGAAGAGATCATGGAGGCGGCAACGAATGCCATGGTTGAGGTTGAGAGTTCTGATGAGCTCTCGTATAAAGTTGGAAGCTACGCCTAAGGGGATCTGTGGTTCGAACTGTTTTACATTATCCTGATCCAAGGCTTAAAGAGCGCTCACGTCCAGTTACTCTCTTTGATGAGTCGCTTCATACCCTTCTTGATGATATGCATGAGACAATGATTGGGCGCGAAGGGATTGGCCTTGCGGCTATTCAGATTGGTGAGCCGCTGCAAGCGCTTGTAATTAACTTAGGTACTGAAACTGGAGAGCAGCCTCCTGAAACAAAGCTTGAGGTGATAAATCCCAAAATCCTCGAAAAACGCGATACACAAAAGTACCGTGAAGGATGTCTTTCGCTGCCTCAATTTTATGAAGATGTGATTCGTGCAGCCTGGGTGCGTGTTCGCTACCAAGATCGCTACGGTCAATTTCAAGAGATTGAAGCGGATGGGTTGCTTGCTGTAGCGCTACAACACGAGATGGATCATCTAGCTGGAATACTTTTTTATGAGCGACTCTCAATTGTGAAGCGAAAAAAATTTGAGAATGAGTATGCCTCAAAATTCAAACCCCGCAAAGGAGGGGCCAGGAGGCGATGAAGGAGCTTCGATGCGCGACGCTCGAAGGGGTTGAGGCGAAGCGGGTTGCGGTTGAAGCAAGTTTTGCGCGCGGGTTGCCAGGATTTTCTATTGTGGGGCTGGCCGATGATGAGATCATGGAGTCGCGCGAGCGTGT
>JAINCO010000117.1:0-2211 GCA_036574095.1 Campylobacterales bacterium | reverse complement strand
TAAAGAGGGCATTCAGCGATGCAAAAGGCCCCTCCTCAAAACGACGCATATCGATCTTAAAGAGTCTGATATAAAGACGATTGATATTCTCTTGAATAGCGCGGGGAAAACGCTTGGAAGCGACATGGCCAAAGTAGTTAGAAAAGAGGTTAGTTCGAATCTGTTTATCTAAGAGTGACATGTTGAAGAGCCCTCCTTAATGGAGGGCCTATGATACCATAAGAGGACTTAGAGGCTTACCACTTAACCTCAGCGGTGAGCATGTAGACATCTTTTTCAGCAGAACGGCTTTTATCATCTGAGATGCTTTTACCTGATAGAATCCATGTCAAATGCTTGTTCATCTTGTAAGCAGCACCATAGATAAACTGATTGGCATCATTATTTTTTGTTTTTGTCCCATTGGCTTTGGTTGTTTCTTTTGTATGGTGATCGTATCGAGCAATAAGGGTCCAATCTTTAATGGGTCGAAACTCACCATTGATTGAAAAGCCTTGATAATCTACTTTGTCATCACTAATGTTTTTATCATTTATGTCATCTTGAGCTGTGAAATACTGGCCGGCTATTAAGAACATCGGATTGTTGTAGACCGCATGGATACCATAAATCGAGCGATCGTACTCTCCTTCATCATTAATTTCGATCTTATTATCTTTATGATTATTGCTCATTAACCCATAGAAGCTTACTTGAGCAAACTCATCTTTGGTACGATCATATTTACCAACTTTTGTACCATCACCCATCAGATGGCCCGTCAAACGCCACTCAAGTGAAAGATCAGTGCTGTTATACTGATTTTTAGCTGCTTTGTCGGCATGATAACCCTCACCGTTATAGATACCGATCTCTGAGCTAAACATGGGTGATTTGTATTTAACATTCACACCAAGGTCAGCTGAGTTTACAAGGTCAGGTCCATGCTCGGTTGTGGTTGTTTTGTGCTCAAGGGCAACCTTGTTAAACGAGCGATAGTACCAGCCGTTGTGCTCTTCGTAGTCGATCCAGGGGCGATGAGCCACACCAAACTCCATACCAAGTCCTGGAATACCCATATTTTTAAAGGGCTCTTCCAACCAGATATAGGCGTACTTGAAATAGGCATTAGCGTATGTAGTGCTGCTGCCAATTTCTTTTGTAGCATCAAGGGTTACACGCGCATAGTCGGTGTCATTCCAGTAAGCCTTAAGCTGAACATAGTTGCGGCGGAACTCAAAGCCGGCTGAATTGCCAACTGTTTCGTTCTTGTCGTCAGGTCTAGCCATCGTGTAACCAAGATAATGCGTACCGCTAAACTCGATCTTCTTGGCCTTTGATTTGACTTCGATGCCTTTGGGTTTTAAAGACTTATTACGCTCAGCGACAGCATTCTTAACCTCTGCCGCAAAATCCTGAGCCTCATCACCGGGCATAATGCCCTTCTCAATCATCTTCTGAATCATCAGATCCAAAGCAGGATCATTTGTACCGGCAACTGCCATAAGAGGAAGAGCCGCAAGGGCTAAAAGGGCGCGTTTTTTCATTTGTCATCTCTCCTAAAGAATTTTAACACAGGAAGTCTAACGCAAGAGTGTGACATTACTATGACAGAAATAGCTACAATACGCTATTTTCTATGTCAAATGAATGAATTGATGACACAACTCTAGTAGAAAAAGATGAGGAATTTTGGTTAAGATTTTTCTGGAGTGGCGCCAAGAGATGTTGGTGGCGTAGCTAACTCTAAGGTAAATGAAAATTCCGAACCTTTACCAATGGTGCTTTTGATTGACAAAACAGAGCCGTGCAAACGCAGCACATAATCGACCATTGAGAGTCCAATCCCCAAGGAGTTATCCCAGCTATAGCGATCAACACGATAGAACTTCTTTGTGATGTTTTTGATTTCTCGTTCTTCGATGCCAACGCCTTGATCACGAACCGTAACGCGACAGTGACGATCTTCAACTGACATCGAGACATAGACTTCATCTTTTGAGTATTTCAAGGCATTATCGATAAGATTAACAAGAACAAGGTAGATGAGCGTTCGATCAGCAACCACACTGCACCCTTCGCCCAAAATAATTATCACTCTCCCCTGATATTTTTGCTGCAGCATCGAGCAGACCTCTTGCACCAAAGGTTCGATCTCAAACGCAGAGGTTTTAAGCTCGATAGTGTGGTTTTCTAATTTTAGTGATAAGGAGAGGCGATCGATCATCTCAG
>JAINCO010000116.1:0-2531 GCA_036574095.1 Campylobacterales bacterium | reverse complement strand
TGCCCCCTCCGCCCCGCCTGTACAACAAGGTGAGGCAGTTGAGGGCAAACGCGATATTATAGGCAAGACGATTAGGGTTGAGCAAGAGACAGTTGATAAGCTGATGAGTTTGGCTGGTGAGCTCTTGGTCGCCAAAAACTCACTTCCTTACTTGGCTGAAGAGATTGTCTCGATGGATGGGGAGCGGGCGAAAAAGGCTATTTTGGAAAAATCCTTTTTGATCGGGCGCCTATCCGACCAGCTTCAGGATCTCGTGATGGGCATGCGGATGTTGCCTATTAGCTATGTCTTTGATCGCTATCCGAAACTTGTACGCGATATCTCCAAAAAACTTGGTAAAAAGGTTCACCTCGAGCAAGAGGGCGCAGAGACCAAACTTGATAAGAATATCATCGAGATGTTGGCCGATCCTTTGGTTCATATTGTCAGAAACTCGCTAGATCATGGCATCGAAACGCCATCAGAGCGTGTTGCGATGGGTAAGAAGGAGACTGGCGAGTTAATCATGCGCGCCTTTAACCAATCTGATCGCGTTGTGATTGAGATTATCGATGATGGTAGAGGGATCGATACCAGCCGTGTTGTGCGCAAGGTTCTCGAAAAGGGATTGATGACACTAGAGCAGATCGAGGCACTCAGTGAAGAGGCGCGTGTTGAGCTTGTGATGCTACCAGGCCTTTCGACGGCTGAACAGATCAGTGAATACTCTGGTCGTGGCGTTGGTATGGATGTCGTTAAAAAATCGATCGAGAGCTTTGGCGGGACAGTGCGCATCGAGAGTCGTGTGGGGATTGGAACAAAAATTACTATGACAATCCCAGTGTCTCTGGCGGTGACAACACTGCTACATGTCTCGATGCGAGGGGTTCACTATGGCTTCCCGATGGATTTTGTCAAAGAGACAGTCAAGATTGCACGAGATGGAATTGTGACGATCCATAACCGCCCCGCGATCAATATCCGAGGCGAGGTAATGCCACTTCTTTTTGTCCCATCGATGCTTGATATAGAGGGGATTAGTGAGGAGCTTCCTATTGTGATCTTGAATATCAAAGGCAATCTTGTGGGGATGGTTGTCAATCAGCTTTTAGGACAGATTGATGTTGTCCAAAAGCCCCTTGATGGGATCCTCTCAGGACATCCTCTCCTCTCAGGCACCGCGCTCTTGGGTAATGGGCAGATCATTTTGATAGTTGATCCGATACGACTTTTTAGTATCAAAGAGCAGATAGCCCTTAAGGAGGTAAGTTTATGAGTATCTCTTGTCACGGCTATGCGATTCGTCTTGATGGCTTTGTTGACGTTTCGGTGGTTCCTGAGCTTCGAATGCAGCTTGCGCAACTTGCACCAGATCCTGTTGTCTTTCAATTAGAAGAGTGTCGCGATATGCATACAGGAGTGCTTCAGGTGCTCTTGGCCTACAAGGCCCTTTTTGGGGCGTCGTTTGTTACGGATAGAAGTGGAAAAGCTTGGCAAAAAGCGTTGGAGGGATTTTGGTTGCGTGAAGACGGTTGTTGTTAGTAATCGTAAAGGAGGTAGTGCTAAATCAACGACAGCTGTCAATGTTGCTGCAGCAATGGCGCAGCAGGGAAAGAAGGTGCTACTTTTAGATTTTGACACCCAAGGCCATGCGAGTATTGGTGTGGGGGCAAGGCCTGTTCGCGAAGGAGGCTTTCATTCGATTTTTAGTGGCAATGCCCTCAGTTTTACCTTTGTGCCAACGGCTGTCAAAAACCTAACGCTCTCGCCAGCCAATGACCTCTTTGATCCACTTTCTGAGCCCATAGGAGAGTTTGTCCTTCGTGAGCGACTCACTGCTGAAGGTGTTGGGGAGTTTTTTGATTTATGTATCATTGATACGCCCCCTACCTATGATGCGCTGCTTAAAAATGCCTTGGCTGTTGCGGATGCTGTGATTATTCCAGTTTTGCCCCACTTTCTTGGAGAGGTTGGTGTGAGGCAGATGGTGCGTGCTCTTTTTCAGACAGGCGCGACTCTTGGCCATTCAATCGGCCTTGTGCGCGTGCTACCTGTGATGTATAATGCCCACCTTCCCTCTCATCGCCAAAGTGTTGCAAATCTTCGACAACTTTTTGGTGAAGAGAAGTTTCTCCCGCCCATACGGCTTGATATCAAGGCGGCCGAAGCTTTTGAAGCGCGTCTGCCTCTTTCGTTGTATGATCCCAAAGGGCGCGCTGCACGCGACTATATGGAAGTAGCGCAAATGCTCTCTAAGCTACTTTATTCTTCATAAGGAGAGTTGTGATGATCCGTGTATTGATTGTGGATGATGAGAAGATCAACCGGCAGATCTTAAGATTATTGGTTCTTAAAAGCAACTATCCTCCGATTGAGGTCGTTGAGGCTGAAAATGGTGAAGAGGCGGTCGCAATTGTGAAAAAAGGAGGCATTGATCTTGTCCTCATGGATATCATGATGCCATTGATGTCAGGTATTGAGGCAACGAAGCAGATTAAAAAATACCGTCACGATCTGATGGTCATTGCTGTTTCGGCTCTTGATGATGAGGA
>JAINCO010000115.1:0-7090 GCA_036574095.1 Campylobacterales bacterium | reverse complement strand
AAAAACCCTCTCATGTGCGCGATTTTGCCATCCTAAGGGCCATGGAGGCCAATCTCACACTTTCTCAAAGCCTCGATCTTTTTATGTTGACAACTCGCCCCAAACCAGCCCATCTTGATGCTTTGGCAACTAAAGAACAAAATGGCTCTATCAAGCGAATGGTTGCGTGTAGCCGAAGCAAACTCAGTGACTTTGATCAGCTTGATGATGAGTGCCTTGAGCTTGCCTTTTCGACAGTAGCCGCGATGAATTTATCCAATGAACAACTACTTCAAATTGCTGAACGCTTGGCTCCTCTTTCTCCTGAGAAAGCCATAGCCCTTAGACTCATAACTGATGAGAACCTCTCATCCTTGGCATGGCAATTAGGCGCACGACGCTGGATTGAGCTATTTTTAGCAGCGGGAGGAACGCCACGATTAGAGCAGTTTGATGTGAATCTTACTCATGATCAACTTGACGCGCTTACTAAAACTCCCAACATCGATGCCTTTCTTAAGGCGGTCGCGATACGCAGTGGCTTAGGCAATCTTAAACGCTCACTTGCAGGATTTAAGGCAGAAGAGCTAAGCGCTGATCACAATTTCTGGATTTTTCTCTCCTTATTACAAGTCCAATTACGCGAGGAGGCAACTCTCTACCTCAACGCCTCCTTACTTAAAGCCAAAACCGCTCTTCAACGAGATCGAGCCCGTTTTTGGCGCTGGATTCTTAACCATGACAATAACGATCTTATTGAGCTAATTAAAAGCAGCGACCTTAATTTTTATACCCTGTATGCCTACGAAGAGCTTGCCCAGCGACCATCGATCGAGACAGAGGCGATCGGTTTTACCACTGATAGCAATTCATCCGCCCCCTCCTATACCGAACCTTTTGGTTGGTGGTCATTTATCCATTTCGTACAACATGCCAGTGAAGTTGAGCTTTTTGAACTGGCCAAAAGGTATAACACTACAGAACTTGAACACTATCGTGCCTATATTCTTGAACGAGCGTGGAACTTTCGTAGGCACTACTACATCTCACCATTTCAAGAACTTCTGACTAATGAAACGACTCATCGTAAGGCTATTGTCTTGGCAATTGGGCGCCAAGAGAGTCGCTTTCTTGAAGGTTCACTCTCTCGAAGTTATGCTGTAGGAGTGATGCAGCTGATGCCATTTGTCATCGATGCCATCGCTAAACAGAAAAAAGAGCAAGTCGCTCTTGAAGAGTTTTTTAAGGCTGAGCCCAATATTCGCTATGCCCTCATCCATTTAAACTGGCTTGAAGAGCAAACAAACCATCCCCTACTTACAGCTTATGCCTATAATGGTGGTTTTGGGGCCTTGAAGAGAGGAATTGCTAATGGACTTTTCGCCGATCTTTCCCAACCCTATGAGCCTTTTTTGAGTATGGAGCGCATTGCCAGTGATGAGACACGCGACTATGGCAAAAAGGTTCTTGTCAACTATGTCATCTACCGCTTGATCCTCTCAGATGAGAGCAATGAGACAGAACCTCTCCCTACTCTCCACTCCCTGCTTCAAAGCTTAGATTCGCCTCTCCAAATGATTCGAGCGAAAATGAGAGCACAGGCGAGCCGTTAATATCGGGAAACGAGACAAGGTAGTAGCGACTCCAAGCATTGGTATGAGGTAGCCGCTTTACTAGAGGATCTTCGACATCGATAGGGGTGATGGTCAGGGGCGATAACCCATTTAGATGATAGGAGAGAGACTTGTTATAAAGCCCAGATTGATTGGCCTCCTGTCGATCATCACTGATAAGAACCCCTACCAAAAAGCTCTCACCTGTATGGTAGGTTTTTGGATCAATCGCTTTAAGTCGTGATGCTGTGATGTAAGCTCGTGTCTCTAGAGAACTAATAATTTGGGCGCGTTTAGTATGACTCAGACCGCGTTCGTAGATCTCATCTTTTTTAAAGATTGAAAGCACTGACGAACCACACCCGCTCATCAGTAGTGCTGCTGTCATGGCTAGTACTACAAAACGCACGCTACCCCCCTCGTGATTTTGGAAATATCTCATTATACTCTCTCTCGGTTGATGGGAGGCTTATAGATCGTTGTGTACAATGTCAAACAAAAAAAGGAGCTTTGAATGGATGATGCAATCACAGCCCTCATTGAAGAACTCGATATGATTGGCATGTCTCGTAAAGCAACAATTCGAGAGGTGTTTCATACACTCTCTAAACATCAAGAGTGGCATCTTGATGATGCAGTCGAGGCACTTTGCCGCTATTACAAAGGCCACGAGGAGGATGTCGCAATGATTCTTAAAGAGTGCTACGACAAACCAGATCCAAAGCTACTGCGTCTATGCTCTTCCGCAAGAACTCCGTTACCATCAAATCGCATCACACCCAAAAAGAGTGCACCTGCTACGATAACCAACAATCCACTTCCAGCACCAATCGCTGAACTTCTTGAGCTTTATGACTACATTCCAGCTGCTTATTGGGATAAAATACTCAAACAAGCAAGGCAATTTAAACAGATGACGTTAGCGTTGTAGCCATCCTTTTTAAACAGTTGTGGTGAGTGACAAACAAAAACTTAGCTTAATTTTAGTTGAGCAGCGCTATAGAACAGCTATTATATGTTAACGTCGTTGCGACGAAGTAGAGGATGAGAAGATGATCACCGTTATCGCTGCTGCCTTGATAGAGACATTTACGAAGCATATGTTCCAAAAATATCTTAATGAGCAAGATAAGATCGAAATTGGCAAAGCTCCGTCATGGTATATGAAGCCTGTAGATGATAAGATGTGTGTTTTTACACACAAACAAGGTGGTCTTGAATCGGTGGAGATTGCCAAAGGCGAGGCACGCATCGTGATGCGTCGCAAGATAGATGGTCTGATTACCGTTGCTGTCAGTGAGCAGTTTAAAAGAGCCAAAACTCCCGAAGAGCGTGCTTTGATAGAGAAGTGGAAAGATGATCCAGATCTGCCGATATTCATTCAGCGTGCTATTGATTATAGCCGCGTCTCGTATGAGGATGAGATCAATACAACCTTTATGCGTGCCTGTATTTTAAAAACAGTACTGATCGACTATGAGAAAAAACGGCTCCAGGCAATAGGTGAATCGCTCGCCAAGCATCGTGCCAACAAGGCAATGGATGAACTTGAGAGTACGATATCGCAGGGTGGTCAAACTTCATTTGACGAACTTAACAAAATGATCAAATAGGCTAAAATTATAATATAACGGCCTGAAACATTAGTTGTGCGATCTCATTGTTAGAAAGTGGCGGATTAGTAAAGAGGTGCTGGGCCAACACAGCCTGCCAGACAAGCATCGAGGCTCCATCCACAACAGGTATCCCGCGAGCTTTAAGTGATGCCATGAAGGGGGTCTCTTTACCATAGATCACCTCATAGCCACGC
The DNA here is from genome assembly GCA_036574095.1 of Campylobacterales bacterium. Lineage (GTDB taxonomy): Bacteria > Campylobacterota > Campylobacteria > Campylobacterales > UBA6016 > JAINCO01. The sequence goes on along the minus strand of JAINCO010000115.1, from coordinate 3,688 downwards.
CCCACATGATCAAAAACATTTGTCAAAAGAGGCTGAGGTAGTGGCAGCTCATCATCAACTAACCCTGCTGATGTTGTATTGACAACCAAATCAAACCGGCTTACAACAAACGAGTCCCAATCATAGGCATCAACGCCAATCGTGCGAAAATAATCAAGCCGTTTTGCGGAGCGGTTAAGGACAGTCACCTCAACCCCTTCTTGACGCATCATCAACGCTAGTGCTCTCGCCGTTCCACCAGCTCCAAGCAAAAGAGCGCGACGCGGCTTATCCTCACCCAGCGAAGCCCAAAAACCTGGAGCATCAGTGTTGTAGCCTATAAGCTCCCCGTTGTTACAAAGAATTGTATTGACAGCGCCAATATCTACGGCAATCCCCTCAACACGATCACATAGAGCATAGGCCTCTTCTTTAAAAGGCACAGTGACATTGACACCACTGAGTTTATATCGAGAGCACACCTCTTTGATCTCTTGGCCATGCTCTAACTGAAAGCGCACATAGCGATCAGACCAACCAAGATACCTAAAGAGTGCATTGTGTAAAAGCGGCGATCGCGAATGGGCTACAGGGTTACCAACAACACCAAAAAGTCTCATGCAAGTGTTGCTAACTCTTCAAGAGAGGAGATAACAGCAGCCGATTTGTTGCGCACCTCTAACTCTTCAAGCTCAGGGATACTATCGGCAACAACCCCCGCGCCCGCATGGGCGATGAAAAGATCGGGCTTGATGAGGGCGGTGCGAATCGTGATCGTTGAATCCATATTGCCATCAAACCCAAAATAGCCAATCGTTCCACTATAAAATCCACGCTTCATCCCTTCAAATTCGGCAATCAGCTGCATCGCGCGAATTTTAGGAGCGCCCGTCATGGTTCCTGCTGGAAAGGTTGCCATCAGTAGATCAAACATATCCTTGCTCTCATCAATTTCGGCCACGACATCACTCACGATATGCATCACATGACTATAGCGCTCAACATGCATCAACGCTTCAACCTTCACTGTCCCCGTTTTAGCGATGCGTCCAACATCGTTACGACCAAGATCAACAAGCATAATATGCTCTGCGCGCTCCTTTGGATCAGCCAACATCTCCTCTTCAAGCTCCAGATCACGCACGCGGTTTTTGCCTCGTTTTCGTGTCCCAGCGATTGGGCGCAACAACACCTGTTCACGATCAAGTCGCACCATCACCTCAGGTGAGCTTCCAGCAATCGCAAATCCCTCAAACTCGAGCAAAAACATATAGGGAGAGGGGTTTTTGGTGCGTATAATTCGGTAGAAACTTAGAGGATCGACAGAGGCATGACGCAAATAGCGGTTAGAGATCAAAATCTGAAAAACATCACCACTCTTGATCATCTCCTTAGCCGCATCAATGCGTGCAAAAAAGGCGTCACGGTCAAATTCAAACCTCCCCTCATCATAAAAAACAGGAGCTTTAAGCGGCATCGAGGCGATAGGCTTTTGCAACGCCTTTTCAAGATCATCAAATGATGATGCAACCTCTTTTAGAGAGGTTACAAGGGTTACTCTACTTTTTTTGTGGCTATAGCAGAGGATCAGGCGGGGTCGAACCATCAAGAAATCGGGTATCCCGGCGGGATCGCGCAGATCTTTCATCGATATTGCAAGAATTGGTTCAAAAACCTTGACCATATCATAACCGATATAGCCAATAAACCCATCGACAAAACCTACACCACTCTCTTCGGCTACCTTTTGATAAGCCTCAGCATCAATCTGACTGTAATATCTTTTCAAAAATAAAAGCGGATTGGGGTCAACCTCCTCTTTGATGCCTCGATCATTGGTGTAGTATGTCGTGCCATCACGGTGCTCAAGCCTCTCGCGTGCCCCGACGATAATATAGCTAAAGTTGCCATCAATCGTATTGACACCACTCTCAAAAAACTGTGTTATCTCTGTAGGATAGAGTTCTTTGATTCGACCATAAAGAGCGATCGGGGTAAACTGATCGCATAGAAAGGAGCGGGTAAAAATCACTCCTTTACTCCTTCCTCAAAAAGGCGCCTGGCGCAATGCTTCTAACTTTCTCGATCTGGCTGCGCGCCTCTTGCTCACTGTTAAAGGGACCAACGATGACACGAATGGTCGATCCATCGTCTTTGACGCGATAAGGAAGTCCTTGAGCCTTTAGTGCATCAAGAAGCTGCTTACTGGGGCTTTTTTGATAGAGTCGAGCAGCCTGGATGTAGTATGCTCCCTCTTTGTTGGGCGTTTGACTCTCTGGTGCCACTGTTGTTGTTTTAGGTGCCTCTATGCTGATAGGTTCGCTCTTTGGCTTAGCTTGAGGAGCTGGTTTGGTCTCAGCTTTTTTCTGAGGCTGAGGCTTGGGCAGCTCTTTTTTGACTACAGCTGGTTTTGAAGGTCGTGGCTCTTCTTTTTCTTTTGGTGCAGGGGTTGTTTTAACAGGTAGTGGCGCTACTGGTGGTGGCGGAGGTGTCTGCTGTGTTGTCGCTGGTTGTGCGGCAGGTTGTGTTGGTTCAATAGCTACTGAATCGCTCTTGAGTTTAGCAAGAGCACTATCAAGATTCTGATCACTTGCTTCAGCTCTCTCTTGTGTATTGGCATCTAATGGAATTGGTTGAAATGCCTCTTCATTTTCTAGAAGGGAGGTCGGTTTTGTTGCATTGATCTCAGGTTTTGTCTGCTCTTCATCCATATTGACAAAGCGCATGACGCCAACAACCACAAAAAAGAGAAGAAGTACAGCCGCAATGATTAAGACGATGCGCTTTTTATCTCCCTCTTTTTCTGGCTCACCCAATAGGATATCATTGAGCTCATTTTTCTCTTCCACAGCCATCTCCTTTCTTACATATGACGCGACCAGGCAGCGCCACGCTCTTTTTCATAAACCTCATAGGGTAATACAAGAATATTAAACTCAGGTGGCAGTTCCGCATTAGGAAAGACACGCCATTGATTCGGAAGCTTTTGGGCTAACTTCGTTGACAGAAGTTTGCCAATCTGATAGGCCTCCTGTAATGTTGTGTGGCCTTTATGGATATAAAGATGCAGATGCCCTTCGCTTTTGCTCTTGTATGCCGTAAAGTTAATAAATCCCTCTTCACGAAGCAAAAGTTGTGCCCTATGCCAAAAACGCTGAGGATCACGACCATTGTAGTCAAAAACAATATTTTCTACCTTATCATTTGGCAAAATGAGCGAATGAGCGACGACAATTTTTCCATCAGCATGGTCGTTCATCACCGATGAGGTAAGGGGTTTGTCGACGCGCTCAAACTTGTTATAAAAGATTCGCCCTTTGAATTCAATTTTTTGCATTAAGGCATTATTCTTGATCCAGTAGTGGTCAGTTCGCATCTTGATCAACTTGACATCGACATTGTACATACAAGCCCCCTAGTTTTGACCGCTTTAGTAAGTTGGTCGATCATAGAGTTTAAAATTCTCAGCCAGCGCCTTGACGCGTGCACGTATTGCCGCTTCAACCTCGCTATCACCTATATGATCAAAAACATCACAGATCATATGGGCAATCTGCTCAAACTCTGCCTCTTTCATCCCGCGTGCCGTTAGTGCCGGAGAGCCTAAACGAACTCCTGATGTCACAAACGGAGATCGAGTCTCACCCGGGACGGTGTTTTTATTGGTTGTGATACCAGCGCGACCAAGCGCCTCTTCTGCCTCTTTGCC
>JAINCO010000114.1:0-16047 GCA_036574095.1 Campylobacterales bacterium | reverse complement strand
TGATATGGTGATCAAGCAGCTGAAGCTCGATCGAGTACCCCTCTTCTTGAAGTTTCGCAACGGCACTATCGATCTGCTGACACTGTGGTGTTGTTAGATTTAAATCGGTAATGAGGGCGAGGATTGGTTCGTTTGGACCAGCCGCGCGAATGTCGGCAACCATCTGCGAGAGTCTAGCGGAAATTTCGTTGCCGTAATTGGAGTTATAATAGATAGCATCCTTTAGGTAATGGCTGCTAACCCACTGACAGCCATAGCCATCCAAATCAATATGCGAAAGGTGAAAAAGTTTCATAAGAGCCCTTAAAGCGGGCGCTTAGAGCCCGCGAGGTTAGATTGCTCTCTCTAATAGTTTACCCATCCGTGCGAGGAAGGAGGCCATGTCAACCTTCATCCCTTCTGCCAACATTGCTTGATCAAGCAAGAGTTTAGCATACTCAGCACGAAGGGCACTATCTGTCGAGAGATTGAGTTTGGCTATGATACCATGTTGTGGGTTCAACTCTAATATAGGCTTGATCGCAGGAAGCTCCATGCCCCCACCCATCTGCTTCAAAAGCTGCTGCATCGCAACACCAGGATCATTGGCATCAAAAACAATACAAGCAGGAGACTCTTTCAGGCGCGTCGAGAGTCTCACCTCTTTGACTTGATCACCAAGTACACTGGCAAACTCTTTCACAAGTCCCTCAAAGCTCTTTTTAACATCCTCGGCCACCTCTACGCCTGTCTGGTCACGATTGACAGCTTTAAGTGGAATATCTTTGTAGGTGGTTACTGATGAGAAGACTATCTCATCAATCTCATCATCGAGGATCAACACCTCGATACCTTCATCCCGGAAGCGCTCAAGCTGTGGACTAGCACGCAATAGCTTCTCATCTTGGCCAGTAATGTACCAGATCGCATCCTGTCCTTCTTTCATCCGCTCTTTATAAGCTGCAAGACTCGTTAGCTCCTCACCGACTGTCGTCTTGAAGCGAATGAGCTCAAGGATCGCGTCACGATTGGCAAAATCGCTATAAAGCCCCTCTTTCATCACACGGCCATATTCATTCCAAAACTTCAAGTATTTCTCTTGATCCTTCTCGGCTAACTTGGCGAGCTCAGAGAGAATTTTTTTCGTCGAGGCTTGCTTAATTGTTGCAAGGATCTTGTTTTGCTGAAGGATCTCACGGCTTACATTCAGTGGTAGATCCTCAACATCAACAATTCCGCGCAAGAAGCGTAGATAAACAGGCATCAACTCTTTGTCGTTGTCATTAATAAAGACCCGCTTGACATAAAGACGCACGCCAGGCTGATAGTCAACACGGAAAAGATCAAATGGCGCCTTAGCGGGAATATAGAAAAGAGTCGTGTACTCAAGTGTTCCCTCAGCTTTTGTGTGTACATAAAGCAATGGCTCTTCGCTATCATGGGAGAGTGTTTGATAAAACTCTTTATATTCAGCATCGGTAATCTCTGATTTATTGCGACGCCATAGGGCACTGGCGCTATTGATCTGCTCCTCTTTGTCGCCTTCGATGTAGAAAATTGGGAAGGGGATAAAATTTGAATACTTTCGGACAATCTCGCGCACGCGCCACTCATTGGCAAATTCAACGCCCTCCTCTGTCAAGTGAAGCGTGATCTCTGTTCCATGGCTCTCTTTGGGTTTTTCGATTATCTCATAGCTTCCATCACCCTCACTACTCCAAAGCCATCCCTTTTCCTCGCCTGCTTTGCGCGTATGTACCTCAACCTTTTTAGCGACCATAAAGGAGCTATAAAAGCCAACACCAAACTGCCCGATAAGACTTGAATCTTTTTTGGCATCACCTGTGAGCTTCTCAACAAAGCTCTTTGTGCCCGATTTAGCTATTGTGCCAAGATTTTCGACAAGATCCTCATCGTTCATTCCGATACCAGTATCGCTAATAACGAGTTTTTTCGCCTCTTTATCAGCTTTAATGGTAATGCGAGGAATAAAGGCAAGTCCCTTATACTTCTCATCTGTTAAAGTAAGATATTGCAATTTATCCAATGCATCGGATGCATTACTCACAAGCTCGCGTAAAAAGATCTCCTTATGGGAGTAGAGCGCATGAATCATCAAATGTAAAAGTTGATTGATCTCTGTTTGAAACTGATGTTTAGCCATACTAAAACCTCCATGATCGTCTTTGTTAATGCGGTATTATACCACACTTTTCTCTGAAAGTTGATAGTAAATGACTAAAACTTGTTCATCTATCGGCACTCATTAATTAAAAGTGCCACAGATATGATGGTGATATAAGAGGTTATGTCACACCGTTCTCTTCGGCCCAGCGAATTGCTTTGTTCTCTAAAGGTGTGCGGACGGCTGGATTTTTGGATGAGGCGATGCGCGCAACGACACGCCTGATAGAATAGCGAAGATCTTCATCTAAATCAGTTGAGAGCAACCACTCTACATAGCGACTATCACGCTGATAGATCTCCTCAAGACTCTCCCCTTTATATTTGCCAAATGTGATCTTCTCAACAATAATCGGCTGTTTGGCTAGCTCGATTAAGGCGTCATTACTACCTGCTATCCTTAGTAGCTCATCATAAAGAAGCTTGAGAATGAGCACATCCCCTAACGCATCGTGCGCTTCGATTTTTATCCCGAGCTTCCTGGCAAGTTCCCCCTCCTTTTTGTAATACCCGCGCGCATAGCGTAGATATTGAAGGGCATGGCGCGGACTCTCTTTAAAAATATGTTTCGCGCAACGAATCGTATCGATAATTGGCCCCTTCCATGCTATCCTCTCTTTGGCAAGCATCCCCAAATCAAATGGAGCATGATGGATCGCTATCGTTACACCCTCGTCATTGAGCTCTTCAAGAACAGCGCACGCCTCTGTCTGATGAAACGGTGGTTCATTGGCGACACGCTCGTTGGTGATATGATGGACGGCCATAGCGTCAAATGAGATAGGTAGCGGAGGGCGACAATAGCTCATATAAGCCTCAACATTCTCCCCATCCGCCACAATAAAGGCAATTTGACAGATACGATCGCTCTCACCACCCCCTGTGGTTTCAGTATCTAATAATACAACAGGGCTCATCGCAACTCCTCAATTGAAATCGTCGCTGATTATAACACAAAAAGACTCACAGAAGCGCAGAAGAGATCAACCAAACCAAAAAAGTCCACACTCGTGCCCCCAATCGATTTGCGAACTTTTTTAGCAAAAGCCGATTTAGGCGTAATTAAAAAATGGTTAGCTATACTTCATGCAGTTAAAAGTTCTTTGACAAGTTGGCTCTTTTCCTACCTGACCCGACTTTAAGGGGATTGAGACGGTCGTCTTTTAAGAAAAAAAGGAGTCAGAATAATTATTTTAAATGGCTTCAGTCTTTCATGTGCAAGAGAGAAAAGAAGAGATAGAAAAAGGGTCGGAGTTATTATTTGTGCGAACTTAAGCTATTGCTCTTCCAGCTTACACTTCAAAAGAAGTGAAGCTGAAGAACATGAATGTGTATATCTTCAAGCTTAGAGATATTAAAAAGCTATGTGGATTGTGGCGTTATCTTCTTGAGGTGCAAGCACCCACAAGTTAGAAAAAGGTTGGGGTTGAATTAACCCGCAACCCCTTTACGCCTTAGGTGGCGCCAGTAGAGCAATGGAATAACAACAAGTGTCAAAACGGTCGAGACCATTACACCAAAAATAAGTGAAACAGCCAACCCTTGCCATACAGGGTCAAGAACGATTACCGCTGAGGCGAGAATGATTGCCATCGCTGTTAAAAGGATCGGCTTAAAGCGCGTAGCTGCCGCTTCCAAGATCGCATCTTCAAGCCCAACACCAGCCTTCAAAAGATCATTTGTAAAGTCAACCAACAACAAAGCATTACGCACAACAATACCCGCTAACGCGATAAATCCGATCATACTTGTTGCCGTAAAGTAAGTTGGCACAAACTGATTCATAATAAAATGGCCAAACAGAACACCGATAAATGTCAAAGGTACTGTTGCCAATACAATACCAGGAATTGCAAAGTTGCCATAATAAGCAACCATAAGAATATAGATCAATACAACCGCTACTCCAAATGCCGCACCAAGGTCACGGAAAACATCAAAGGTAATCTCCCATTCTCCGCCCCACTTGATCTCATAGTGCTCTCCTGTTGATTTATCAACAGCCTGAAGAGTCAATCGTGGATTGCCATCGTAACTAAATTGATAGCCTGATAGCTGCTCATTATTTTTTAGGATTGAGAAGATATCAAGCTGCGCATACAGCGATCCTCTCGTATCCATTTCACCTGTCACCATTGTGACTTCACGCAAATCTTTATTTGTAATCATCGCGTCGCGCATCACAGGAACAACCTTGGTAATTTCACCCAATGGAACCTGTCGCCCTGTTGTTGGGGAGATCATTGTTAGGTTATTAAGTTCTTGCAATGATCCACGACTATCTTTATCCAAGCGTACAAAAATACCAACCTGCTCCCGTTCGTCTGGAATATGAGCCACACTTACAACAGTTCCATCAAGCGCCATTGCAAGAGTCTGGGCAATCTGCTCGGTTGTAATGCCCGCAAGAGCAGCTTTTTCTTTGTCAGGGACAACACGGTATTTGACAATCTGCTCATCAGCCATCATATCAACATCGACAACGCCTTCTGTTTGTCGAAAAATCGACTCAATTTCGCGCGCCAGTTTTAGTCGCCCCTCTTCATTGCCACCATAGACCTCAGCGACCAGTGTCGCAAGAACAGGGGGTCCGGGGGGGTCCTCAACCAGTTTGATATTGGCACCTGTGGCTTTGCCACATGACTGAATCATTGGTCGAATCCTTGAGACTAACTGTGGCGATTGCTCATCGCGATCGGCAGCATCAATGAGATTGACGCGTATCTCAGCGATGTTATCTCCTCGTTTCATACTCGAACCACGAAGGAGACCATTAAAGTCAATGATACCCGAGGTCGCGATAAATGTCTCCATGTCTTTAACGCTTGGCTCTTTGGCCAGAACCGTCTCGACACACTGTGCTACTTCGCGTGTCATTGCGATTGTCGATCCTGTCGGCAAATCGATCGTAATGTTGAAGGTATTGGTATTGCGACTGGGTAACATTTTAAAGAGAACCAGCTCAAAATAAGGAAGCGTCAATGACACCATGAATAGAGCAATGACAACCCCCATAAAAGCGTAGCGTTTGCGCCGCACCCGAAGCATTGGGCGGATGTGTCGATCATAGAAGGCATAAATTTTTGTCTTCTTAAGATCAAAAGGCTCTTGGTCATGATGATGAGGTAGATATTTATAGGCTAACCATGGCGTAAAAATATAGGCGATAACGAGTGAAGCAATCATCGCTACAGGTACATTGAAGGGGATTGGGCGCATATAGGGCCCCATCATTCCTGTAACAAAAAGCATGGGCAAGAAAGCAAGAATAACAGCTGCCGTCGCAACATTGGTCGGACTACCAATTTCGTTGGTAGCTCGAATTACAGCAATTTCACGCGGCTCTTTGGCCATCGCGAAGTGGCGATGGATGTTTTCGATAACGACAATCGCCGCATCAACAAGAAGTCCCAGTGCCAAAATCAGGGCAAAGAGTGTAATACGGTTGATCGTCTGATCTGCCAACATCCCAATAAAAAGAGTAATACCCAAAATCAGTGGAACCGTGAAGGCAACAATCAACGATTCACGCCATCCTAACGCAACAACGAGGAGCAAAACAATAATAGCGATGGAGATAAAGATATGAAAGATCAGTTCATTGACGGCATGGTTAGCTTTCTCTCCATCATTGCGTGTTACGATAAGCTCAATGCCTGATGGCAGTGCTGCCTTAAGTTCATCGACGCGTTTAAGAATATCTTCCGCAACAACTACAGCATTGGTTCCTCGTTTTTTCGCAGCAAAAATCGTTACTTGATTTACTTTTTTGGTACCAAAGGCATACGAAGAGGCTGATGAGGAGCCTGCTTTGAAGTATGTTTCATGCTTTTCTTGGCTATTAACTCCATCTTCAACACGAGCAACATCTCTTAGATAGATAGGAGCACCCCCATAGACAGCCACAACAAGATCGCCTACATCCTTCGCATTTCTAATAAAACCATCAAATTCGACAGGAATCGAATGCTGATCCCCATCAAAGGTGCCAACAGGATAGGCTTTTGTCCCCCCAGTCAGAGCCATGTAAACCTGTCCGAGAGAGAGGTTGTATCCTGCAATTTTTTGACCATCAACAATAACATTAAATTGTCGTTTATGCCCTCCTTTGATCCCAGTAACAGAAACATTAGGAACAGAGGAGATAGGATCAAGCAGGCGCTGCGCCACACGATAAAGCTCCTCATCAGAGTAGCGCTCACTGGCGAGGGTTAGCGTCACGATCGGAACCTCATCGATATCGACAGGCTTAACAAGCGGTGGCATGACCTCTTTGGGTAAGAGATCCATATTCTGCATGACACGATCATAGAGCTTAAGAATCGACTGCTCCTTGTTCTCTCCAACCTCAAAGGCAACAGTCACCATCGCCATGCTATTCATCGCCATGCCATAGACATGGTCGACGCCCGTCATCTCAGAAAGCTTGCGCTGCAGGGGCTTGACAATGATATTTTCTACCTCTTGGGCTGATGCACCAGGATAGATAATGATCACATTTCCGCTTGGAACATCGATTTGCGGATTTTCTTCGCGCGGTGTAATCAAAACAGCCATTACGCCCAACAGCATGATAAAAAGCGCGATAATAGGCGTAATGGGGTTTGAGAGAAACTGGCGTGCAAGCTGGCCAGCTGAATTGAGTTTGAATGGCTCTTTTTTCTCAGGTGGTATGTTTGTAATCTCTGGACTCATGCGACTCCCTTATTTTAAGACGGCGCCATCAACCAGGTTTTCAGTCGGATAGAGCACAACAGAAAGACCGGCCACAATCCCGTCGGCTACGACCGCATCAGGAAGATATTGTTTGACTTTAAGGGGAACAAAACGGGCTTTTCCTCCATCAGCAACAAAGACTCCACGAATACCACCGCGTGTCGTCAATGCCGCTAAAGGAACCATTATTCCGCTATTTTTTGCGCCATTAATTTTAACCTTGGCGTACATACCAGGCATCAGACCCGATACTCCAGAGATCGAAAATTTAACAAGAACAGAGCGTGTTGCCATATCGGCTGCTGGTACAATTGCCTGGATGCGCCCTTGAGTATTTTTGCCAAGCGAGGGAATCTCAATTGTGACGCTATCGCCAATTTTCAATGCCGCAACATCGCTCTCTTTCACCATCGCCTGAACGCGTAGTTTCTCTGTCGAGGAGAGAACGATAATTGGCATACCAGGAGCTGCCATCGAGCCTGGATTACCCATCTTGCGAACAACGACACCACTTATAGGCGCATAGACGCGTGCGTACTTCATCTGAGCTTCAGCTTGAGCAAGCTGCTCCTTAGCAATAGCAAGAGCATCTTTGCGCATCTTGAGATTTAGCTCCATCTTCTCAAGGTCACGCTGCGTCACAGCTCCGCGCTCAAAGAGCATTTTGAAGCGCTCATAGTCGCGCTGCGCATCAAGATAGCTATTTTCAGCCATCATGACCCCAGTTTTGGCTTGATTGGTCATCGCAGTAATATCACTTGGATCAACTTCAAAAAGAAGTTGTCCTTTGCGAACGCGATCTCCCTCTTCAACAGCAATTGTCTTGATATAACCCATCAGACGGGTTGCTACCATTGTCTCTTGAGGCGCATAAACTGTTGCAGCAATCTCTCGCTCCTCAACAGCACTACCTTGAGTCGTCTTGGCAAGGCGATATGTTGCGCCGATCAACTCTCCAGCAAGTAATGATGAAATAAAAAGTGTGACAAGAATCGATTTTTTCATGTTTAATCCTTTACTATCTCTATTCCTTGGGCAATCGCCAAATCAGCAGCAGCGCGAATAAGCTCATATCTGGCTTTGGCTACTTCAGCGCGTGCGCGTTGCGCATCAGCTTGTTTAAGTAGTAGTTGTGACATCGTAATAAGGCTATATTGATAGCGCCCTCGCATCTGCTCAAGAACCTCTTCAGCCAAAGCCAGAGCTGCCTCTTTTTGGCGAAGCGCGCCTTCTTTTGACCGATACTCTATCCACGCCTTTTCCACCTCAAGCGCAATCCCCTTACCCATATAGCTCTCCATGAGAGCCATTTTATTATAATCGATACGCGCTTTTTGGATCTCGGCATCCCGTTTACCCCAGTCATAAAGGGTATATCCCACACCTAAGCCTAACATATAAAAATCGTGCTTTCCTGAAAGGGTCAAGCCATTATCATTAAATCCATACTTGGCCATCAACCCTACCATCGGATAGTTCTCTGCACTCTCAAAACGGATCTTCTCTTTCATGGTCTTGACATTAAGTCTCATCCATGCAAGGTCTTCGCGATTTTCGAGTGCTTTTTCCTTCATCGAAGCTAATGAGCTTATTTGTGCCGATAAATCTTCATAGCCTGTTACATCATCGATCTCGTCGCGTCCAGTCAAAAATCTCAAATAAGCAAGGGCTAAATCGCGTTGCCCCTCTGCTTCGATCATTTTGGCATCAACATCGGCTTCATAGCTTTGAGCCTCGAGGATATCTGACTTAAGCGCCATCCCAGCATCAGAGAAATCTTTGGCCATTTTGACAAAGCCAGATGTCGCTGTTTTGGCAATTTTAAGAGCTGCGATAAACTCTTTAGCGAGGACAACACCATTGTAAGCATTCAACACCTCGCGCACGAGGAGTTTCCGATCATGCTTTAATTTGATCTCATTCGCGCGACGCTGAAGATCAGCCATCGTTCGAGCAGAAGTAAGTTTGTAGCCAGTAAAAAGGGGAAGTTCATAGCTAATTGAGCTTTCGATATTTAGTCGAGGACTGGGGTTATTAAGCTTCTCGGGCTTGATGGCCAAGACTGAATCCGCAGTAGTTGTCGTTAACCCAGACATATTAGCCAAAAACTGATCAAACCCAAAATCGGCAAAACTGGCCTCATGACTGGCAAGCTTGGAGCCAAAAACATGCAAAGGATTGTTTGTATAGCCGGCTGTAATCCCTACCGAGGCGCGACCAAGCCCCATCGCCTGAGCTATACGCACCTCTTCGTTGGTGCGCTTAACCTCCAATTCACGACTTTTGAGCTCCTCATTGTGTTCAAGTGCTGCGCGCGCAGCCTCATGAAATGTCACCTGTCTTCCTGATAAAAGTACAGGAAGGAGAGCTAGCGCTAACCATCTCTTCATTCTTGTGCCCTTAATTTTATCATGATGAGATTAAGATTAAATAATATTAAATTATTTTTTCTATAAAAAAGCAGTATATTATAAATAAGGATCTATTAAAATCCTCTTAATTAACCGTCGCGAAGATAGGGGGGTTTGGTAGAATAAGATAAATTTTGCCCCTTTTTTTAGGGGCAAAGGATTAAATTTCTGCAAAGGAGAGAGAAATTGTTGCTTGAATGGCAGATAGTTCTTCAAGGACAACCGCATCAGGTTCACTATCAAGGAGGATAACTGCCAGTGCTTTGCCATCCCCTCCTCTGCCAAGTCTAAAGTCGGAGATATTGATCTTATGGCGACCAAGTACTGTTCCGATCTCACCAATGACACCTGGAACATCGTAGTTTTTCAAAACGATCATCTTACCTTTAGGCTCAACATCAAGCTCAAAGCCATTGATATTGACGATGCGCAGATTGGTCTCATCAAAGATTGTTCCACTAATCATAGTAACCTCTTTGGCCGTCGTCAATTTGATCGTGAGGCGATTCTTGTAGCCACTTTGATTGGGTTTGGGGAGTGTCTGTAGAGCAATGCCGCGCTCTTGAGCAACAAATTGCGCATTGACATAGTTGATCTGCTCACCAATCGACTCACGAAGCACACCCACAACAGCAAATGTCAAAAGTGAATCGAGATAGTCAGCAATTTCACCTTCAGCAATAACTTTGATTGAGTTAATTGCCCCTTTATTAAGCTGAGCAGCCAAAAATCCCATCTTCTGAATAAGTTCAAAATAGGGGCGAATCTCATCTTTGATCTCACTCTCTTTTACAGGAAGGTTCAAGGCATTGGGATAGCCGATACCACGAGCAGCATCAAGGGCCTGTTGTGCCGCTTCGATAGCGATCTTTTCTTGAGACTCTATCGTATTAGCACCCAAGTGGGGCGTCACGGTAACATTAGGCAGATCAAGCAACTTATTATCGGTTGCGGGCTCTTTGTTAAAGACATCGATACCGGCAAATGCAATTTTGCCACTCTTGAGTCCTTCATAAAGATCATCCTCATTATAAAGACCACCGCGCGCACAGTTAATGAGAACAACACCATCCTTCATCCGCGCAATCTCTTTGGCGGTAATCATGTTGATTGTCTCTTTGGTTTTGGGGGTATGGATTGTAATAATGTCACACCCTAAAATATCTTCAAAATCGGTTGTATAGGCAACACCCAAATCCGTCGCCTTATGGGGTGGGATATAAGGATCGTAGGCGATTACCTCCATCCCAAAGGCCTTAGCCCGTACACCAACACGACTTCCGATATTACCAAAACCGATGATACCAAGTTTTTTGCCAAAAAGTTCACGCCCATACCAGTTCTCTCGCTTCCAGATGCGGTCATTTTTAAGCTGACCATGAGCATAAGGGAAGGCGCGCATACAACTTAGCATATGAGCCATTGTTAACTCAACCGCTGCTATCGTATTGGCAGTTGGAACATTCATCACAATGATACCACGGCGCGAACATTCTTGGATGTCAACATTATCGACACCAACACCGGCGCGCACGATTGCCTTCAGACGAGGAGCGGCATCTAAAAACGCATGATCAACATCGGTTGAGCTGCGTGTGATAGCTACATCAACATCCCCTAACATCGTTAGAAGAGTTTTTTTATCTACATCGGCAAGGTTGACGACCTCAACATCTTTGGCGGCCCCCAAAATTTCTAAACCTTTAGCATGAATATGATCACATACAACAATTTTCGCCATCAGTAAATCCTTCACTCAATCAAAACTCTCTTCAACCTGGGTCGCAGGATAAAGCTCACGTGTTTCAGTTTGCCCTGTTAATTTGCCAAACCACCCCCACCCCTCGCTTTCATGTATTTCGCTACTTTGCAAGGGTGTCCAGCCTATCGGCTGATGAAAGGAGTTATCAGCACTATAGACAATAAGCGCAATCAACAATCCGGTTATTGCCGCAGCCCCAATGATAAGGATCAGCACTAACCAGAAACGTTTCATCAAATCTTCAGACTCTCTTTAAGAGCGCTTTTAAGTGGGTTGATCGCAGCCTCCTCAACAAATTCTGATGCTCCTTGATTAGCCAAACGAGGTGTCAGGCGAATTTTGCCAGATGCAGTATCTAAAAGTGTAATTTCACCCTGCATCTTATCACCAATTTTAAGTTCAGCTACCTGTTCAGCAGAAAGATCACGGTGACGCATGAGCGCATCAACACCCTCTTGAATGCGAACAAAGATACCAAACTCCTTGATATCACGAATCGTTCCTTCCACAACATCGCCAACCTTATGAGAAGCTGCAAACTGCTGAATGGGGCTTTGGATCAGATTTTTACGGCCAAGCGAGATTTTCTCTTTTTCGGTATCAATTTTTAAAATCTCAACCTCGATCTCATCTCCAACCTTAAAGGTATTTTTACACTTTTCATTTTTATTCCAGCTCGCATCTTCATTATGCAAAAGCCCCTCAACTTGTCCTATGCGAACAAAGGCACCAAAATCGGTTAAAGAGGTGACAACGCCTTTGACACGATCGCCCTCTTTGTATTTGGAGCGGAATTCTTCAAATGGCTTAGGCATCAAGCGCTTAAGTGAGACACGAAGGCGTCTGGCATCAGGATTAATTTCGATGACTTCAACATCGATCTCTTCACCGATTTTAAGAATCTCTTTGGGATGCTTGATGTTTTTTTGCCAACCTAACTCGGATATATGAAGGAAGCCCTCGATATCGTTACCAAGATCAACAAATGCACCATAGTTTTCGATGTTTGATACGACAACTTTGATAATATCCCCGGCAGCCAGCTCTTTGCGGATCTCCTCCCACGGATCTTCCATTGTTGCTTTGATGGAAAGCGACAGGCGATTTTTTGCAGGATCATAATCAATCGCTTTAACCTCGATCTCCTCTCCTTCTTTGTAAAGAGAGGCAGGATTAACAGGTCCTTTGTAGCTGATTTCTGAGTAGTGTACAAGACCATCAATGCCGCCGACATCAACAAACATTCCATAGCTTGTGATCTTTTTAATCACGCCCTTAACAATCTCTTTATCTTCAAGGAGCCGTTTAAGAATTTTTTTACGATTACGCCTTTTGGCATCAAGGAGGCGTTTGCGAGAGACAACAATCGAATCGTTGCTCTTGTCAGTTTTTATAACCGACACCGTCACCTCTTTGCCTATGAGCTCTTTGGGGTTCTCGCGGTAGGCTGCTTGTGAGCGAGGCATAAAAAGCTCACACCCGTCAGCTGTCTGAATAGTGAAGCCTCCGCGAGAGTAGCTCACAACTTTCCCACGCAATGTCGCCTCGTCTAAGTTTTTACCCTCAAGCTCATCAATTAACGCGCGGTTTTTCTGGCGCGCTACAGCTTTCCGATGGGAGAGCACAGGGTAGTCTCCACTGTACCCACTCTGAACAACAGGGATTTTATCGCCTATCTTATAACGTAGCGTCCCATCGACCTGTCTGATCTCATCCAAAGGGATACGACCTTCGATCTTTTGCCCGACATCGATAATCGCATACTCATCAGTCAGCGCTACGATCGTCCCCTCTGTCAGTTCATCTTGCTCTGCCTGCGCAAAGCTTTCGTTGAGCATCGTCTCGAAATCGACTCCGCTCTCGAGCTCCTCTTGCATCTGCATCAATACCTTCCTTCTATCCGGTTTTAGAAATTATAAACCATTTTTGCTTTTGTTGAGATTTTGCCATAATCAATTACTGCTGTCGTAGCGCCCCAATAAGCCGCTCAAGCCACTTTTTTTTGTGCTCAGGCGTTGCTGAGTGGTAGTTTCCGATACCTTCAAGACTAAAGCCATGATTTCGAATGTGCTCAGAGAGAAGCCAGCTACCAGCAAAGATATTGATCTTAGGATCAAGGATATTCTTTTCATTGATCCCCCACTGCGCAAGACGGCGTAGATGGATGGAGTTAATTTGCATCAGCCCATAATCAACCGTGCCATTTTTGTTACGACAAATAGCATTGGGTCTATATGAGCTCTCGATAGCAGCAATTTTTTTAAGCAGGATCGGTGGTATGTTATAATAGCGCCCTGCCTCTTCAAAATAGGGATCATAAGGGGTGACGGTCGCCCAGGCTGTGGCCACCAATGATAATAGCAAAGTTAATTTAGCAACCGTTTGCATCATGGTAGGGTCAACCTTCATCTCGCCTTTTGATACTGTCTATTGTACGAAAAATCTCTTTAAATCGGTTCGTAATTGTACCAAAACTTTCGTCAATTTGCCAACAATGGTACCTTCTTGATTCCCCTCTTTTACTGCCATTTTAAATTGGCGCATAAGTTTTTTAAGCTAAAATTCAGGGTCAAGGCGTCATGAGATCAATAACAACGAAAATATTACCCTTTTCGTCACTTTTTTATGGTACAATATGTGCTGTTCATCGTAAAGCTGAATAGCTTCATCTTAGATGAGGAAGGATGAAATATGAGTGTAACATTAGCAGGGGAAACCTTTACAGTCATCCTTGAGGAAGATGCACCATTAGAGTATAATTTTCTGAATGATATTGAAGCAACCACCGTCACAGCCATAACGAATCCTCAACATGGCACCCTTGAATATAAAGATGGTATATTCTCCTATTCACCCAACGCAAATTATACAGGAAGTGACAGTTTTGGTTTTACTGCTAACAGTGTGGGTTATACCGTTTCGGTAACTATCACGCCCGTTAATGATCAACCAACGACCACCTCTTTTTCTAAAACGATCGACGAAGATAGTTCGTATCAATTTCAATCCTCAGATTTTCCGTTTTCCGATCCCGATGGCGATACATTGACCTCTGTAGTGATCACCAACCTCATCGGCTCAGGAGAGTTAACCTACAACCAATCACCCGTTACTCCAGGCTTAGAGATTGCGCAATCAAATCTGAGTAAGCTTAAATTCCAACCCTCACTCAATGAGAATGGGAATAATTATGCCGGTTTTGATTTTCATGTTAAAGATTCTCAAGGTGACACATCAGCAAGCCAGACGATGATGTTCAACGTCACCCCCGTTAACGATGCTCCAACAACTAATGAGCAAAACATTAACACAAGCACCAACGAAGAAGAACAACTCACTATTCCCCTTACTGTTAGTGATCAAGAAAACGATGCGGCAACAGTCTCCATCGCATCAAGCCCCTCGCATGGAACCGCTGAAGCTATTAACAGCGGCGGCTTAGAGTTAAAATATACCCCAGAAAACAACTTTTTCGGAAGTGATTCTTTCAAATATCGTGTCACAGATGCCAACGGTGCTTATAACGAATATACGGTAAGCATAACAGTAAATAATGTTGATGATACACCCGAAATATCTGAATCGCTGCTTCAATTTACAACATCGGAAGATACGCGTCTTCCTGGTACACTTGGGCCAAAGGACGATGGTGATAACGAGAAGCTTACCTACCAAGTAGCTACCTCTCAAACAGATCAAGGGGGAAGTATCACTATCAACAGTGATGGAACCTTTACCTATACGCCCAATCAAAACTTTTATGGAACCGATTCTTTTACTTTTAGCGTAACAGATCAAAAAACAACAGTTGACTACACCGCCACCATTACAGTTACTTCTGTCAACGATCCCGTCGTCCTTACAACAAGCGCTCTATCGCTTGAGGTAAGCGAAAATAGCACAGACGCAGGGCGAATAGATCTATTGGGACAAACAGGGGCAACGGATGCTGATGAGGGTGCTCAGATAACCTTTTCGCTTAGCCAACATGATACGAACGATCCTTCTACACTCACCACGAGTCTTGGAATCGCCCAGATTGTTGACAACATCTTTACTTATCAACCCAAAGAGTGGGTGATAGGTACGGATACGATTAGCTATACTGTCAGTGATGGTCAAGGTTTTAGCGCCTCCCACACAATCACCGTAACCATTAAGGATGATCCTTATAATGTAATCGGCGGAACTGAGCAAGACGATCATTTGGCTGGTAATGACGGGCGCGAAACAATCTATGGAGGTGATGGCAACGACGAGCTTAGTGCAAAAGGAGGAGATGATACCTTATACGGTGAGGCTGGAAACGATCGGCTGGATGGGGGCACAGGAACAAATATACTCAGTGGAGGCGATGGAGATGATTGGTATATCATTAATTCAATACAAGATCGAGTTTCTGAAGGAAATGGAGCAGGAATTGATGGTGTAGAGCCTTTGATTACAAACTACACCCTTCCCAATAACATCGAAGAGGCAAGAATTGTCAAAGATCAAAGTAGCCTAACAGGAAATAGCCTTGATAACCGTTTCATAATTACATCAGGGATCAACAGAACCACGATTGATGGTAAGGAGGGAAATGATACTCTCTCTTTTATGCAGTTAGAACATGCTGTAACCTTCGATCTCTCACGGTCGACCTCTTATAGCCTAACATCAATTGAAAATATTGAAGGCACTCCTTATGGCGATCAACTGAGTGCAGATAACAAAAATAATCTCCTTCATGGGCAAGATGGAAATGATATCCTACGAGGTGGCTCTGGTAATGATACTTTGATAGGAGGTGAGGGAGTCGATCAGTTGTGGGGGGGTGAAGGGAATGATATCTTTGTCTTTACAACTTTAATGTCAGGCCAAGCCGATACGATTGTTGATTTTGATCCTACCTGCGATCGAATAAAACTATCATCAACAATTTTTGAACAAACATTTAAAATATTGGGGTATGGTGATGAGGTCACAGCTGATGATCGCCTTCTCTATAATGCC
>JAINCO010000113.1:0-10480 GCA_036574095.1 Campylobacterales bacterium | reverse complement strand
ACGGGATCAGACTTTCAGGTCACAAAGCTCTGTTGGCAACACTCTATCTGCTTCACAAGACAGAGGAGGCAAAGAGGGTCTATCTTCCCGTATGGGCACCTGATATCGCTGATTATCTTTTTGATGGCATGATAATCGAGCGTGGCAAGCAGATTGGGATGAAAGTTAATGACCTCATGCAATACGACTTTATCGGGACAGGTCAAGGAAGTTTTATCTTTAGAGAGTTTAGCCTCATTAGCGATGCTATCTATGCCGGGGTCAAAATCATGCAGATGCTTGCGCAAACAGGCATGAGCCTCTCTGAAGTCCTTGCCCAAATTCCCGATTTTTACTATTTGGTTCATGAGGTTCACTGCCCGGCTCGACTCAAGGGTAAGATGATGCGAAAATTTAGAGAAGAGAGCGAGGGGCATGAGGCCAGTTTTGTTGATGGGGTGAAGATTCGATTTGATGCTCGCACCTGGATTTTGATGATCCCCGATCAGCATGCCGATTCACTCCATCTTTTCGTTCAATCCGATGATGCGCAAGATGGTGAGGCGCTCTATCGCGATTTTATCCAAAAAATCGAGCGTTGGATTGCCGAAGATGCCTAATCGTTGATAAATGTTAAGGTAGCGCGATGGTCTATTTGTCGTTGATGTGGCATATGCATCAGCCTTGGTATCAAGATACGAGTGGAAAGTATACGATGCCATGGGTTTTTTTGCATGCCATCAAAGACTATTATGAGATGCCATGGCTGCTCTCGCGCCACCCTGGTATCAAAGCGACCTTCAATCTGGTTCCTTCACTACTTGAGCAGCTTGAAGAGTATGGTAGTAAACATGTCAATGATCCCTTGATCAGGACGCTCTATAAGCCTGCCGTGATGCTATCAGACGAAGAGCGAGCCTATCTTTTGGAGGTTCTTTTTTGGGCTAATCACAAGACAATGATCTATCCACTGCCAAGATACCAAGAGCTCTATCAAAAAAAGGGATACTATCTTGATCCTACCGTGGCTGCTCTCTATTTTAGCGATGCTGAAATCACCGATCTTTCTGTATTGTTTTTGTTAGCATGGTGTGGCAACTACCTACGCCAGAGTCATCCCATTGTTGCCGCGCTGCTTCGCCAAGGAGCCAATTTTAGCCATCAGCAAAAAGTTGACCTATTAGATATACTGATCGATTTTATTCCAACAATCATCCCTTTTTATCGTCAACTGGCCGAAGAGGGGCGTATTAGCATCACAACAACACCCTATTACCATCCGATTCTTCCTTTGCTTATCGATCCTCAAGCTGCTAAAGATGCTGATCCTACCGTTGTTATGCCAAACATAACCTTGTCAATGAAAGAGGATGCAAAAGAGCATGTTGCGCGTGCACAGGAGTCGTTTGCGCGCTATTTTGGTGAACCTGCCAAAGGGTGCTGGCCTGCTGAAGGGTCATTGAGTCCGGCTGCTCTTTCAATGCTGGGAGAGTATGGTATTGAATGGGTGGGGGCTGATGAGGAGCTCTTGGCTAAAAGCATTGGCCGACACCTTGATGCGGATCGCTACCGTCGATGGCGCTATGTTTCAGATCCAAATAAGCCCCTTCTCTTTTTTAGAGATAAAAAGCTCTCTGATTTTATTGGGTTTACTTATAGTGGTTGGAGTGCAAAGCAGGCAGCTGCTGATTTTATCGCAAGGCTTGAGGAGATTGGGCGACTCTATCGTGGCAATCCTTTGGTGTGTGTCTTTTTGGATGGAGAGAATGCTTGGGAGTATTACTATCATAACGGCTTTGACTTTTTTGAGGCTTTGTATAGTGCACTTGCGACCCATCCTGGTATTCAGACTTTAACATTTGCCGAGGCAGCGCATCATGAAAAGATCGAGGAGGGGCAGATCGAGCGGCTTGGTAGCGGAAGCTGGATCGGGGGTGTTTTTTCGACATGGATCGGTCATCCAGAAAAAAATCGTGCTTGGGAGCTGCTTGCCAAAGCGCGCCAAGAGATAAGCCTTGCGTGGGAGAGTTTAAGCGAAGAGTGTCGTCGTGATGTCATGCGAGAGTTGATGATCGCGCAAGGAAGCGATTGGTTTTGGTGGTATGGTGATGATCATCCGAGCGCGCAAGCCCCACTCTTTGACAACCTCTTTCGATCGCATCTGGTGCATCTGTATGAGTTGATTGGTCGTGAGGTTCCAGATGAGCTCTATCGCCCCATTAAAAAGAGCCGTCCTCTCTCGCCATTGATTAGGGAGCCTATCGGGTTGATGCGTGCTGTTATTGATGGGCGAGAAAGTGACTATTTTGAGTGGCGAAGCGCGGGGCGTTGCAATCTTTTATATGATGCCTCAGCAATGGATTCAAGTGCCTTCCATCTGGATGAGCTTTGGTATGGGCATGATCATCATCGCCTCTACCTTGCTATTACGGGTCATTTTTATGAGCTTCTTGATGGTGAACACGAAGTTGGTATTGACATCATGGGGGGTGCCCATTTGCACCTCCGTTTTAAGCTCTTGCCAGGCATTACTACTCCTCAGGTTTTTGGTACCATTAGCGACGAGCCAATCGAGGTGGCCTATGATCGTATCATTGAACTTTCTATTGCACTCAAAGGGTTGATCGATGAGAAGCATCGTCGATTGGAGATTGTTGTGAAGATTTTTAACAATAAAAAGATGGTCGAGCGAGCACCACTTTATAGCGCGATTGTGCTTAATCTTGATGATAAAGGTATTCCAGCGTGGGTGATTTAAAAGTGTGTCAACAACCAGAAGAAGCAGGGCAAGCAAAGAGTCAGCTGCTCTTTGGGATCCACTGCCACCAGCCTGTGGATAACTTTAATCATGTTGTTCAAAAGGCAATTGAAGTAAGTTATCGCCCCTTTTTCGAGGTGGTGCGCCGCTATCCTTCCTTTCGCTTTGCGGTTCACTATAGTGGTTGGCTTCTCGATTTTATCAAACACCATGATGCGGTGTTGTGGGGAATGATGAAAGAGGCGGCAGAGCAAGGGCAGATCGAATTTTTTACCGGTGGGTTCTATGAGCCGATCCTTGCATCGATCCCCTCTGTTGATCGAATCGGGCAGATCTGTAAACTTAGTGACTATATCGATGAGAATTTCGGTCAAAGACCACGGGGGCTTTGGCTAACCGAGCGGGTCTGGGAGAGTGGCATGATCGCTGATCTTAAAAAGGCCGGTGTTGAGTATCTGCTTGTTGATGACTACCATTTTCTTCGTGTCGGTCACCATCCTGATGAGCTTTCAGGGTTTTTTCTAACAGAAGAGGGGGGTGAGGAGATCGCGATCTATCCAATTAGCAAGGAGCTACGCTATAAAATCCCCTTTTGGCAAGTTAGCGAGGCGCATGCGGCTATAAAATCAAAAAAAACAGCTATTCTTTTTGATGATGGTGAGAAGTTTGGACTTTGGCCCACAACAGCAAAACTTGTTTATGAAGAGGGGTGGTTAGCGCGCTTTGTTGAGGGGATGATTGAAGGTGAACAGATCGAAGCGATTACCTTTGCCGAACACTTTGATCGTTCAATGCCTGTAGGGTTGTGTTATTTACCTACCGCCTCCTATGCTGAGATGGGTGAATGGAGCTTGCCATCTGATGAGGCGCTAAAACTTGAAGAGATGACCAAAATGTTAACCTCACTTGGCGATGAGCTTCCACCATTTTTAGGCGGAAGTGGCATCTGGAAGCATTTTTTGGTCAAATATCCCGAATCAAATCGTCTTCATAAGAGGATGATCGAGCTCTCAAGGCGAGCAGGGGAGGATAGCCAAGCGCGTGAATTGATTTGGCGAGCACAAGCGAATGATGTTTTTTGGCATGGTATTTTTGGGGGATTGTATCTACCGAATTTGCGTGATAATGCGTGGCGTTATCTGATTATGGCCGATGATCTACTGTCGCAAAAAAGAGATCTTATCTGTGTACCAACACGCTTCATGATGGATGGGAGCTTAGAATATAAGGTAACAACACCCTCACTTTTTATGGCGATTGAAGCAGCGTGCGGCGGGTGGCTTTGTGAGCTTTCGCTACGCGATCGAGGGGTTAATTGGTTGGCGACCCTGGCGAGGCGTCCAGAAAGCTATCATCACTATATCCTTGAAGCACAAGCGACAACGAATAAGCCAGAGCAGCCAACTACTGAAGCCACGACGATTCATGAGCGCCACTACGAAGTTGCCGATGAGCTGCGCGAGGAAATTGTCTATGATCCACATCCATGCTATGGATTTATTGATCATCTTCTGCCGCCAGAGACAACTATGGATGGGGTTGCTTCAAGAGTGCGCAATGGGTCAATTTTGCGCCTTGTGCGACATGAGTATGAGGGAAACCGTCTTGATTTTTGGCTTGAGGGTGATGGGCATCAACTGCACAAAGAGTATCGTTTGATGGATCAGGGATTGATGCTTGGCTTAAGAGGGACATTGGCTCAACCTAGCTCTTATATGTGCGAATTTCACCTTCATTTAGCCGAACCTCAACGCGCCCTAATCAATGGCGTCGCGCTGCTTGAGGCTGATCTGATTGACTCGCAATTTGTCTGGGAAGATCCATTCAGCCAGGCGGTGGGGAGACTCTCGTTTTCGCGCCCGGCAAGGTTGAAGACATTTGCAATCCAGAGCGTGAGTCAGAGTGAGGCTGGTTTTGAGCTGACAATGCAAAGTGTGATGCTCCTTTTTAGTTGGGCGTGTGAGGATCATATTAAGATCGATGTTCGTTTGGAGGTGGTTGCATGAAAGACAAAAAGAGCAACCATTTTCGGTATTGTCGGCTAAAGCAAAATTGGGTTGCGTTTGCTCCCAAGCGTGTACGCCGCCCACTTGATCTATCGGCGTGTGCCAGCGAGGAGTGGCACGCTGACTTTTTTGCGGCGGGTAATGAATTTAAGACGCCAGATGAGATTGCAAGATTAGACGATGCTAATGGGTGGGTAGTTAGGGTTGTTCCAAATCTTTATCGCATTGTGGAGATCGAAAGCCCTAAAGAGAGTGGGCGTGAAGGGTTTTTTGAATGGATGGGTGGCTATGGTGCACATGAAATTGTTATCGAGTCACCGACACCCAAAGAGATTTGGGAGCTTGAGTGGCCTAAGATTCTTGAGATGATTCGTTTGCGTTATCTTGATTTGTGTAACGATCCTAATATCAGCTATATTCAGGTCTTTAAAAATCATGGGATGATGGCCGGGGCGAGTGTGGCGCATCCTCATAGTCAGATTGTGGGCTTGCCGTTTATTCCCCCTCTGGTTAGGCGCGAGATTGAGGGGGCTTTGGCCTATTATCTTAGCAAAGGGAGGGCATTGGTTGTTGATGAGGCGAAAGAAGAGGAGAGGTTGGGTGAGCGCGTTGTGCATCGAAGTGACCACTTTATCGCTTATTGTCCTTATGCCTCATCTCATCCTTTTAGTGTACGCATCGCCCCGCTTGGGGAGGATTGGCTCTCGTTAGGAGCAGAGGGGAGTCGTGAACTTGGTATTCTGATGGCATCCATCCTTCGCAAAATGCGCCATATTTCTCGCCATGCCGGTTTTAATATTCTCTACTACCTAACGCCACCCAGACGAGACAATTCACCATTTAACAAAGAGCATCGACAATTCTTTCCGACCTATCTGGACATTGTCCCAAGACTCTCAATGGTTGCAGGTTTTGAGCTTTCCTCGGGGATTTTTGTAAATTTTGTGATGCCCGAAGAGGCTGCAGCTTGGCTTAATGCTCAAGAGGATTAAAAAATAGACAAAAAAGAGGCGTGTTTTAACAATAATGTCACATTCTTATTGTATAATTTAACAAACCGTTGACTGACGCTTTCAAAGGATCTCCAATGCAAAAAAATATGTCAGAACTATTGGAAGCGAGTATCGCCCCCAGTGCTTATGATAATCTCCATGCCCTCGATACCATGTCACAAGAGGGCGTAGCCACACCTAAAGAAGAGGTGGTTTTGCCTGAATCTTATGGGGATGATCGATTGGTGCTGATGCCAGTCAATGCCAATTGGAGTTATCTTTATTGGGATCTTTCGAAGCGACGTCTCAAAGAGGCAGGCTTACAGCCTGATCAGGGATTTACAGGTATCATACACATTGTCGATGCCGACAAGCTTCGTATCGAAACATCTATTGCTTTTAGCTACTGGTCGGGATGGCATTATGTCAATATCCATGCCCCATGGGAGCGTGTATACGCGGTGTTAGGTTTTGTGGATGGTGATGGTCATTTCGTCGAATTATTGCGCTCTCGAACGACGACACTACCATCAGACGAATTGGCGCAAGAGAGCGGTGAGGAGCTTTGGGTTGGTAAGCATGAGTCGTGGATGCAGATTATTCGTGCTTCTGTGAGTGGTGTTAATCCGTTGACATCAACTGTTTTTGCTAATGATGAGGAGTGGCGCACCTTGATGCAAGAAGAGCAGCGCAGACGCGCCTATTTCTCGGCTATGCTCTTAGAGGGATTAAAGAGATGATTAAAGGATATTTCGTTCCGGTTCTGCACTCCCATCTGCCATTCGTGAAGCATCCTGAATATGGCTATTTTTTGGAGGAGCATTGGTTTTTTGAGGCGATTGTTGAAAGTTACATTCCGCTATTGATGAATCTGAAAAAACTTGAAGATGAAGGGGTTCCTTTTCGACTCACTGTCTCTGTCACACCGCCGTTAGCCGAGATGATGAATGATACCCATCTTCAGGAAAAATTCCTCTCGTATATCGATCGATTGCTTGAGTTATGCAGCAAAGAGAAGGTGCGATTACAAGGGGATGAGAGATTTTACCCCATCGCGTGCTATTATGATGAGAGGTTACATAGGATTAAGGATTTTTATACCGGGTTTCTCAATTACAACCTCCTTAATGGCTATCGCCACTTTGCTGCAACAGGAGTATTAGAGATTATTACTTGTACAGCTACTCATGGATTTTTGCCTCTTTTATCTGAAAACCCCGAAGCAGTCGAAGTTCAGATCAAGTTAGCTGTACAAGCCCATACCTACCATTTTGGTCGCCCCCCACAAGGGATATGGCTTGCTGAATGTGCCTATTATGAGGGTGTTGATGAGGTATTGGCGCGTCATGGCATCCGCTTCTTTTTCTTGGAGGCGCATGGTCTGATCTATGGCAAACCAACACCTAAATATGGTGTCTTTGCTCCCGTTTATACGCCATCGGGTGTGGCGGTCTTTGGGCGTGATCCTGAAAGTAGTAAGCAGGTTTGGAGCTCGAAAGAGGGCTACCCCGGTGATGTTCATTACCGTGATTTTTACAAAGATATTGGCTATGAGCTTGATCATGACTATATTGCTCCCTATATCTGCCCCGATGGTACCCGTGTCTTTACAGGGTTGAAGTACTGGCGTGTGACGGGTCCCAGTGACTGGAAGGAGCCATACGATGCTGTGGCGGCATTTGAGAAAACCAAAGAGCATGCGGCCAATTTCCATTTTAACAGAGCCAAACAGTTTGAGCATCTCTCAGCCCACATGGATCGTACACCGATGGTTGTCTCGCCGTATGATGCAGAGCTCTTTGGTCATTGGTGGTTTGAGGGGCCCGATTTTCTCTATCACCTCTTCAAAGAGATCGATAAGCACCAGGTCTTTAAGGCGGCAACACCTCCTGAGATCTTGCGTCTGTATTCAACCAATCAAGTGATTCGACCCACGCCTTCTAGCTGGGGTGATGGTGGGTATTATGATGTTTGGCTAAATAGTGGAAATGATTGGATCTATCGCCACCTTCACCATATGGCTTCCAAGATGGTTGAGTTAGCTAGACTTTATCAATTCACAAATGATGGATTAAAAATACGGTTACTTAACCAGATGGCCAGAGAGCTATTGCTAGCCCAAAGTTCAGATTGGGCATTTTTGATGACGACACGAACAGCGGTGGAGTATTCGGTGAAGCGAACCCGTGAGCATATAGCCAACTTTAATAAGCTTGCCGAGATGGTTGAAGGAGAAGAGGAGGTTGATCGCGATTTTCTTGCACAATTAGAGCGACGCGACTCGATCTTTCCTTTTCTCGATTTTCGTATCTATGTCTGAGATACTCCCAGCTTGGCTTGCGTTGGATATTGGGGGAACAAAGACAGCGTGGCGGCTACAGGAGGGATTTGCCCAAAGCGAAGGAGAGGAGCCGACCGCCTCATTTGAGCTTATCCCTTTTCTTCGCCGGTTAAAAGAGGGGCATCCTGGGCTTACGGCTATTGGGGTCTCTTTTGCGGGACAGGTTGAGCATGGAGAGGTTGTCAGTGCCCCAAGTATCGACTGTAGCCGTTTTGATTGGGATCGTGTTAGGCAAGAGGGATTTAGGGTTGCGATCGATAATGATCTTAAATGTGCTATTCGAGCTGAAGCTGCGATGCGCCCAGGATCGAAAACGATCACGACGCTTTTTGTAGGAACGGGCATCGGGAGTGCGACGGTTTATTCTGGACAAATTTTACGAGGAGAGCGCAACCTTGCGGGAGAGGTCGGACATCTTCCATGGAAAGAGGCTCCTTTTAGGTGCGGATGTGGCAAAACCAATTGTCTTGAACTTTGGGGTGGGGGTGCAGGGATAGCACGCCATGCTGCCTTGAGGGGTGCAAGCGAAAAAACACTGGAAGCACTTGATCGCTCACCCGATGCTATTGCTCGCGAGATTGCTGCTGTTGCCTATGAGGCTATTGCGCGTGCCTGTGCGGCTTTGGTGCTTGTTACTAATCCTGAGGTGATTGTGTTGGGTGGAAGTGTTGCGTTAAAGACACCAGGTTTTAAAGAGCGCTTGGAGTCTTTACTCCCCTCATTCATCCCTGCTTTTGCCTTAGATGGACTGAAGCTTGAATATTCTACAATAAACAATGCTGCCCTTAGTGGAGCGATGATCTTAGCGAAGGAGTTTTGATGCAGACGATTTTTAGGGAGTATGATATACGCGGTATCTATCAGCAAGAGCTTACCAAAGAGAGCGTCAATGCCATTGGTTATTTCTTGGGCGAAGAGATCAAGGAGCGTCTGGGGCGTGGGGCTGAGGAGCTTTTCGTAGGTGTTGGATATGATGCGCGAACTCATTCGCCACAACTCTATTCATGGCTCTCTGAAGGGTTGATCAATGCAGGCCTCAATGTCTTAGAGATGGGGCTTGTGACAACAGGGGTAAACTACTTTACGAATTTCGTTAGCTGGATCGTTGATGGGCGTGAGGTAGTCCTTGCAGCATCAATTATGATTACGGGAAGTCATAACCCGCCTGAGTATAATGGTTTTAAGATCACGCTTGATAAAGCTCCATTCTATGGCAAGGAGATTGCGGCGCTTGGTGAAAAGATAGCAGCTTCGGGTGGGGTTATGAGAAAGTCGGCAACACCCGGTAAAATTTTCCCCATCGATGCTAAAGAGCGCTACATCGCCTACTTGGTAGATCAGTTTGCTCATCTGCGAGGTTTTGCGCCAAAACTTGCGATTGATTGTGGTAATGGTGTGGCCGGTGTTGTTTTGCCTGAGATTCTTTCAAGACTTGGTATCAAGGCAAAATTTCTCTATGTAGAGCCCGATGGAACATTCCCCAATCACCATCCAGACCCCAGCGAAGAGCATAACCTTGAAGACCTCAAGCATACGATGCAACAAGAGGGTAATGATCTTGGTATTGCCTTTGATGGAGATGCTGATAGAATTGCCGTTTTAACGCCCCATTATAATATCAAGGGTGACGAGTTAGCCCTGATCTTTGCGCGCGATATGGCCAGAAGCGGCAAGAAACCAGTTGTCATCGGCGAGGTGAAATGTTCTAAAGTCATGTATGATGAAATTGACAAATTGGGCACCGCGATCATGCATAAAACAGGCCATAGCAACCTCAAAGTAAAAATTCGCGAAACCAACGCCGATTTGGCTGCTGAGGTGAGTGGGCATCTTTTCTTTAATGATCGATGGTTCGGGTTTGATGATGCTATTTATGTTGCGATGCGTGTCCTTGAGCTTGTTCATCATGGTGTTGACCTTGATCGTGAAGTTGCCTCGATGCCCAAAATGTTTAGCACAGATGAGATCAAGGTTAAAGTTACTGAGGAGACAAAGTTTCCTATTATTGATGAGATCAAGAAGCTACTTACCGCACCAGCTCCCTCATTCCCAAAAATCATCTCGATTGTCGATATCGATGGGGTGCGTGTCAATTTTGAGCATGGATGGGGACTTGTGCGCGCCTCGAATACAACACCCGTCTTGGTAACGCGCTTTGAAGCCAGTACCCCCGAGATGGTTGAGCTTTATAAGAATAGCCTTAATGCCTTGATCGAGGAGGCGAAAGCTAAAGTTGGTTTATGATTAAAGCGGAAGAGACTCTTCCGCTCTTGTTTGTTAAGTTTTAAATTCTCCAAGTTTTTTACTAAGAAGAGCAGCGGTACGGGAGAGCTCTTGTGAGGCCGATGCAATACGTTGAGCATATTTTGTATTAGAGGCCGAGAGCGTGTTGATCTGATCGATC